>JBDUDA010000156.1:0-7101 GCA_040003205.1 Acidobacteriaceae bacterium | reverse complement strand
TACGGGCATCTTCGCGCCGCTGGGGTCGGCACTCGCATCTCCCGCCCCGCACGCCTGTTGCACGCGCAAAGCGCATAGCCATTCGACTCCGAATACAAAGTTTCAAACCTCTTCTTCATGCTGCCAGCGCGGTTGCGGACTCCCACTAACAGTTTCGCGCTGGGCCCAGACTTCCCATCCAGCAAATCTTTTCGCTATACCCGCTCGAACAACTTTGCAACTCACAACTGGCAAAGATCTCCGCGATCACGAACTTCCGGCGGCACATTCCGGAAGAGCGCCTCCACGACAGCTCACCTAACTCCCGCCACACTTGATTAATCCTCTCGCGCCGGGCGCGAAGCCAATGCTTTCCGTCCCGCGCGAACACGTTGATTTTGGAGGGGCCGTTGTCACAAGTTCGCATCTCCGTATGCGTTGCCATCGTCATGCTCGCGGCCGTAGCCGGTGCCACCATTTTCGGCTCGGTCCACGGCATCGTTCACGATCCCCAGCATCGTCCACTGCCGGGAGCGATGGTCATGCTGCGCGCGAAATCTGCCGACCGCTCGAAGAATTCTTACACTGACGTGAATGGAGAATTTCAATTCAACGCTGTACCCGCCGGCGAATACACCATCGCCGTCGCTGCTCAGGGCTTCGTTCAGACCGAGCAGGGCGTCGTCGTCAACTCCGGTTCCGAGCCGGTCGCTCACTTCCAGCTCAAATTGTCTGCACGGAACGAAACCGTGAATGTCTCCGCCACGCCTGATCTCGCGCCCACCGACTCCGCCACGCCTACCACCTTGGTAAATCGAGTGGACGTCGCGCGTACGCCCGGAGCTGACCGCAGCAATAGCCTCGCCATCATCACCGACTTCGTTCCCGGCGCCTACCTCACCCACGATCAACTGCACATCCGGGGAGGCCATCAGGTGAGTTGGCTGATTGACGGCGTGCCCGTCCCCAACAGCAACATCGCTTCCAACCTTGGGCCGCAATTCGATCCCAAGGACATTGATTATCTGGAAGTGGAACGCGGCAGCAACGAGGCCCAGTTCGGAGACCGTACCTACGGAATCTTCAACGTCGTCCCCCGCACCGGATTCGAGCGCAACAATCAGGCGGAACTCATCGCCAGCCTGGGAAATTTCTTCCAGACCAACGATCAGTTAAATTTCGGCAGCCACACCCAACGCATAGCCTATTACGCCAGCGTGAATGGAAACCGCAGTAATCTCGGCCTCGAAACCCCAACTGCGCAAGTCATCCACGACGCCGAAAATGGATATGGAGGCTTTGGTTCGCTCATCGTTAACGTGAATCCGTCGAACCAGTTACGTTTCATGACCACGTTAAGGCGGGATTACTATCAGATTCCCTATGATCCGAATCCGCTCGATCCAGAAAATCAAGTGTTCAACAGTTCCGGACTTCGCGACGGCCAGCATGAAGGCGATGCCTTGGCGAATTTCTCCTGGGTACACACTTTCAATTCCGACGTTCTGCTGACTGCTTCGCCGTTTTACCACTACAACAGCGTCAAATATCGGAGTGAGCCCTCCGACCTGCCGACCGCGACGTCAGACGATCTCACGTCTCACTATGCTGGCGGGCAAGTCACGCTCAATGCCAAATTCGCACGCAATAATCTGCAAGCAGGCTTTTACGGACTTCGCCAGCACGACAACCAGAGTTTCGGCGTCATTTTCAATGACAACAGCGGAAACCAGAATTTCACCGCGACCGAACGTCCCTTCGGCGGAGTCGCCGCTCTCTTTGTGGACGACAAAATCGCACTCACTCCCTGGCTGACGCTGATGGCTGGCATGCGGCCCACTTATTTCTCGGGAGGCATTTCAGAGAGTGCCATCAGTCCTCGGTTTGGCGCCGCTTTTACGGTTCCAAAACTGAAATGGGTATTACGCGCCTTCTACGGACACTATTATCAGCCGCCGCCACTGCTGACTGCTTCGGGCCCACTGCTGCAATTCGTCACCGGGCAAAGCCTGGGGTTCATTCCGCTACGTGGAGAGCGCGATGAAGAACATCAATTCGGAATCATCATCCCCTACCGCGGATGGGTGCTTGACGCCGACAATTTCAAAACCGTCGCACACAATTTCTTCGACCACAGCAACGTCGGAGAATCCAACATTTTCTTCCCGCTGACCATTGAGCGCGCCGTGCTTCGTGGATGGGAGCTCACCCTGCGCTCCCCCAGAATTCACAATCGCCTGCAACTCCACCTTGCCTACTCCAACCAGATCGCCCAAGCCGGAGGCGTTATCAGCGGAGGCCTCACCGACTTCGCACTTCCTCAGGGTCTCTCTCCCTTGGATCACGATCAGCGTAATACCCTGAACCTCGGCGCCGATATCAATCTGCCCTGGAGGTCGTTTGCCTCGACCAACATCTCTTACAGTTCCGGTTTGACCAACGGCAACCCTCCGCCAGCTTACTTGCTGCAACACACCACGGTGGATCTGTCCCTGGGAAAAGATTTCGCCGAGAGTTACTCAGTTTCCGTAAACGCCCTCAATCTCGCAAATCGTCATTTATTGACGGACAACAGCGTGACCTTCGGAGGCTTCCACTGGAACAACCCTCGAGAAATCTTCGTAGAATTCCGCTACCGCTTTCACTACTAACCCAGAATACTGGCTTCTAGGGAGAAGCGCAGCTGGGCGCTGTTTATTGAGCCGAATTACCACAAAGTTGAACCAAAACCAGAATTGTCCCGCAGAAGTTACAAAACATAAGCGCTCCGTCCCACAATTACCATCCTGATTCTTACCCTAATGGGATACGGAGGGCGGGCAAAGCAGCCTCGTCGATCACCAAGAAGTAAACTGGAATTCACCAGAGAGGATGGATAAAACTGTCATCCCGAGCGAAGTCGAGGGACCTGGTTTCAATTTCGCCAAATTCTACTCGAATGGAAATGCGGTCGAACCCAAGAGAAAGGCACGAAAGCCATCCCACTTCTCACTCGAAACCTCAACGTTGCCGAAGAAGACTGAGCACTTTTGCTCAGTTAATTCAGCCCGCAAGCATCACACTGATGTTAGTCGTCTCTTTATGAGCCATCCCCTAGGCGTTAAAACCCGAATCCTTGTAGTCGAAGATGATGTCACTGTTCGTGACACTATTTCCCAAATGCTGGAGGAAGAAGGATACGCCGTCACCACTGCCTACGATGGCTTTGACGCCCTCTTGCGATTACAGAGCGAAACGCCGGACCTCATACTCTCCGACCTGAATATGCCGCAGATGTCTGGATTCGAATTGCTATCCATTGTCCGCCAGCGATTCCCCAAGGTTCTGGTCTTGGCCTCGAGCGGGGCCTATCTTTCCAGCGCCGTGCCACACGGGGTCATCGCCGACGCGTTTTACGCTAAAGGACAGGAGAGCGCCGAAACCCTTTTAAAAATTATCGCCAAGCTGCTGCGAGACGGCCCCATCAGCCATAAGGGCGAATGCGCCCCGGTATGGATTCCCCGCAACGGTAAGGATCATGACGGAAAACCCTTTGTCGTGTTGACCTGCACACACTGTCTGCGATCATTTCCATTCGTCGTCGAGCACGAACCAACTGGCGACGTTTTGAAAACGCCTTGCATCTATTGCCCTAACGAAGTGACGTACATCATTGATTTTTCCCGTTCCGTGAGTTCCCCTGGAAAAACCGCAGCCTGGAAGGCCGCTTTCCTGATGTCGCAGGCGGACTCTCCCTCTTCAACGCTACTGCGCGTCAAGACGGAGATGGCGGAGCCTCGCATCGTAAAATCGGCGCGTAGCCGCACAGCAAAAGTCCAAGCAGCAACACCAAGCGAGAGCAAGCCGCGAACGGACAAGCCCGAAATAGATAGGGAGCAGTGACGGAGATGGTTCTATCGCGTTTTCTCGGCCGTATGCGCGAAGGGACCGCGCGTTTCGCTATGTTCTTGAGCGAGCTTCTAGGAATGGATTCGCGGCTCAGCGATCGCGAATCGCCAAGAATATGTTCTCATTGCGGACTCATAACTCCCCGGCGAACCCTGCATTGCCTCGAGTGTGGGAAGCGCCTCACCCCAGCATAAAGATCAATTTCCGGAGCGCCTCTCAAATTTCTAATTCCACTGTCATCCCACTACCAACTGTGATGCCGTTACGCGATTGTCATCCCGAGCGAAGCCGAGGGACCTGCTTTCCTTGATTCTGAAACTAAACGCATGAAGCGGCCCGCCTGAACTCCACACAGCTTTATGGGTTTGGTAAATTGCGTTAGATGGAAATCGAACTAATAGCTCGATTGCTAAAGCCGTTCGTCCAGATCGGCAGTCTCTCCCAAGACCAGCTTTCAGATATATCGATGTACATCGATATATTATTAAAATGGAATGCACGGATGAATCTGACATCAGTGCGCCAACCTGAAGAGATAATCGAGCGGCATTTTGGAGAATCTCTCTTCGCGGCGCAGCAAATATTTCCGTCCGGCTCTGCACCAGGAGACCGCGTGCGGGTCGTAGATGTCGGCTCAGGCGCAGGTTTTCCGGGGATCCCAATAAAGATATGGGCCCCCGATATCAACCTCACCCTGATTGAATCCAACCAGAAAAAAGGAACATTCCTGCGCGAAGTTTCTCGTGCACTGGAGTTGGAGCGAGTGGATGTCTTCAATGATCGCGCCGAGAATTTCACAGAACATTGGGCAGATATTGTAATTCTGCGCGCGGTTGAACGCTTTTCTACGGTGTTGCCCGTGGCAATAGACGTGGCGAAAGATGGGGGAAAGGTTGCACTCTTGATAGGAACCAATCAAGTCGATAAAGCGAGAGCACTGGACACGTTGAGCTGGGATTCTCCCATACAGGTACCGAATGGTTCTCAAAGGGTTATTCTGCTTGGCAGGACTAAATCGAATTTGGATTGATGTTCCACGTGGAACACTCACTAAGTGTTCCACGTGGAACATCGGCCCCCTTTTGCACACCTTTCTCGGTTGCATGCCTTAACCCAAACCACTATGCTGGGCATCTCTCGCGGCTCCGAAATCTCATGGCACGTGTCATTGCTGTCGCCAATCAGAAGGGTGGCGTAGGAAAGACTACGACCGCCATCAATCTGGCAGCCTCAATAGCTGCCTCCGACATTGAAACATTGCTCATTGACTGCGATCCGCAGTCCAATAGCACCAGCGGTTTGGGACTCGCCAAAGATCCTGATCGCTTCAGTACCTACCAAGTCTTGATGGGAGAGGCTTCCGCCGAAAAAGCCATTCTTCCTACCGCCATAAAGAAGCTTTCGATCATCCCAGGACACAAAAACCTTATCGGCGCCAACATCGAGCTTGTGGAAGCAGACGGACGCGAGTTCCGATTGCGAAACGCCATAAACTCCATTCGCGACCGCTTTCAATTCATTGTGTTGGATTGTCCTCCTGCCCTAGATCTCCTTACTCTGAACTCGCTGGTCGCCGCCAACGCCGTCTTAATCCCAATGCAGGCTGAATATTTCGCTTTAGAGGGTGTATCTGAGCTGCTGGATACCATCGAGCGCATTCGCTTGAACCTGAATCCAGAGCTGGCGATTGAAGGTGTGGTGCTCACCATGTTCGACGATCGCACCAATCTCGCCCAACAGGTGACGGCCGAACTTAAGAAGTATTTTGGGGACAAACTCTGCAAGACCACGATCCCGCGAAACGTTCGCTTGGCCGAGGCCCCTAGTCACGGAAAGCCGGCCATCCTTTACGACGCAAAGTCGCGGGGCGCGGAAAGCTACATGGAACTGGCGCAGGAAATCGTCGGACGATCGATGCCTGACCTTCTGGCGAAAGACGAACCTAAAGAGAAAGGCAGCGCAGGCTGGCGGAAGTGGATTCAGGAGCGGAATAAATTGATATCCATCAATATACAAGATCGATAATCATCGATGTATTGAGAAAAGCGGAGGCACCATGACCACGGCAGAGAAGGCAAGAGTAGAAACCCCCGGTCCCGAGAAAGTGGCCGACAAACCAGGCGCAGACAAGGCTGCCCCCGACAAGCGCCGCGCCTTAGGCAGAGGCCTCGACTCGTTGCTCCCCAGCGGCCCGAGGGTGGTCACTCCTTCGGCAGGTCCCTCAACACCAGCCTTCACCTCCGCGGATAGGCCAGCCAACGCGGGAGTCATTTCCGGCATGCAGGCGCAAGCGGCGAAGGCTCCGTCCGGCGACACGGTGCAGCAGCTCGCGCTCGACCAGATTGACCAGAACCCATACCAGACGCGGCTTCGCTTCAATGCCGAATTGCTGGAGGAGTTGGCGCAATCCATTCGCACCAGCGGATTGGTGCAGCCGATTGTCGTGCGTCCCACCGAGGGCGGACGCTACGTCCTCATTCTCGGAGAGCGTCGCTGCCGCGCGTCGAAGTTAGCTGGCAAAGAAACGATTCCAGCCATCGTGCGCCGGGTCTCCGACCAGCAGGCGGCCGAGATGACGGTTGTCGAAAACCTCCAGCGGCAAGACCTAAGCTGCCTGGAGCAGGCCGCGGCATTCGCCAAATTAAGCCGCGATTTCGGCCTCACGCAAGAGCAAATCGGACAACGCACCGGAGTTTCGCGCGAATCCGTCTCCAATTACATGCGGCTGCTGAAGCTGCCGGGGACGGTCATGCAATATCTGCAAGAAGGCCGCCTGGGTTTCAGCGAGGCCAGAGTGCTGCTGCGATTGATGGACCCAACACAAATCCCCAGAGTTGCCGACGAAGCCGTGCGCAAGCAGATGTCAGTTCAGCAACTGGAAGAACTGGTGGATCAAACCAACGTCCCACTGCTAGATTCCGAGAAGGCGCAGGCATCGGCGCGCTGGATAGACCCGAATGTGCGCGCGGCCCAAGGAGAGTTAGAGCGCGTCCTGGGCGTGCGAGTACGAATCAAAGATCGCAAGGGAAGAGGGAAAATCGTGATCGAATACTCGACACTGGAAGACTATGACCGCGTGATCAGTGCGCTGAAAGGGAAGGCTAGTTAGAAGTTTGAGTCTGGGGAATCAGGGTGGTAATAGTGGGAGGAGGGAAGGCGATTTAAACGGGCTTTGGAGAAAGAACCCTCGTACTGCCCACAAATATCAGCCCAGTTGTTCGTTGCCGAGAGTTC
>JBDUDA010000155.1:0-7201 GCA_040003205.1 Acidobacteriaceae bacterium | reverse complement strand
CACATTTCGCTGCTGACGCCTTCAATCTATGCCCATCCGAAAGAACAAGTCAAACGAAACAGGGGTATTTTCCAACTATATTTTCGGATCGATTATTTTTAGATGGACGCGGGGCCGCGGAGAAAAAAGTATGAGCGCTCAAGTTTTTCTGGACAACTTTCGGAGCGCTTCAATCAGGAGGGTTTTTTAACAAATTCTAGGCAGCTGTTCGCCGAACATTACGTCCAGAACGCGAGTCCCTCCGATGACTGTGGTCATTAGGACCATCCCAGGATGTTCGGATACAACTTCTCCGATGATAGTTGCATCGCGTCCCAGGGAGTGTGTTCGCATCCTCCGCAAAACGTCGTCAGCATCATTGGCACTGATAATGCCAACCAGCTTTCCTTCATTGGCCACGTAAAGCGCATCTAGGCCAAGAACTTCGCATGCGCCTTTGACGGTTTCGCGGACAGGAACTAAGCGTTCGTCGAGATGCATCCCAACTTTCGCGCGCGCTGCAATCTCGTTCAGAGTAGTAGCCACGCCCCCGCGGGTTGGATCGCGCAGGCAATGGATTGCGTCATCATCACGCGTGGCATCCAGCATGGAGTTCACGAGTCCGTTCAAAGCGGCGCAATCGCTTTCGATGGCACCTTCAAATTCCAGGTTCTCCCGTTGCGACATAATTGCCATTCCGTGGTCGCCGATATATCCGCTAAGAATGATTTTGTCGCCGGGGCGCGCTCGATCGGCGGAGATATTTACGTCGCGTTCTATGACTCCGATGCCCGTCGTAGTGATGAATATCTGATCGCCCTTGCCGCGATTAACAACCTTTGTATCACCGGTCACCAGTTGCACTCCTGCGTGTCTGGCGGCTTCACTCATTGAGTTAACTATCCGACGCAGGTGTTCCGCGGGTAGGCCTTCTTCCAGGATAAACGCGGCGGCGATGTATAGCGGACGCGCGCCGCTCATCGCCAGATCGTTGACGGTACCGTTTATGGATAAACTTCCGATGTCGCCGCCCGGAAAGAATATGGGGGAAACCACAAACGAATCGGTGGTGAAGGCAAGGCGAGCGCCATCAATTTGAAAGACTGCCTGATCGTCAAGTTTGTCGAGCAGAGGATTGGCGAAAGCGGGCAGGAAAACCTTTTCAATCAGTTCCGACGTAAGCTTGCCGCCGCTGCCGTGTCCAAGGACGATATTCTTGTGTTCAAAGATCGGGACGGGGCAAGAGCCGAATCCGGTCAGGGTTCCAGATGCCTTCTTGAGGTTCGGTAACTCTTCTCCGACTGCTTTGCTCACCAATCACGCTCCGGGGGAACTTCGCGGTCTTGTTTCGATACTTATTTCATCCGACTTCAGATTACGTCTTCTTCACCCATGGCAACGTGGATCAGATCCCAAAGTATGTGAAGGAGCGCGACGTGAGACTCTTGAATGCGATGAGTACTATAACTTGGAACTGTAAAGCAGTAGTCGCAAACCCCCGCCATGCGACCACCGTCTCTGCCCGAGCAGCCAACTGTGAGCATCCCTTTCCGTCGCGCCGCTTCAAGAGCGTAAATAAGGTTAGGAGAGTTGCCGCTGGTAGAAAACGCCAATACTATGTCGCCCGCGACTCCCCAAAATTCGATCTGATCAACGAAAATCTTTGCGTAGTCTTTATCGTTGGCAATCGCAGTGAGCAGGGGCATCTGGCTCACCAGATCAAACGCGGGAAGCGCTTTTCGTTTTTCAAAGATGGGATGTAGAAACTCAACCGCAGTATGCTGCGCATCACATGCGCTGCCGCCATTGCCTATCACCCAGAGGCGGCGGCCACTCTCAAACTGCTTCGCCATCTTCTCGCTCAACTCGCCGATGGTTTCGGCGTAGTGCTCGAAAAATTTCTGTTTTACCTCCACAGACTCTTTGCACTTATGCATGACCATCTTTCGCCATGAGCTCGGCGGCGAGGTAGACGGAGCTGTCGTGTCTGGAGTTCTGACCTGCATTACGCCGCGTCCCCTACCGATGCTGTCTCCTGGTTACTCGGGGCGATTTCTGCCTTATCATCTCGGTCTCGCTTCAAGTGTCTGCCATAGGCATAGTAAGCGGCGCACGCCCCTTCCGCGGAAACCATGGTCGCTCCCAGAGGATGTTGCGGATTGCAAACCGTACCGAATGCTGGACAATCGTGCGGCTTCTTGATTCCTCTGAGAATTTGTCCGCTGATACATATTTCAGGTTCGCGAGTGTCAATCTCTTTTACGTTGAACAACCGTTCAGCATCATGCTCGCGAAATTCCCAGCGCAGCTTGTAGCCGCTTTTGGGAATCGTGCCGATGCCGCGCCATTTCCGATCTCCGATCTCGAAGACCTCGAAGACTAGTTTCTGCGCCGGCTGGTTTCCTTTTCGATCAAGGATTCGGGAATATTGGTTCTCAACCTCTGCGCGACCGGACTCGAGTTGCTGGACAGTCATAAGCGTTCCGTGCAGAATGTCGAGCGGCTCGAAGCCGGTAATGACAATGGGGACCTGAAAACGGTCACTGATGGGCAGGTATTCGTCGTAGCCCATGATGGCGCATACGTGGCCCGGGCCGAGAAATCCCTGCACCCGGTTCTGCGGAGATTGCAAAATAGCCGCTAGCGCCGGCGGCACTAGCACGTGGGAGACGAGAACGGAGACGTTCTTCAATTCTTCTTGATGGGCCCGCCAAACCAGCATTGCATTGGCCGGCGCCGTAGTTTCGAATCCGATGGCAAAGAATACGATTTGCTTGTCCGGATTTGCGCGCGCGATCTTCAGACAATCGAGCGGCGAGTAGACGACACGGACGTCCCCTCCCTGCGACTTGATGGTGAAGAGATCTCCGTCGGAGCCTGGCACGCGCAGCATATCTCCAAAGGAGCAGAAAATCACCCCGGGACGGCGCGCGATAGCGTGCGCTTTATCAATCATCTCCAACGGAGTTACGCAGACCGGACATCCCGGTCCATGTACCAGTTCTATACTTTGCGGCAAAAGATAATCGAGCCCGTTTTTTACGATGGAATGGGTCTGACCGCCGCAGACTTCCATGATGACCCACGGTTTGGTTTGAATGCGGCGAATTTCATCAATGATTTTTCGCGCTACGCCGGCGTCCCGATATTCGTCCAGATACTTCATCGCCTGTCTCCCGAGTTTACTGCTTCTTCTCTGCAGCTCCTATTTCTTCAACAATGGGCGCATCTAGTTCGGTTAACTGATCCATGTCCATAAGAATCTGGTAGGTGCGCTCCGCCTCCGCTTCGTCCACCTTGCTGATCGCGAACCCGACATGCACCAGGACGTACTCGCCGATCTTTGTATCTGGGACATAATCCAGGCAAACTTCCCGAACGATGCCGCCAAACTGCACCCGTGCCATCTGCATATCACGCTGTTCGAAGGTCTCGAGGACCTTACCAGGTATTGCGAGACACATTTCAGTCTCCCATTTTCAATGCTGCCAGGAGAGTCGGGCAGCGATCTCGCGACCATTCTATATCCGTCAGAGGTCGTTCTTCACCAAAACTTAGTCGTACGTTGCAAGCTCCTCGACTGCAAAAATTAAACTTAGCCTCTGTTTTGGGATATGTTGACGCTGATGGTGGTTGAGACACAGCCGGAGGTCGTTCGCAAACGGCTCCATGTTCAGGGTGTTGTTCAGGGAGTGGGATTCCGTCCGTTTGTCTACAATTTGGCACGCAACCTTGCACTGAACGGTTACGTGCTGAATTCATCTTCCGGCGTTGAAATAGAGATCGAGGGGGGCCAAACCGCGATTGAAGTGTTCCTTGGGCAGCTTCGTACCTTGCCCCCGCCTCTTTCACGGATTGAAAAAATTAGCAGCTCGGACCTAGACCCATGCGGGTACAAAAGCTTCTCGATTCGCAAAAGCGTCTCTGAAGAAGGACAATTCGGACTCGTCCCACCAGATGTTGGGACATGCGCGGATTGTTGGGCAGACGCCGGTGACCGTGAAAATCGCCGCTTTGGTTATCCATTTACCAACTGCACCAACTGCGGCCCACGCTACACCATCATTCAGGATCTCCCCTATGACAGGCCGGCGACCACGATGTCGCCGTTTCAGATGTGTGCTCTTTGTAAGAGCGAGTATGAGGATCCCGGCAACCGGCGTTTTCATGCACAGCCCAATGCCTGCCCTCAGTGCGGACCGGCGCTGTCGCTCATCCAGAGCAATTTTTTTCTTTATCCTTCCGAGCAACCGAGAGCGTTTGAGTTGTCCGCCTCTATCGTGCGCGACGCCCGCCAGCTTTTGCGGGAAGGCAACATTATTGCGGTGAAGGGGCTGGGTGGTTTTCTGCTGGCGTGCGCTGCCGAGAACGATGCAGCCGTAAAAAATCTACGGTTGCGTAAGAAGCGCAGCGACAAACCGTTTGCCCTGATGTCGCGTGACATCGAATCCATCGAGCGGTTCTGCTTCGTTAGCGACGATGATCGCCAAGCTCTCTTGGGTCCCCGGCGGCCAATCGTAATTTTGCCGCGACGCTCTGGGGCAAACTTTTCCCCGGCGGTGGCTCCGGGGAACAATACTCTGGGAGTCATGCTGCCTTACACACCGCTGCACTATCTCCTCTTCAGCGATTCTCCGGGGGAAGCTTCGGAATTTTTAGCTTTAGTCATGACCAGCGGCAACATCAGCGAAGAGCCCATCGTGACCGCAAATGAAGAAGCACTTACCCGTCTCGCTTTGGTAGCGGATTGGTTTCTACTACACAATCGCGGGATTTATATGCGGGTGGATGATTCGGTCGTGCGCGTCTTCGAGAAACAAGAGCGAGCCTTGCGTCGTTCACGCGGATTCGTGCCAAACCCCATCGATCTTCGAATGCCTTGCGCAGAAATCCTGGCTTGCGGCGCAGAATTTAAAAACACCTTCTGCCTGACAAAAGATCACTACGCAATCCTCAGTCAGCACATTGGAGATTTGCAGAACTATGAAACGTTGGTCTTTTTCAAGGAAACATTAGCAAACCTGAAAAAGCTTTTCCGCGTAGAACCCACTGCTGTGGCGTACGACATGCATCCCAACTACCTGAGTTCGAGATTTGCTTTGCAGTTGCCGATGGATCGCAAGATTCCGGTGCAACATCACCATGCTCACATTGCCAGTTGCATGGCCGAGAACCACTTGCGCGGCAAAGTGATCGGAGTCGCGTTCGACGGCACCGGATACGGAGTGGACGAACAGATATGGGGCGGTGAGTTCCTAGTGGCCGATTACTCTGGATTCGACCGCTGGGCCCACCTGCGCTACGTTCCTCTGCCCGGCGGAGATGCTGCCGTGCGTCAGCCTTGGCGGATGGCGTTGAGCTATCTGCGGGATACATTTGGCAGCGCTGTTCCTGAGTTACCGCGGCTGCGGGCAGCAATCCCCGAAAAGCAACATTCGATCGTCGAGGCAATGCTTGCCCGGAACATCCAGACAGTTCGGACTTCGTCCTGCGGTCGCCTGTTTGACGCCGTCGCATCCTTGCTGGGACTTCGCCATGTCGTGAATTTTGAGGGGCAAGCGGCAATCGAGCTGGAGATGATTGCGTCGACCGGAGTCGAAGAGCACTACGGCTACGATATTCAAGACTGCCCAGCCGTTCAGCTCGACTTTAGATTGATGATCGAGGAGATCGTGCGCGATGTTGCCCGTCATGAACCAGTCGGATACATTGCGGCTCGTTTTCATAACACGATCGCCATCGCGATTGCCGACGTATGTAGCCGGATTCGAGATGCCGAGAAACTGAACAGGGTGTGCCTAAGCGGCGGAACGTTCCAGAACGTTTATCTACTACAACGCACTGTCGAGGGTTTGCGACAGAGTAAATTCGAGGTTTACCTTCACGCTTCGGTGCCTGCAAATGATGGTGGAATTTCTCTCGGCCAGGCGGTAATTGCGAACGAGATATTGCGAAACGAAGAAGAAAAGACGCGGCCCTAAACCCTTTTCACTTCCGTTGGGTTTGACTCTATCGTTGAGAAAACCCCTCGCCGATGAGGAGATCATCAAATCGTCGCCATCGGTAAATCGCAATCGAAACAACCCAACTCATCGCGAAGAGTCCCACGATGAAATAACCTAACGTGCCGAAATTGTTATTGAGCAAACGAAACGAAGAAGCCTTTTTCCCTCTCCTCGCGCATCACGCGGCCATCAATGCCCCTGTCGCCGACCCGCGCTTTGTTGGGGATACCCCGGAGAGCAATGGCAACTAAAAACATGGAGAGTACGTTTGAATCTGAAGGCAAGCGACAGGAGGTGAATAAAGAATTGAAACGGCTCGACGAGGAAATTGAGAAAGCGAAGGACGAATTCGCAGTAAAGTCGAGACCCTCAACGAGACGGTGGTCGCCATAGCCATTCCTTCAAAACTTGGCGATGATCAGCATATTTTCTTACCTTCTTTAAATCTTGCGAACGGCTGCATTGTAGCGATTTTCCCGTCATTTACGTACCCTCGGTAAGGTGACAGGACTCGTTTTTTAACCTGCTGGACAATCTGTTCGCGCGGAAAGAACAACGCCGTAAGTTCGGACGACGACTTAGTTTCCCCATGTAGTAATTAATGACACGACAAGATGACGAACTGTCGTGTTGGCCCCCGGGAGAAAAGCTGGTTTTCCAAGTGCGTCAATGCGTGCAGGACCAATGGCGGCTATACCAGAACCACGGGCGTCGTTAGTCTGTCGCTGGTCGATCTAAGTATGTCACTGAGATGCGAAAAGATAAGAGGCCCGACCCCGCCTGCCGAGAACCATATGCGAGAGGCCGACATCATCTAAAGAAAGCCGTTTGTTTGCACCCCAGTGCGGAGTGATTGCCAATTAACGCTTTGACTCGCTGCGGCGCAGCCCTGCGGAGCAGGAGGAGCGCAACCTCTCAAAAGTATTCCGGAGAACGGACTTGCTTCGCAACGATTCTAGTTGTTCGTTTGGGTGTGCGAAAAAACACGGAAAACATAAGACGACAATCACCTGAACTGTACTTTTCGCTGCACATCTCAATAATTTGCTCCTTCATCGCATGGGTTACCCCTTTTTTCCAGATAGCCGTTTTTTAACCTGCGCTGCTACGACTCGTGGGTTTGAGTGCGCTAGAGATGAAGCTCTCCTCTGACGCTCGCGCGATCGAATCTCCTTTACTCGACGGAGAGTCTTGGTAATTACCTAAACTGTTTCCAG
>JBDUDA010000014.1:0-23875 GCA_040003205.1 Acidobacteriaceae bacterium | reverse complement strand
CCTACGCGCATAAGGCGATGAATTCAGTTGATGAGAAGAATTTGGTCGCGTCCATCAAGGATCCTTTCGGCGACGACTCCGCCACCAGGCTGGGTCTCGCGCTGACCGTTGTGGCTCATCCATTTGATCACTACGGACAGATGGTTGAATACTTGCGCATGAACGGAGTCGTTCCGCCTGCCAGCCGTCCGGCGAAATAGCGAGTGGCTCAAGTTTCACAGCGGATGCGTAGTTCTAGAGGTTGATATTTTTGGAGCAAGCATCCGCAGTGGTGACCGCATCTTTTAACTCGTTTCGTTGAACTTTACTGTCGCCGTGTCCAGTTGCCGAGTTTGCCCGCACCTCGCGTTGAGATGGAGGTGTGGATCAATTCGGCAACGAGATTTTTAGCCGCCAGATAGTTTGTTATTTTTGATTTCGCGCGGCTGAGGACGGCTTTGTCATCCAAAAATATTATGACCGACGGTCCCGCGCCGCTCAGCGCGACTCCTAGAACGCGGCAATCTGCGGGCACCGTCTTCAGCGCAGGAAGCAGGGGACACAAAAGGGCGCGATAAGGCTCGTGGATGCGATCTTCCAATGCCGAAGTCAGAAGATCGCGGCGGCCCTGTGAAAACGCGGCCAGCAGCAACATCGAATTCTGAATGTTGGTGACTGCATCGGCACGCGAATATTTTTCGGGAAGCGCTCTCCTGGCACTTTCGGTAGACAAACTCGCCTCTGGCACCGCCAGCAGAATTGGCCACCTGCCCTTGGGAGCGAGGTATGCGACTTGCGCCTTTGCCCCGTTTGACATTTTTGCCACGCTGAGGCCACCCATCCAGCAGGCGGCGGCATTATCTGGATGATGTTCGCGGCGCGATGCTTCGCCAACGATCTGTTCGTCGCTCCAGCGAAGTTTTCCGAAATGCACAGCCATCGCAATTCCCGCGAGGCGGGCCGCAGCCGACGAGCCGCAACCTTTGCCGATGGGAGTTTCGTTTTCAATCTCAAGCGCCAAGGGCGGTGCAGACTTTCGCTCGTTTTCCAGCACCTCCCGATAAGTCGAGAGCATCAGGTTATTTTTGAGCTCTCCGCAAATATCGCGGTCGCGTCCCTTTGCGACAATGGAAAATTCTTTCGCGATTTGAGCCCGGATTTTAATAAACAGATTTAGCGCCAGAGCCGCAGCATCAAAAGCAGGCCCCAGATTGGCGGAAGTGGCGGGAAGCACAAGCTCCAGTGCCCGGGCATGATGACGACTTTTCCTGCTAACACTGGTCATGGCGAAGGTGGCGGCTAAGCTCTAAAGTCCTTCTCTGCCTGTTCGAGGATTCGTATCACTGCGTCGGCCTCAGGTTCGACCAGGTGAGGTGAGCGTCGTTGAAGCGCCAGGCTCTTTGCATCCTCTTCGTGCTCAGTCCCGGCAAACAAATCGCCGGAATGAAATTCCAAAGTGTAGTCCGGATCCTTTAGCAGGTGGCCTGTCAGAATCAGTACAACGCTTTCTCCATGTTTTACGAAACCTTGTTTGACGAGTTTTTTTAATCCCGCGAGCGTCACAGCTGATGCAGGTTCGCAGCCTATGCCCTCGGCGCCAATCTCCGCTTTGGACAATGCGATTTCCACCTCACTGACTTGCTCCACTGCGCCCTCGGTTTCTTCCAGTACTCGCACCGCTTTCTTCCACGATGCCGGATTGCCGATGCGAATTGCGGTAGCGAAAGTCTCTGCCTTTACCGGCTCTAATGCGCGGCCACTGTTCGCTCGCATGGATCGCACCAGCGGATTCGCGCCTTCCGCCTGGATGATCGAAAGCCTGGGCAGTTTGCTAATAAAACCCAACTGCCTCATCTCAATCAGTCCTTTGCCAAAAGCAGAGGAGTTCGCGAGATTGCCTCCGGGCAAAATGATGTGATCCGGAATTTGCCAGTCGAGCTGTTCGAGTAGTTCGTACGCGGCGGTTTTCTGACCCTCCACGCGATAGGGATTCACGGAGTTCAGCAAATACACCGGCATCCGTCGCACAACTTCATTCAGCACTCGCATGCATCCATCGAAATCAGTCTGTAGCTGGCAGGTGACGGAGCCGTAATCCAACGCCTGCGCCAACTTACTCCAGGAAATTTTCCCGTCCGGAATTAGCACGAGACTTTTCATCTGTCCCCGCGAGGCATAAGCCGCCATCGACGCGGAAGTGTTTCCGGTGGAGGCGCAAGCCACCCAACTAAATCCTTCCTGCCGCGCCACCGACGCTGCCACCGTCATGCCGGTATCTTTGAAAGAACCCGTGGGATTCATCCCCTGGTGTTTGGCAAACAAGTGTGGCACTCCAGCGATGCGTCCACAAAGCGGTAACTCGAACAACGGAGTGTTCCCTTCACGGAGTGTGATTGCCTGGAAGTTAGCCTTAAGCGCTGGCAGAAGTTCGCGAAATCTCCAAACCCCGCTCTGATCAATGTCCAGACGTGATGCCCGACGCTCCCGCCAAAGTGTTTTAAGTTCACTTGAATTTTTACCCGCAGCCTTCTTGGATTCGCCGGCGTCCCAGGCTGGATAAGTGACTTCGAGTAAATCGCCGCAAGCGGGGCACCGCAAATTCTGGTTCGCGATTACCGCCGAAGAGCCACATCCGATACAACGGAGATTTGCAGCCATTCTTGTCGCGGCTGATCCGGTAACTCGTTGTTCAGTAGTGTCCATAGTTGCTTTTCAAGAGAGGCTGGCAATCAGTGGTTGCTGGGATTATATAAGGTAAGAAGGATCCCTTCGGACTTTCTGTCGGGTGCCCAAATGCCCGCGCGATACGATTTCCGAAGGCCGCCCGGCCCAACTCCACTTCGCTCTCCCTTGCGTTTTCTTTGCGTCTCTTTCAAACTGGCGAGAGCACCTTTCCAAAGAGGCAAAATATGAAAAGTTCCCGGCACAAACAAGAGACGCAGGCAGTCCACGGTGCGAATGATTTCCAAAAGAAAAATGGGCCACTCGCCACGCCGATCTATCAGACGTCCACTTTTCAGGTCACGGACAATGACGAGCAGTTACGCGCCACCCACACTGACATGTTTTACACCCGCTATGGAAATCCTACGCATACGGTGGTGGAAGACTCTATAGCGCAACTGGAGGGTACAGACGCCGCACTTCTGTTCGCATCGGGCATGGGAGCGATTACCACGGGAATTTTGGCCCTGACCAAGGCGGGCGACCACATTGTTGCGCAACACGATATTTATGGCGGAGTCACGAAGTTTCTCGCCTCGTGGCTGCCGAAACTGGGAGTGGAGACGACGTTTGTCGATACTATGGATTACGCTCAGCATGCTGCCGCGATCCGTCCAAATACTAAAATCCTTTATCTGGAATCGCCCACCAATCCAACCCTTAAAGTTGTTGACCTTGAGCGTGTCACTGCGCTGGCGAAACGGCACAATCTGATTACCATGATTGACAGTACGTTCGCCACTCCCATTAATGTGCGGCCGGCGGATTTTGGAATCGATCTCATTGCGCATTCCGGCACCAAATATTTTGCCGGACATTCTGATGTGATTTGCGGCATTCTCGCTGGCCGACAGAATCTCATCGACGAAATCCATAAAACACGCACGACCCTGGGTGGGGTCATGGACCCGCACGCGGCATGGCTGTTGCTGCGCGGCATCAAAACTTTGGCTGTGAGAGTACAGCGGCAGAACGAGAACGCCCTCCAGATCGCGGAATTTTTGAGCGGTCATGCCAAAGTTCGCAAAGTATTTTATCCATTTGCGAAAGGGCATCCGCAACGCGCGCTGGCAATGGCACAAATGAAAGGTGCGGGGGGCGTGTTGAGCTTCGAAGTAGAGGGAAGCGGAGAAGACGCCTGTCGAGTCGCGGAGTCACTGCATCTATTCACGCTGGCCCCGAGCCTTGGCGGCGTCGAGTCGCTGGTGAGCATCCCCGTAAGAACTTCGCACGCCATGATTTCAGCCGACCACCGTGGCAAGATGGGAATTACAGAACAACTGATCAGACTCTCAGTGGGGATTGAGAATGCCGACGATCTGATCGCCGATCTGGAGCAAGCGCTAACCGTCGTTAGTGTCTCGCGTGAGCGGGTAGAAGTCGGTTAATTTTTTGAAAGCACGATCAAGAAACGCACAGCATCCTTTGAGGTGAGCGGTGGAAGTTTTGCGCGCGGCAATCATAGGCCCAGGGTTTGTGGGACGCGCCCACTTGGACGCTCTTCGACGGCGAGGCATTCCGATTCAAGGTGTTCTCGCGAGTTCTCAGCAGAGAACGGCTGAATTCTCGCGAACCATCGGCAGCGGTCAGGCCTACGATTCGCTGCAAGCACTGATTGACGACACAAGCGTACAAGTTGTTCACATCTGCACTCCAAATTATCTTCATTTTGAGCAGGCAAAGGCTGCCATCGAGGCGGGCAAGCACGTGATGTGCGAGAAGCCGCTCGCCATGGATACCAGCCAAAGTGCGGAAATCGTCAAGCTAGCTGATAAACATCAGAGGGTCGGCGGAGTGGCCTATAACCTGCGCTATTATCCGCTCTGCCAGGAGGCACGGTCCATCGTGCAACGTGGGCTCATCGGGGATCCGCGCCTGGTTCACGGCAGCTTTCTACAGGACTGGCTTTTGTATCCCAGCGACTGGAACTGGCGGCTTGAGCAGAAGTTGGGAGGCGAACTGCGCGCCATCTCCGACATTGGCACTCACTGGCTTGACCTCATGACTTGGATTACGGGACGAAAGGTGACGGAACTCTGCGCTGATTCGGCGACCACGGTTTCCACCCGCGAGCGGCCACGCGGCCGCGTACAAACATTCCAGACGGTTCAGGGAGCAGCGGACGATGTGAAAGTCTCCACCGATGACTACGGCTCAGTATTGTTGCACTTCGAAGAGTCCATGCGCGGAGTTATGACGGTCTCTCAAGTGAGCGCGGGGCGCAAAGCCCGGTTATGGTTCGAGATTGATGGTTCGGATGGATCGCTGGCGTGGAATTCGGAGTCTCCGAACGATCTGTGGATTGGCAAACGCAACGAACCGAACCAGACATTGGCGAAGGATCCGGCGCTGATGAGCCCCGCTGCTCGAGGGTACGCGGCTTATCCGGGAGGACACGCGGAAGGATATCCGGATACCTTTGTGCAACTCTTCAAAGATTTCTACGGGTACCTCGCGGCAGGCGATCTAAAAGCTGCTCGCACCTTTCCTACATTCGAGACTGGGCACGAAGGGTTATTACTGTGTGAGGCCATTGCTACCAGTGTGCGCGACCGGCGCTGGGTGACGGTGAGCTACACCTAAACTTCGAGTGGACATGGAATGTAAGAAAGCAGGTCCCTCGACTTCGCTCGGGATGACAAATTTAGATGTCCAGTCATCCCTTGGCCTAGAAAACGAACTTCAGGGCTAGCTGAAGTACTCTTGCGTTGTGAACTGAGTTTGGGCGAAATAACCCGGGGTCTCCAAGATTATTTGTTCCCGCGCCGACCGAGTTCGCAGCCGAACCGGAGTCTCCTGCGATCCCCTGCCAT
Source organism: Acidobacteriaceae bacterium (assembly GCA_040003205.1). GTDB lineage: Bacteria > Acidobacteriota > Terriglobia > Terriglobales > Acidobacteriaceae > JALYIM01. Next base: position 18,359 of record JBDUDA010000014.1, on the reverse strand, counting down.
TCTGTGTGGTTAAAGACGTTGAAGGCCTCGGCGCGAAATTCCAAACCCATCCTTTCGGTGAAGGCAAAATGCTTGAACAGTGCCATATCAAAATTGATTCGGTTTGGATTGCGCAAGATGTTGCGTCCGGAATTCCCGAAGGTAAGACCCCGCGGCGCGGCAAAGGCGTTCGGATTGTAATAAAGTGGCCCGAATCCATCTAAGGGCGTGTTGACTACTCCGGCTCTGGGATTCCCCACGATGTCGGCGAAGGCCGACCCATTGATTCCATTGGCCACCCCGGCATTGTCTGAATTAATTCTCACACTGAATGGCGAACCAGTGTTGTAGGTCGTGATACCGGAATACTGCCAACCGCCTAAGACGCTGTGAATCACACCCGGCTCTCTGAAGAAGGGAAGGTCCCAAACATATCCAAAATTCAGAACATGCCGTTGGTCAAAAGACGAGTTGGCTCTGTTTGCCGAAGGGTTATAAGAATCAACGAAGCTGGAATCGTAGCGATCTGAAGCATCGTCAATCGAATGACTATAGGTATAGGCGAAATTTAAATCCAGCCCTTTATAACTGCGGCGAACAGCGACTTGAAGAGCGTGGTAGATAGACGAAGCCTGGTTTTGAAGATGAGTAATGTCCCCGTAGCCAGCGTAAGGACGGAACGGATCAGCACTCAGATTTCCGCAAGCAACATTCGCATTCGTCAACGCTGAGCCGACGATCGGCGCTCCGCTCGGTGTCGTGCCGCCAGATGATGTAACCAGACTGCAATCCATGGCCTCGCCTGGCTGAAAAGGATTTTGTTCCAGCGGGACGGGCAACAACTGGTTATAGTTCGTCTGTCTTCCCAGATGCGTTCCTTTGCTGCCAACATATGAGACCGTCGCAACCATGTTTCCGACGAACTGCTGTTGCACATCGAGATGCCACTGCTGCACGTAGGGCCAAACTGCCTTAGTGGGGATCGCGTTTACGTTGAGAGGAAACTGAGGTGCTGTGCTTCCCGACGATCCCCCAATATTCGTATATCCCACAATGTTATTTTGCTGGGCGGCGAACGCTAGAGGCGGAGAATTCTCCAAGGATTCGGTATCTGCCTCATTTCCATTCGTGTGTTCGAAGAAAACTCCGTATCCTCCTCGGATGGCCATCTTCCCGCTGCCGCGGGGATCAAAAGCGAAACCGATTCGAGGTGCCGGATTAAAGAGGTGGCCCTTCATGCATCCAGCTGGAGAGCTGCCAACGCCGCATTGCACGATCCCGTTGGGAAGCCCATTACTCAAGATTAGATTATTAACACTGCCGTCTGAGTTCAGCGTCGTGACCCCAGGTTGGTAAGCCGCAGGATCGAAGTTGTAGGCCTTGTGATAACGCTCGCGATAGGTACCCAACAGACTCAAGCGCAAACCGAGACTCACCGTTAGGTGGGTTGTGGCGTGCCAGTCGTCTTGAAAATAAGGCTCGAAAATTTTGTAGCGGTTGTAATACTTGATGAATTGGTTCTGCTGTCCAAATGAGGCGATATTTCCTAGTAGAAGATCGGCGAAAGGATTGCCGGAGGTCGTGCTTGAACTTGATGGATCGAACGATAAATATCCGGGGACCGAGCCCGCTCCCAATTCGCCGCCGAACTCGTTCTTCTGCGCAGCCTCCAAATACGCGCCGAATTGTAAGTTGTGCTTCCCTACGATCTTACTAACGTTGTCGCGGAATCCGTAAGTGGGATTGGAATTGTAAGGTCCATTCGGAATGTAGCCGGGGTCCTCGCCGAAACTGCCATTGCCATATGCAGTCCCCTGGTCCACAAGGTTAATGCCTGGCATGATGCCGTTTCCGTTGGTGGGGAAAAGGCCGCCGAAAGTTGTGTCTGAAGGCCGCTTCCAGGCGCCGGTATTGTTCAAGATAATGTGGTCGGTGGTGTAACTGAAAACAAATTCATTGAGCAAAGTGGGTGAAAAAGTCGAACTCAAGCGCGTAACTAAACTTAGTCCGGGCCCCTTAAAGTCGGTTCCAATGGTTGGAAAGCTTCCTTGATTTGTCCACAGAGGGACAGGATTCAGCGTTGTCCAAGAATCGTGAATGTAGCGAACTGTGAGCCGTTCCTTGTCGGTCAGATTGTGGTCAAACTTAATTAACTCTTCACGCCAGTTCGTGGGCTGGGTGACCGTCGTGTTGTATTGTGCGGCACCCGGACTGCCGGCATTGGGCAGCGGGATGAGCGCCAGCAGCGCCTGGACATTGGGGTCGCTGGGATTGTATCCGGGAACTCCGGTCAGGTTCGGCGTGGGTATGCCGTTGATTGTTGGACAATCGCTGAAATCGCCAGCGGTACCGGAATTCAAATTCGGACAGAGGTCACTAAAGTCGCCCGCGCGTTCTGCCGCAGAAGGTACTAACTGATTAAAGGAATATGGAACGCGGTCTCTGCGCCACTCCTGCGACCAGAAGAAAAACGTCTTTTGGCGGTTGTTGTTGTAGAGACCGGGGATTGTGACGGGGCCTCCGATGGTGTAGCCAAAATCATTCTTCTTGTAGGGCGGTACGACTCCATTCTGAAAATATGCTGGGGAGTTGAAGGCATCGTTGCGGACGAACTCGTAAGCGTCGCCGTGAAAGCTGCTGGTGCCGGACTTGGTTTCTACTTCTACCGTGCCGGAACCATTGCGACCATACTGGGCGCCGTAGTTTGAAGTGAGAACTTTTACTTCTCCAATCGCATCAATACTGGGATAAACGTTCAGCGTTCCGTTGCTGCCGTTATCCATGACGTTGCCGCCGTCCATCTCCCAGTTGTTGTATTCCGTGCGGCCTCCGTTGACGCTGAATGCCACGCTGCCACCCACGCCGACCTGTCCTTCATCTTGTCCAGTCTGATTGGTCACACCGGGCACCAGTGTGATGAGCTGGCTAAAGTTTCGTCCGTTTAGCTCGAGCTGAGTAACCTCCTTGCCGCTGACCGTTCCCGCCAGATCAGAAGACTGGGTTTCCACTTGCGCCACGCTTGCGCCTTCGACGGAAATTTCCGTGTTGCCGGCGCCCACCTGCATGCTGATATCGTTGCGGGCTTTTTCGCCGACTCGCAGCACGATGCCGCGAGTTTCTAATTTCTTAAAGCCCGGAGCCACAGCCGTAACGTTGTAAGCGCCAATTGGCAAGGACGCAAACAAATAGTCGCCACTACCATTAGTCGCGCTGGTGCGATGGATTCCCTGCTCAGTGCTGTCGACCGTGACTTGCGCATTCGCGATAATTGCTCCGCTGCTGTCGGAGACGGTGCCAGTGATGGACGCGGTATCTTGGGCTGCGGCGGCAGCCGCCAAACACAGAAGTATTGCAAAATTGAACAGCCACGAAAGACGGGGATTCATGTTTGGCTCCATAGCTGCTGAAGTGCGGTCGGAAGGCGTGCAACCGAGGTTCGTTAATTCTTCTTGCAGGAATTTCCCCTTTTTGCCGGAGAAGGACGCCCGGAATTAACATTCATTAAATCGTATGAATAGTGCAATTTCGCGTAATGCAGTGTCAAGCAAAAAAACAGAGGAGAGTCTGAAGCACACACCCGCAGGCACTCATATCAGGATTCGCGTAGATTCACGGACCACTAGTTCAGGTGCGACCTTCCGATGCACCGCACCCAGTTCCCGCTTCTCGACCACAGCCGAGATTCCTTCTGCCGCTATGGCGGCGGCCATTGTGCCCATGGTTTCCATTGGCTGTCTAACTGTGGTGACTGGAGGAGTGTAAAAACCCGATGCCGCGATGTCGTCGAATCCGATCACTGAACATTGATCCGGCACTCGCATTCCCGCCTTCGCCAGGGCTCTCACGGCCCCGAACGCAGTCATGTCATCGAACGCCATGAGCGCGGTGAAAGGAAGCTTTCGTTTGAGTAGTTCCTCGGTCAACTGATGTCCCGACTCAAAACTTGAAGTAGGATCGCGGGATTCCGGCAGGTCGAGGATGAGCCGCGGGTCTAGCTCAAGATTGCGGGTCTTTGCAAAAGCCTTCACCCCCTTCCAACGTGGGGCGCTATCTCCCAAGGATTTAGGACCGCGCAGAAAGGCAATCTTGCGATGTCCGAACGAATAAAGATGTTCCACGGCAAGATACCCGCCAAGTTCGTTGTCAACGATGACCGAACTGACGGAATCGGTCTTCAATTCCTGCCCAATCATCACCGTGGGGATACTGCTTTTCTCCAGGTCGGCGAGCACATCAATGTTTACGAACAGCCAATTGGCAAGCAGGATAAGCGCTTCCACCCGGCGGTCCAACAACATTTCGAGGTAACGCTCAAAGCGAGCTCGCTCATTATGAACGTCCGTAAGAATCGGCAGGAAAGATGACTGGTAAAGAGAGCTCTCGATGCCGCGTAAGACCAGCGTGCAATAAGGGTCGGTCATATCGAAGACCATCACTCCGACTGTGTGACTTCGCTTGCCGCGCAGAGAGCGGGCAAAGAGATTGGGACGATACCCTAATTTTTTGGCTGCCCGCTCGATCCGCTTCTTAGTAACGGCTGGAATGTAGCGTGCTAAGGGTGCGTTATTAAGCACGATGGATACTGTTGTCGAGGAAAAACCGCTTAGCCTGGCGACATCCCGAATCGTGATCGTCGAATTCTTCGCTTTGAGTTTACTCACGAATAGTTGTCCTAAATTTGTTCCACACCGCAGAGACTAACGCCTCCGGACTTTCCGAGCTTGAATTCAAGGCTTCCGCTGGCGGACACTACAGCAGAGAGTTTACCCAGTGTCAAGTATGCCGAAAATGTGCCGGTACAGATCGCGAGAGCTAAAACGTTACTTACTGATCGCTGTCATTATTGTGGCTGCATCGGTTGCATTAGCCGGGCAAACATCCAAAGTTAAAGCTGGGAGGAGTAGCAACTCATTAGATCGAAATCCTCAAGAACTTTTCCAGCAAGGCGAAGCCGCCCTCAAGGGTGGGGATCTAGGCAAGGCGGAGAGATGTTTCCGAAGAGTCCTCGCAATCGATCCGCAGTCAGCCGGTGCGTACGCGAATTTGGGCGTGGTTTACATGCGGCGAAAACAATGGCAGCCTGCGCTCGATGCGCTAAATAAGGCGGACCATCTGGCTCCAAGCGTCGCTGGAATCCGTCTCAACATTGGCCTGGTACATTATCGGCAAAATAATTTTCGCGCTGCCATTGAACCATTCTTATCGGTGGTACGAGATATGCCAAATTCCTGGCAGGCGCGCTATCTGCTCGGACTCTGCTACTTCTTCACCGAGCGCTACGCAGACGCTGTCACCGTCCTTGAGCCACTATGGATACAGGAATCGAGCGAGCTGAATTATCTATACGTCCTTGGAATTGCTGCCGACGAATCCCACCAGGCCGAGTTAAGCCGGCGCGCGCTTGATCAGTTGGTCAAAATTGGACAAGATTCCGCTACGCTGTATTTGCTGTTGGGAAAGGCTCACATTAATCGTGAAGAATATGATGATGCCATCAAAGAATTAGAGTTGGCAGAGCGTGCGGATCCCAAGCTTCCGTTTCTCCACTTCAATCTCGGCGTTGCACTTCTGAAAAAGCAGGAATTAGATCGCGCCAAGGCGGAATTTTTAACAGACCAAGCTCTCGAACCCGATGTCGCCTACAATTACGACCAATTGGGACTAATTTATTACCAGCAACAGAAGGATGAGGAAGCTGCCCAGTATCTGCAACAGGCCGTACGGCTGGATCCTCGACTCGCCAGCTCTCATTTCCAACTGGCACGCGTTTACCTTCGACAAAAAAAATATTCCGAAGCGCTTCTAGAGATCGGAACCACAGAAAAGCTCGCCACTGACGGTGCCAGCGTGCATTATTTGCATGGACAGGCATTGCAGCATCTTGACCGTCAAGCCGAGGCGCGCGCTGAAATGCAGACCTTCACTAGGCTTTCCAATGCGGCGAGAGGACGGCGGCAAAAAGAGTTGGGAGAAGCCCCGATTCCGAATCCAGAGCTGGCCGGGGAACCCCAATAATTACCACTTTTGTTAGACTACCCATGCCTACTTCTGTCCCCTAAAAGTCATCCAACCACGGCCAGCGACGCTGAACTTGTGTTTTTCGGAAGGATACCGCCTATGAACCGCCCGTTGAAAATTGTTGGGATCGTCGTTGCTTTGATCATTCTTGTGGTTATCGCGCTACCTTTTGTGATCAACGTCAACGATTATCGCCCTCGGATCGAATCAGAGCTTTCCACCGCGCTGGGCCGCCCGGTACACGTCGGCAATCTTCATCTCTCCGTTTTTTCGGGAAGCGTTTCGGCGGATGATCTTTCCATCGCTGACGATCCGGCATTCAGTAAAGACGCTTTCATCCGTGCCAAGGCGCTTGATGTGGGGGTCGAGGTGATGCCGCTAATTTTTTCAAAGGTATTGAATATTACCAACCTCACTCTCGACACTCCCCAGGTCTCTCTGGTGAAGTCGGCCTCCGGTAAGTGGAATTTTTCCAGTCTGGGGAACAGTTCAAAGAAAAGCAGTTCTAGTTCCTCGAATCCCAATCTGTCGGTCGGGAAGCTCCACGTCAAGAATGGCGTTGTCACCGTTACGGACGCTAACTCCCCGGCAAAGCCCCACACTTATCAGAACGTTGACATTGCGGTGCAGGACTTCTCCTTAACTTCGCAGTTTCCTTTCACACTTTCCGCGGATCTTCCTGGGGGCGGGGACCTTAAATTGAATGGAAAAGCCGGTCCTGTCGACGCCAATGACGCATCGTTGACTCCACTTGAGGCCGAGATCAAAGTGAGCCGTTTTGACTTGGCGGCGTCGGGGTTAGTGGAGCCCAGTTCCGGACTGGGCGCAGTGGCTGATTTCACCGGCACCATGAATTCGGACGGTCATCAATTGAAGAGTAGCGGCACAGTTACCGCAGACAAGCTGAAATTGTCGCCGAAAGGCAGTCCCGCCGGAAAGCAAGTACAAGCGCTTTACGCGATTGAACATGATTTACAGAAGCAGACTGGACAACTCACTCAGGGTGAAGTGACGGTTGGTAAGGCGGTCGCAAGGCTTTCCGGGACTTACAAAATCGAGCCGGCTGCGACGATTCTGAATATGAAACTGAACGCCGACAACATGCCGGTAGATGATCTGGAGCCCATGCTTCCTGCGCTGGGCGTAACCCTTCCTTCCGGTTCCTCCTTGAAGGGTGGAACACTCTCCGCAAACTTAGGGATGACCGGACCCGTGGACAAACTGGTCATCACGGGCCCACTGCATCTTGCAAATTCGAAGCTCTCGGGATTTAGTTTAGGTTCCAAGCTGGCTGCAATTTCCAAATTTGGCGGATCGGCGAATACCGGATCCGACACCCTGATCGAGAATTTCAGCACTAATGCGCATATGGCGCCGAACGGAATCAGCACCGACAATGTAAACCTGACGGTACCGTCGCTTGGCGTTCTTACGGGCGCCGGCACCATCAGTCCCGGCGGCGATCTGAACTATAAAATGGCTGCGAAACTAAGCGGCAGTGTAGCCACCGGACTATCGCAAATCGCGGGCCTGCAAGGCGGCAGCGGCAGCATTCCGTTCATGATTCAGGGGACAACCTCTAATCCGAAGTTCGTGCCGGATGTGAAGGGCTTACTCGGCAATCAATTGAAGTCGGGTATCCCCGGAATCCCCGGCCAGAACACCCAGGGCGGAGCGGTCGTGAACTCGCTCTCGGGACTTTTTGGAAAGAAGAAGCCCAAGTAATTGCTTTCAGGAATGGTTTGCTCTTTGCTGTTCTCACAGTCGATTTTTAGCTGCTCAAAAAGAGTCAGCCAATGGAGTCACTATTGCGAATGAACACTACCGCTAGAAGCCACCGTTCTGTAAAGAGCGGAGTAGCCGGGCAAATCGAGAAAGCACCCACCGGCATTGAAGGACTAGATGAAATTACCGGGGGAGGTTTTCCGCGCGGGCGCCCTACCATCCTGTGCGGCGGCCCCGGTTGCGGAAAAACTATGCTAGCGACCGAATTCCTGGTGCGAGGCGCCACTGAGTTCGGAGAGCCCGGAGTCTTCATGGCCTTCGAAGAAACCGCAGAGGAAAATACCCAGAACGTGGCTTCGTTAGGGTTCGATCTCAAAAGCCTCAGTGCCCGGAAGAAGCTTCTTCTGGACTACGTTTACGTTGAGCGTAGCGACATTCAGGAGACCGGGGAGTTCGATCTCGAAGGATTATTCATTCGGTTAGAAAATGCGATCAAGACCGTAAAAGCCAAGCGCGTGGTGCTCGACACGATCGAAGCCTTATTCTCCGGCTTCTCGAACGCTGCAATTTTACGCGCCGAACTTCGTCGTCTGTTTCGCTGGTTAAAAGATCGGGGAATGACTACGGTCATAACCGCTGAGCGTGGTGAAGGCAGCCTGACGCGTCAGGGCTTGGAGGAATACGTCTCCGATTGCGTCATCTTGCTCGATCACCGAATCACCGATCAAGCTTCGACCCGTCGCTTGAGAGTCGTCAAATATCGCGGCAGTTTTCATGGGGCGGATGAATATCCGTTTTTGATTGGCGAACGCGGAATCTCAGTGCTACCAATTTCGTCTCTGGGGCTACAGCACAACGCTCCCACGCAACGACTCTCCACCGGAATATCCGATCTCGACCAGATGTTGGGAGGGAAAGGACTCTACCGCGGCAGCACGGTGTTGTTGTCGGGCACGGCCGGGAGCGGGAAGAGTAGCATTGCCGCACATTTCGCTGCGGCGGCCTGTGCACGCGGCGAACGCTGTCTATATCTGGCATTTGAAGAGTCGGCCGGGCAGATCGCACGCAACATGCGGTCGATAGGGATCGATTTAAATAAGTGGGTAGACAAAGGCCTACTTCGCATCACCGCCCAACGGCCGACTCAGCACGGCCTGGAAATGCATCTACTGCAAACCCACACTCGGGTCGAGGAGTTCCGGCCCCGAGTGGTCATAGTGGATCCGATCACCAATCTGATCACGGGAGGAAATGATAGGGAGATTCGCTCCATCCTCACGCGCTTAATCGATTTTCTCAAGGGACGGCAAATTACTGCGCTGTTCACGAGTTTAACTTCCGCGGGAGGTGAACTGGAGCGCTCCGAAGTCGGGGTTTCTTCTTTGATCGACACCTGGCTGTTATTGCGCGATTTGGAGGTGAATGGAGAACGGAATCGTGGTATCTACGTTATTAAATCTCGGGGGATGGCGCACTCAAATCAGATTCGCGAGTTTTTTCTAACGGGCCAGGGCATCAAGCTGGTGCCAGCCTACTTGGGCGTCGAGGGGATGCTCACAGGCTCCGCTCGCGTAGCGCAACAATTGCGCGAGCAGGAAGAAATGCTTGCTAGACAGTTGGAAGTGGAAAAGTTACGAATGGAATTAAAAAGTAAACGAAAGGCTCTGGATGAAAAGGTTGTGGAGCTTCGGGCCCAGTTTTCCGCCGAAGAGAAGCGACTGGAACATGAGGTAGCACTGAGCGATGGGCGCGAGGCCCGCATGAAAAAAGGTCGGATGGCGATGGCGTTTAGCCGAAAGGCAGATCGTGCGGCCCAGCCAACACCGGTCTCCGCAAATGGCCCGGGAGGTGACAGGTGAAGCGACAGATGGGCAATAAAACCGGGCCAAAACAGGACAAGCATCTGCTGCGTCTATACATAGCCGGACAAACGCCGAAATCTCTTCTTGCGCTAAGAAATTTAAAAAAACTTTGCGAGGATTACAAAATCGCGAGTTACGAAATTGAAGTAATCGATCTTATTAAAAAGCCTCAGCTTGCACAACAGGATCAGATTCTCGCCATCCCGACTTTGGTCCGAAACTTGCCGATTCCAATTCGCAAAATCATCGGCGATCTCTCGAATACCGAAAGGGTTTTGATGGGTCTAAATTGGGCGCGGCCCGACGCTCCGGACGGTGTGCAATGAAGGATGCGAAAAGGTCAAAGGGTATTTCGCTCGATGCCGCTCTTGCCGAGCACAAACGCAAGCTCGCCAAAAAGTATCTGTTGCGGCTCTTTGTCACCGGCAGTTCTTCGCGATCCTCGCATTCCATCATGACTCTGCGGGCCTTTTGTGAAAAGTACCTGCACAACCGATGCAACTTGGAAGTAATTGACATCTATCAGCAGCCCGAACTTGCGCGTGATCAACAAATCGTCGCCACGCCAACCCTCATCAAGGAATTCCCTCGACCCTCTCGCGTGCTGGTAGGAGATTTCTCAAATCAGGAGCGGATGGCTGCCGGTTTGGGCCTAAGTCTCACGGAAATTTAGCTCCTCCCATGGGTGACCTGAAAAAAACTTCGAAGCTGTCGCAAGCGGAAGTTACTAAACTGCAAGCTCGTCTCAAGGAACTGGAAGAGACTCTGCGCGCCATTCGCAGCGGCGAAGTAGACGCGCTTGTAGTATCCGGACCATCCGGCGAGCGGGTGTTTACGCTACAAGGCGCTGAGCATCCCTATCGCGTGCTGGTGGAATCGATGAACGAAGGCGCGGCTACTTTGACTCCGGATGGCATGTTGTTGTACGCGAATCTCCGCTTCGCGCAGATGATCGCTAGCCCTCTGGAACAGCTCATCGGTTCATCTTTGTACGACATTGTGCAGCAGCCGGATGAATGCCACTTGCTGGACTTGTTGAAGAAGGCGGAAGAGAGTCCGCAGAAAGTTGAATGCCAGCTACACATCAAGGGCGGCAGCGACGTTCCGGTTTACCTCTCGCTTAGTTTGCTTAAAGAATACGATTTTCGCGCCATCTCTCTGATCGCGACGGATTTGAGTGAACAAAGGCAGCGTGAACTCGAGCTCGCACGCATCAATGCCGCATTACAAATCGAAATCGAGCAGCGGCAACGCGCGGAAGAAGCCGTAAGACGCGACGAGCAATCTTTACGGGAACTTTCCGCCCGGCTGTTGCGGCTTCAGGACGAAGAGCGCCGGCGAATTGCGCGCGATCTACACGACAGCACCGGCCAAAAACTAGTGGCGTTAAATTTGGATTTGACTCTGGTCGTGAAGCAAGCGGAAAATCTATCTCCTAAGGCCCGCGAGACCCTGGCAGAATGCTGCCAACTTGCGGAGCAGTGTGCGGGCGACATCCGCACCTTATCGTATCTGCTCCATCCGCCTCTCCTCGATGAAGCAGGTCTGGGCTCGGCCGCCCAGTGGTTCATTGATGGCTTCTCGCGGCGGAGCAAAATACGCGTGGATTTGGAAGTCCCTTCCGAACTCGGAAGAATGCACCAGGAAGTGGAAATGGCGTTATTTCGCATTCTTCAGGAAAGTTTGACCAACGTGCATCGCCACTCTGGAAGCTCCACTGCCAAAGTTAGATTCCTGCTGGAAGACGGCACCGTGACTTTAGAGGTCGCCGACAAGGGTGGCTCTGGCAATCGGCCTGCTCAATCGCCCCGCGGCAAACCGGTTGAGATGTTGGGAGTAGGAATACGTGGAATGCGAGAACGCGTCCGCCAACTGGGTGGAGTGCTGGAGATGCGCTCGAATTCCGATGGCACCCGCATCCGGGCGAAGCTTCCCTACAAGACAATCCAGCCATTCACTTAATTGCAGGTCCCGGGCTTCGCCGTCGTGTCTGAAGAGCGTTGCGATCATCCTCTGCGAATCTGATTTCTGTCTTATGATCTCTTGATGGAGAAGATTTCCTGTAGCGCATTTCTATTTGATCTGGACGGCGTGCTGATTGATTCCACGCCGGCTGTGGAGCGCGTATGGCATCGCTGGGCGCTGGAGCACGGTTTCGATCCCGCCGAGGTGATTCGCAAAGCGCATGGACGTCCGAGCCTCACAACCATCCGCGAATATCTTCCTGACTCGGACCATGATCACGAAAACAAGATCGTTGAGCGCGCAGAGATAGAAGATTTGGAAGGAATAGTGCCCCTGCCCGGAGCGCGACAACTACTCGAAATGCTGACTGATGAGCGCTGGGCGATCGTCACATCCGGAACGCGTCCCCTTGCCGAAGCCCGACTTGGGGCGTCGAACCTGCCGCGTCCCTCTCACATCGTCACCGCAACTGATGTGAAGCACGGGAAGCCGCATCCCGAGCCCTACCTGAAGGGAGCGTCAATGCTGGGCTTTCCAGCAGAACGCTGCATCGTGATGGAGGATGCTCCCGCTGGCGTGCGCGCCGGCAAAACGGCGCGAGCAAGGGTGATCGCAGTGCGCACCACAGCCAGCGACCTGGAGTTGAACGAAGCCGGGGCCGACTGGATTGTGAATGATTGCCGCGCAATCTCCCTGCTAGAATGCAAGCCGGGTCAGGACCTCATATTTGTTATCGGTAACGGTGGCAGAAGCACGGTATCCTCGCCAGCGCAGACGATGCGCGGCAACCTCTGAATTGCAACGGGTGATCAATGACTAAGCATCAACTTTCCAAGTCTCCGCGCGATTTCGCGGCGATGAAATTCCTGTTGTTTTTGATCGGCTTGTCAGTTCTATTGACTGGCTGCGCTTCTCAGAAGCAGAGCCCGGAAGAAGTAAGGGAAAAAACCGCGCAGGCCACTGCCGAGCTTAAGACGAATGCCAGGGCGGTGGTGCAGGGTGTGCGCGAAGGTTGGAGCCGCGGCACCCCGCTTGATTTGAACACTGCTACCAAAGACCAGTTGATGAGCTTGCCGGGCATCACCGTGGAAAGAGCGGATCGCCTAATCGCGGGACGTCCCTACCAGAGCACCAGTGAAGTTGTAAGCCGCCATATTATTTCGGCGCAGGCATACGAAAGAATCAAGGAACACGTCACTGCTAAAAAGTGATCGCGTCCGGTGATGAGCAGGTACTCCTACAACACCCGCTCATGAGAGTATCCGCCCGCACTTAACGCGGTGAGCAATTCGGTGATGTGCTCAGGACCTCGGGTTTCCATGGTGATGTCAATGGCGGTATCCCCCAGATTAACTCCGTAATACGCGCGGTCATAAGAAGTTTCTACGATATTGGCGCGATGCTGCGCCAGAATTCCGGTGAGCTGATTGAGAGCGCCGGGATAATCGGGAAGGTGAACTCTGAGCCGAACGAGGCGGCCATCTTTGACGAGTCCGCGCTCCATGATGCGCGCCAGCAAAGTCACATCAATATTTCCGCCGCAAACAAGCACGGCTATCTTTTTGCCTGAGAGTGAAACTTTACGATTGATTAATGCCGCGATGGCAGCGGCGCCAGCTCCTTCCGCCAGCGTCTTCTCGCGCTCTAGCAAAAGAAGAATTGCGTTAGCAATCTCCTCTTCGTCGACCGTAACGATTTCATCGACGTATTTTTGCACCAACGGTAGTGTGCGTTCTCCCGCGCGCCGCACAGCGATTCCGTCTGCGATGGTGGCGGCCGGCTTTAGCGTTACAGGCTTGCCTTCGGCAAGCGCGGCTTTCATGGAAGGCAATCTGGCAGGCTGCACTCCGATGATTCGCACCTTGGGATTTTTTTCCTTTACGGCGCAGCCAATACCACCAATCAGTCCCCCGCCGCCAATAGGAGCTACGATCGCTTCGATTTCGGGATGCTGCGCGAGTATTTCAATACCGAGAGTTCCCTGCCCTGCGATCACCGCGTCATCATCGAAGGGATGAACGAACGTAAGATTATCCGCGAGACTTCGGCGAATGGCCTCTTCACACGCTTCGTCGTAATTGGCGCCATACAAAACGACTTCTGCACCGTAAGCTCTGGTAGCGGAAACTTTCACCAGCGGGGTGGTGAGCGGCATACAGATGAGCGCACGGATGCCGTGGAGTCCAGCATGATATGCAAGCCCCTGCGCGTGATTTCCCGCAGATGCAGCGATCACTCCGCACTCGCGTTCTTTCTTGGTGAGTGTCAGGAGTTTATTGAGAGCCCCACGTTCTTTAAACGCGCCCGTCCTTTGTAGGTTGTCCAGCTTCAGAAAGACGGAGTTGCCTGTGAGTTGTGAGAAAGTCTCCGAGCGGGCGCACGGAGACAGATAGATAGATCCGCGGATGCGGCCCAGAGCGGCTTCGATGTCAGCGAGCGTGACCATTCGTTAATTTAGACTTGATGCTCAGTCATCTTACCTGAAGAGTTTGTGCGAACTGTCTGACTGACCGAGGCTTTAAGGATAAGAGATCGCGAAGTTTTTTCGAATCGTGCCGGTGCGAGGCGAAACTACATTCTGACGATCAGCGGGAAACCGCCTGGCGCAGCGAGGTCGCAGCCACTTCGGCTCCAATTGCATTTTGCAGATATCGGTCGATGGATGCCGCGGCCTTTCGACCTTCGGAAATCGCCCACACTACCAGAGATTGCCCGCGCCGCATGTCGCCGGCGGCGAAAACTCCTGCAACCGAGCTCATGTAATTCTGGTCTGAGGCCACATTTCCCCGCTCATCCAGTACCACCCCCAACTGCTCAATCATACCGTTGCGAACTGGCCCACTGAACCCCATGGCGATTAGCACTAGATCAGCGTCCAGGGAGAAGTCGCTGCCGGGGACCGGGTCGAATCTGGGGGGAGGGCCAACCCGAATCCCATGCAGTTTTTTCACCCGACCATGATCGTCGGCGGTGAACGCTTTCGTCGCGACACTCCATTGGCGGCTGCCGCCTTCCTCATGCGCGCCCTCAATTCGCAATTGCATCGGCCAGAGCGGCCACGGCGTCAGAGAAGACCTCTGCTCCGGCGGCATGGGCATAATTTCGAACTGCTGTACCGAGCGCGGACTTTGCCGGTGGACCGTGCCCAGACAATCCGCGCCGGTATCGCCACCCCCGATGATTACTACACTGCGACCGGTAGCTAAAATATCTTCGTCAGCATCAAGTAAGTCGCCTTCGCAGCGATGATTCTGCTGGGGAAGAAACTCCATTGCATAATGGATGCCCTTTAGTTCGCGCCCGGGAACACTCAGGTCTCGTGGAGACTCGGCACCGCCGGCAAGCAGAATTGCGTCGAACTCCGTTTGAAGATTCTTTACCGAAACATTTTTTCCCACGTACGCGTTTGTGACAAATTCGACTCCCTCGGCGGACATCTGGGCGATGCGGCGGTCAATGATTCGCTTCTCCATCTTGAACTCGGGGATCCCGTATCGAAGCAGTCCGCCAATGCGATCAGCTTTTTCAAACACCGTGACGGAGTGTCCTGCGCGGCACAACTGTTGCGCGGCCGCGAGTCCCGCCGGACCCGAGCCAACGACGGCGACCCTCTTGCCGGTGCGAAACTTTGAGACCTGCGGAACAATCCAGCCTTCATCGAAAGCACGCTCGACGATACTTTTCTCGATCTGCTTAATTGTCACCGGGGGCTGATTAATTCCGAGCACGCAGGCCGACTCGCAAGGCGCCGGGCAAATTCTCCCCGTAAATTCGGGGAAATTATTTGTCGAGTGCAACTGCTGCACCGCTTCCTTCCAGCGGCCGCGATAGACCAGATCGTTCCAGTCAGGGATCAGATTGTTTACAGGACAACCGGTGTGACAGAAAGGCACGCCGCAATCCATACAGCGCGAACTTTGGGCGCGAAGCTTGTCCTCAGGAAAATCCTGATAAATCTCAAACCAGTCATTCACTCGCTGCGCTACTAGACGCCGCTGAGGGAGTTCCCGTGAGTGCTCCAGGAATCCGGTGACTTTACCCATGCTGCACCTGCTCCACTAGGTCGGTCACTCCGACGGACTGACCGGGAATGTAGGGTTGTTCCGCCCTTGGAACTCCGAGAACGCGCTTCAATTCATGCGGAAACACTTTTATGAACTGCGGAAGAGTTTCCGCCCAATTGTCGAGGATCCATCGCGCTCGATTACTCCCCGTCAGAGCATGGTGGCGGTTTATCAGAGTCTTCAGCATTTCTTCGTCATGCGCTTCGATCACGGGCTCAAGATCCACCGAACTTAAGTTGCAGCGTTTCTCGGTGAAATCCATGCGTTCATCGAATACATATGCAATGCCGCCACTCATTCCGGCCGCGAAGTTTCTGCCGCATTGTCCCAGCACGACCACCACGCCCTTCGTCATGTATTCGCAACCGTGATCGCCAACTCCCTCCACGACCGCGGTGGCCCCGGAGTTGCGTACCGCGAAGCGCTCGCCTGCAACGCCGTTGAAAAACGCTTCCCCGCTGGTGGCGCCGTACAAGACAACATTGCCGATCAGTATGTTGTCTTCGGCTAGAAATCCCGCACTGGCCGGGGGGTGAACGATGATGCGTCCGCCGGAAAGCCCTTTGCCAACGTAGTCGTTGGCTTCCCCTTCCAGCGTCATGGTCACTCCTTTGGCGAGAAATGCGCCAAAACTCTGGCCCGCCGATCCGGAAAAATTAATTCGCACTGTGTCATCAGGTAACCCGGCGGAACCATGACGCCGGGAAATCTCCCCGCTGAGCATTGCTCCCACCGCTCGTTGGACAGTGCGAATCGGATAATTCATTTCAACTGCGCTGCGATTCTCCAGCGCTTCGCGCGCACCCTCGATGAGGAGGTGATCGAGCGCGTTTTGCAATCCGTGATCTTGTTTTTGGACGCAATGCCTTGCTACCCGGCCTGGAACTGTCGGGCTGTAGAGAATTGCGGAGAGATCGAGTCCGCAGGCTTTCCAGTGGTCGACCGCGGGATTCGTATCCAGCATGTCAACGCGTCCCACCATCTCATCAAATATCCGAAACCCCATTTTCGCCATGTACTCGCGCACCTGCTCGGCAACAAAAAAGAAGAAATTAATTACATGCTCGGGTTGCCCCTTGAAGAGTTTGCGAAGTTCCGGGTCCTGCGTGGCAATTCCTACCGAGCACGTATTTAGGTGGCACTTGCGCATCATGATGCAGCCCATGGCGATCAGAGGCGTTGTGGCAAAACCGAATTCTTCCGCGCCCAGTAAGGCCGCAATTACGACATCGCGCCCGGTCTGCAACTTGCCATCAGTCTGCACGCGTATGCGGCTTCTCAAATCATTCAGAACTAAGACTTGCTGAGTCTCGGCCAACCCCAGCTCCCACGGAATCCCAGCATGCCTAATCGAACTGAGCGGAGAGGCCCCGGTGCCACCGTTGTCGCCGCTGATCAAAACCACGTCCGCGTGCGCTTTCGAAACTCCGGCGGCGACGGTGCCCACTCCAACCTCGGCAACGAGTTTTACCGCGATGCGAGAGCGCGGATTCACGTTCTTTAAATCGAAAATCAATTGCGCCAGATCTTCAATGGAATAAATATCATGATGTGGAGGCGGAGAAATCAGTCCGACCCCAGGCGTGGAATGCCGGATGCGAGCGATCACTTCGTCTACTTTATGACCGGGAAGTTGCCCGCCTTCGCCGGGCTTCGCCCCCTGCGCCATCTTGATCTGTAGTTCATCCGCATTCGTCAGATAGTTGGCGGTCACGCCGAATCGCGCCGAAGCGATTTGTTTTACGGCGCTGCGCCGCAAGTCGCCGTTATCGTCGCGTTGGAAGCGCTCTTCATCCTCGCCGCCTTCGCCGGTGTTCGACTTGCCTCCGATGCGGTTCATGGCAATGGCAAGCGTCTCGTGGGCTTCTTTGCTGATCGAACCAAACGACATCGCCCCGGTCGTGAATCTCTTCACGATCTCCGCTGCCGGTTCAACTTCCGCGATCGGAATCTGCTTTTCGGATGTCTTAATCTTCATCAAGCTGCGAAGCGTGCAGAGGCTGCGGCTTTGATTGTCGATCAGCTCGGTGTATTCCTCGAATGTCTTGAAGTTGTTGTCGCGGACGGCATGCTGCAATTTGCTGATCGTCGTCGGATTCAGCAGGTGATATTCACCCTCCGTGCGGAAGTGATAGGCGCCTCCGATTGCAAGGTCGGTGCCGGAGTCCGTAGCGGGACGAAACGCGTGCTCGTGCTTCATTTGCGCTTCGCGCGCGAGCACGCTCATCCCAACGCCTTCCAGGCGTGAAGTTGTCCCCGAAAAGTAAGCGTCGATCAACTCTGTGCTAAGACCGATGGCCTCGAAGACCTGTGCTCCGCGATAACTTTGCAGCGTGGAAATTCCCATTTTCGAGAAAGTTTTTAGCAGTCCTTTATTAATGGCTTTGATGAAGTTATTCAGCGCCTTCTCGGCGGTGACAGTTTCCAGATAGCCGCGCGCCGCCAGGTCTTCAAGGGTTTCAATCGCCAGATAAGGATTCACGGCGCTCGCCCCGTAGCCGATCAGCAACGCGAAATGCATGACCTCGCGCGGCTCGCCTGATTCGATAATCAGCGCCACCTGCGTGCGAGTCTCTTCGCGCACTAATAAGTTGTGAACGGCGGCCAGCGCCAGCAGGCTGGGGATCGGAGCATAGCTTTCGTCAACACCGCGATCCGAAAGAATCAGCAATGAATAGCCTGACTTCACTGCCAGGGAGGCCCGCTGGCACAGCTCATCCAGCGCGCGTTTCAAACCTACCTCCCC
>JBDUDA010000154.1:0-7232 GCA_040003205.1 Acidobacteriaceae bacterium | reverse complement strand
GATGGTGCGCTGGGTCACAAGGACAGTCTGGGTACTGGCTCAATCATTCGTCCGGGCGATGGACAGCGCATGAGCGCGGGACGCGGCATTCGACATAGCGAGATGAACGCTTCACAGACTGATCCGGTCAAATTGCTACAGATTTGGATCATGCCTGAGCGCGACGGAATCGAACCCAGTTATGAGCAGAAGTCTTTTGCGGCGGAGGAAAAGCAAGGCAAGCTGCGGCTGATCGCATCTCCTGACGGGTATGACGGTTCGGTCACCATTCACCAGGACGCGAAGTTATATGTTTCGCTGCTCAAGCCCGGAGAACAAGTGGTTCATGAACTCTCCAAGGGACGCGGCGCATGGTTGCAGATCGCGAAGGGCGCAGTCGAGTTAAACGCGAAGAAGCTCAATCAGGGCGATGGCGCGGCCATATCCGAAGAGTCGAAGTTGGAAATCAAGGGGGCTGAAGACGCTGAGATTCTCTTATTCGACCTGGCGTAATTTGCAGGACGCAGTGTTCGTACGGAGGGCGGTCTTAATCAAGTTCGTACCCCTAGCCCTTAATTTCTGTCACCCTGAGCAAAGCATTCGATTCGCTTGCGAAGCGGATGCTACGTCGAAGGGTCCCTATAGAGTCCCACTGTGGGTGGCGATAAGGGATGTTTCGACTCCGTCGTCGTTCGCTACGCGAACGACTCTCTCCGCTCAACATGACATAATAATTTTTATTTCTTGTGTCTTTACTCGAAATCAATCGCGACGCCGAGCGTCCTGCTGGAGTCGCAGCCATCGCCGTTCTTTTCTCTATCACAGCTGCTTATCTTCTCGTTCTCGGCTCCGTGATGCTGGCAGCCCCGGGCGCGCTGTCCATGGCATTGGGTGCGCCAATCCTCGGCGGACTCGAACTCGCGGGCCCGTACATGTTTCTGTTAATGGCGGCCACCGGATTCGTCGTCGCATATGGCCTGCTAAAGCTGAATAAGTGGGCGCGACGCGCGGCATTGCTTGCAGGCATGATCGGCATTGCGATGCTGCTGCCCGCCGTTTCCAGTAGCGTCATCGAATTTCGCCCGCGCACTCTCGCGTGGGGAGGCCTCGGCATGATCCTGAGGATGATGGTCGTATGGTATTTGTCGCAGACGCCGGTCGCGGAGCAGTTCGCAAATAAGCCGGGGAAAAAATAGAGGCACGCATATCGCGTGCCTCAGTCGAAATTCTAATTAAACCGTCGCAGGCACTTTCTCTCCGACTCGCTTGCTGATCTCGAACTTCGCTTTCCCCGCAGCTTTGTCCCCGTCAACGATCACGTGATCGCCATGCAAAACTTCGCCATCGAGAATTTTTAACGCCAGCGGATCCTGCACCAGCTTCTGAATTGCCCTCTTCAATGGACGCGCCCCGAAGTTAGGGTCGAAGCCTTCGGTGAAGAGCAGGTCTTTGGCCGCATCCGTGAGTTCGAGCGATATCTTTCGGTCCACCAGCAGCCGCCTTACGTCCTCCAGCCGCAGCTCGATGATCTTCACCAGCTGTTCTTTTCCTAGCGGCGTGAAGATGATGATGTCGTCCACGCGATTGAGAAACTCAGGCTTGAAGTGCCCGTGCAGCGCGTTCACTACCAGCTTGCTGGCCTTGTCGAAGTCTTCGCTGCTAATCGTGCTCTCGGATTGCAGATACGCTGAGCCGATGTTTGAAGTCATGATGATTACCGTATTTCGGAAATCGACTGTCCGTCCCTTCCCATCGGTGAGGCGACCATCATCCATGATCTGTAGCAGAATATTGAAGACGTCCGGATGCGCCTTTTCGATTTCATCGAACAGCACGACCGCATAGGGATGTCTTCGCACCTGTTCCGTAAGCTGACCGCCTTCTTCGTAGCCAACGTATCCCGGAGGCGCGCCAATGAGACGGGAGACGGCATGCTTCTCCATGTACTCCGACATGTCAATGCGGACCATCGCGTGTTCGTCGTCGAAGAGAAATTCGGCGAGGCTGCGCGCCAGTTCGGTTTTTCCAACTCCGGTCGGTCCCAGAAATATGAAGGAACCAATAGGCCGTTTGGGGTCGCTTAGCCCGGCACGCGAACGACGAATCGCATTGGCAACCCGCTCCAACGCAGCGTCCTGTCCTACGACGCGCTGTCGCAATCGGCCTTCCATGTTGACGAGCTTCTTCACTTCACCTTCGAGCATTTTGGAAACCGGAATGCGCGTCCATTTGGACACGATGCCGGCGATATCTTCCTCATCTACTTCTTCTTTCAACATGCGGGATTGGCCCTTCTTATCCATCTCCGCGGCAACCTTTGCCAATTCCTCTTCCGCCTGGCGCAGCAGTCCGTAGCGAATTTCAGCCACGCGTTGTAAGTTTCCTTTGCGCTCCTGGGTCTGTTCTTCCAGCTTGAGTTGCTCAATTTTCTCTTTCAAAGATCGAGAACGTGCGATCACGTCTTTCTCTTTTTTCCAGCTTGCTTTGAGCGTATTCGACCGCTCACGCACGTTGGCCAATTCCTTATCAATGACTAGGAGCCGGTCTTTTGAGTTGGCGTCATCTTCTTTCTTCAACGCCTGGCGCTCGATTTCAAGTTGCGTCGCCCGTCGCTCCAACTGATCTATATCGGTCGGCAGCGAATCAATCTGGATGCGCAGGGAAGACGCGGCTTCATCCATCAGGTCAATTGCTTTGTCTGGCAGAAAACGATCGGAAATGTAGCGATGAGAAAGCGTGGCTGCAGCCACGATCGCCGAATCTTTTATGCGGACGCCGTGATGCACCTCGTAGCGCTCTTTCAGTCCGCGTAGAATCGCGATGGTGTCTTCGACGTTCGGCTCGCCGACGTAAACGATCTGAAACCGGCGTTCCAGCGCAGCATCTTTTTCAATGTATTTACGATATTCATTCAGCGTAGTGGCGCCGATGGCGCGTAGTTCTCCCCGCGCCAGCGCCGGCTTCAACATATTGGAAGCGTCTATTGCTCCTTCGGCCGCGCCTGCTCCCACCAGCGTGTGAAGCTCGTCAATGAATAGGATTATCTTGCCTGCTGAGTCTTCAATTTCCTTGAGGATTGCTTTCAGCCGGTCTTCAAACTCGCCGCGATACTTCGCTCCCGCCAGCATCGCGCCTAAATCGAGCGCAACCACGCGCTTGTTGCGCAGGCCATCGGGCACATCGCCGGAAATGATGCGCTGCGCCAGTCCTTCGACGATCGCGGTCTTTCCGACGCCGGGCTCTCCGATCAGCACCGGATTATTTTTTGTGCGGCGCGAGAGAACCTGCACCACGCGCCGGACCTCTTCATCGCGTCCTATTACCGGGTCGAGTTTTCCGCGTCGGGCCTGCTCGGTCAGGTCGCGGGCATATTTTTCCAGAGATTGATACTTGGCTTCCGGATTCTTGTCGGTAACCTTCTGCGAGCCTCTCACCGAGGTTAGAGCTTTGAGAATCGCTTCGTGGGTAGCGCCATGGCGGACAAGAAACTCCTGCGCCGGATCTCGCTTGAGGTGCGTGGCTGCCAGCAGAAGGTGCTCGGTCGAAACGTATTCATCCTTAAAATTGCCGGCTTCTTTGAATGCCTGTTCAAGTAGTTGGTCCAAAGCCTTAGATGGCGTGGTTTGCGAGCTTCCGCCCGAAACTTTCGGCAGGCGCTCGATGGCCTGCATGGCATCCTGGGTCACTGTCTGCGGCGAGATTCCGATCTTTTCGAGCACCGGAGACACGATTCCATCGCGGTCTTCGAGTAGAGCTGCAAGTAAGTGAACAGGCTGTAACTCCGGGCTGCCATGTTCTGAAGCAAGCTCGGTTGCCCGCTGCACTGCCTCTTGCGCCTTTACTGTGAATTTGTCCCAACGTATTGCCATAAGATTTCCTTCGATCATGCTAGTAAAACCGTCGAATTAATAATTATAGCAAGAAGATCATAAAATATGAGCATGTTACTGTCAAGCATGTTTAAGTAGTTAATTTTAAGCAGTTTACTTCGATAATGAAGCATTTCAAGTAGGCCGTTTCCGGCACAGAAAGCAAGATCGGATGATCTTTCGATTGGCCCCGGCTTTCGATAATTCTCAGGTTTTTCCCTGTGTCACGTGCTGCGGCAGCCACTACTTCACGAAAGTTCATCTCGCCGACGTGGAAGGAGCAGGAACAGGTCACGAGAACCCCGCCCGGACGCAGCATCTTCAGTGCGCGCAGATTTAACTCCTTGTAGCCGCGCAGGGCTGTATCGAGAGTGCGCTTACTCTTCGCGAATGCGGGAGGGTCGAGCACGATGGTGTCGAACTGCCGTCCGGAATTGGAATAATCGCGGAGCAGGTCGAAGGCGTTGGCCTCGATCCACTCAATCTCGCGCTCGTTAAGCGTTGCGTTGCGATCGGCAACTTCCAGCGCGGGACGCGAACTATCCACTGCGGTCACTCTCGAGCAGTGAGGCGCGAGATGAAGAGCGAATCCGCCTTGATAGCAGAAGACGTCCAAAGCCTCTCCGCGAGCGTACTGCGCGGCTGCGGCATAGTTTTCGCGTTGATCGAGGAACGCGCCGGTCTTCTGACCGCCGGCGGAATCGTAATGGAAGCGGACTCCGTTCATGGTGAAGATCGTGCTATTAGGCTCCCCGCTAGTGTCGTCGGGAACGCGCCTCGAGATTTGCTCTAGTTCGAGAATTCTCGCGTCCACGCGCTCGATGATTGCCGCCGGATTGAGCCGTTCTTTCAACTCGGAGGTAATCGTCTGCCGCACCGGTTTGGCGTCCATCGCCTGGGTGAGCACTTGAAATGAAAGCAGGTCGTTGTAGCGGTCAACGATAAGTCCGGGCAAAAAGTCGGCCTCGCTGAAAATTACGCGATAGGCGTCGGTGTCGCGCACGACTCGCTCGCGATATGCGATTGCCTGCTGAATTCGCTGGCGCAGCAGGGCTGGAAGGTCGGCGACACCTTCGGACGAAAGCATCCGGATCGCGATTTGCGACGAGCTGCTATAGAGTGCCGTTCCCAGAAACTTGCCGCGTTCATCGGCGACATTGACCAGAGCACCGGGGGTAACATTCTCAGCGGAAACGATGTCTGAGCGGTAGACCCAGACATGAGCGTTCTTAAGACGCTCCGCCCCGCGCCGCGAGATGGTAACTTTTTGATTGTTCGCGCCGACCGCAACGGTCTGGAGCTTGAGTTTTTGGGAGGAAGCGACGACGGAAGCCGGTTTAGGCATACCCGATCTTAAACCTAAGTAAATGAGGGATGCGTTTATGGGACCTAGAAAGGTTAGGCGAGCTGATTTTCTGCTGCGGGAATCTGAGCGCGGGCAACTTTTAAATCACCGTGCAGCTCATCGAGAATTGTCATAGGCAGTTCACCCGCCCATTCTTCCAACTGCTGCTCATCCACTCCGCTCTTAAGCTGAATCGCGGGACCGAGTTCATAGGCGAATGCAGTGTTGAAATCGCCCTCACGGTTTCTGGTCACGCCTATTTTTCTGCCGGTATGGACGTCATAGACTCGGCAGCTGGATTGCCCATCCGCATTGGCGAATGCCAGGAAAACTTCTCCATCCTGGTCGGACTCGGGATGGTAGAACCAGGCGCGGTCCACGTGCACTTTAGGCCGCGTGCGCTTCTTGGCCGTCAGACTGGGACGCTCCACCTTAATTTCACTGGCAGGATCGAAGTACAGAATTCTCTGGCAAGACTCACAGATTACCCGTTGTCCGCCGCGAACGTCGTTATAGGTCTGAGGACGCAGCAGCACCTGGCATCCCATGCAGCGCTGATCGCGGACTTCGGCCAGTCCGGTCCCGCGAAACTTTGAAACGCGATCGTAATGCCTGATCAGGTCGGCGTCCACTCCTGCGCGGCCTTTTTCACGTTTTTGATTCCATTCCGCCAGCAATTTCTCGTCTTCCGCAGTCCGCTCGCGGGCTGCATTTTTTTCGCGTTCGATCTCAGCCGTCTCTTCTTTAAGCTTCGCCTCAGCCGCTTTTACATCTTTTTCGCGCGCTTCGGAATTCATCATGACTTCCAGAATCTTGTCTTCGTTGCCACGAATTTCCTGCTCGGCAAACTGGATTTCCTGCAAGAGCGCTTTGTATTGTTCGTTGGTTTTTACCGCCAGAGATTGGTCGCGGTACTTGGAGATTTTGCCTTGCAAATCTTGAATTGCGGTTTCAAACTTGCGCCGGTTGGCTTCATCGGCTTTGACTGCGGACTTAGCTTTCTCAAGCAGACCTTTGGTTCCGGCGAGCCGTTCTTCAATGGCTGCCACCTTTTTAGGCAGCGACGCCACTTCCTGATTCAAGCGGAGGATCTCGCGGTCCGCTTGCTGCAAATCGATGAGATTTTGCACGGCTGGAGGCATTTTTAAGCGCTTGCAAGATTCTAGCACGGACTCCAAATGTCTCTTTGCATTGAGACTATCTAATGTCATTCTGACGCAGCGCGTCTCCGCTCGCAAAGATTTGCCAAGGAAGTATCCCTGTACCCGGCAGATATGACAGCAATCGCCAAAGACAGGGGCCTTTCCTCGGGAGCTTCGCGCCAGCACTAAATCCGCTTCGTCAGGATGACATCTACTTGTTAGAATTCTCTGACGTTTGGCTGACAAATATGCAACGAATTACTCTCGGCGAGTTCGAACTGACTTCGTTTTCGGATGGCATCTACCATCTTGACGGCGGCGCATACTTTGGGGTGGTGCCGAAAGTTTTGTGGGAACAGCGCGTCGAAGTGGACGAAAAGAATCGCGTTCCCACTGGATTGAATTCGGTGATCATACGCACCGGCGAAAAAACCGTGCTGATCGAAACGGGAGTCGGCAATAAGCTTCCTGAGAAGATGGCGAAAATTTACGGCCAGCCAGCCGAACTCCTGGGTAACTTGGCCGCAGCCGGAATTTCTCCAGAAGACATAGACATAGTCATCAACACGCATCTGCACTTCGATCACTGTGGATGGAACACGCTGCGAACCGGGCAGGGAATCGTTCCGACTTTTCCGAAAGCGACTTACTACGCGCAGGAAGGCGAGTGGCAGCACGCTCATCAGGGTCAGCGCGATGCCGTGAGCTACATCAGCGAGAATTACGATCCGTTGGTGGAAAGTGGCAAGATGCGCTTGCTGAGCGGGGAGACTGAATTGCTCCCGGGCATATCGGTTAAAGTTTTCCCCGGACACACGAAAGACATGCAGGCCGTTATTGTAAAGAGCGGCGGAGAGACTGCTTGTTACATATCAGACCTCATCCCCACCAGCGCGC
>JBDUDA010000013.1:0-24111 GCA_040003205.1 Acidobacteriaceae bacterium | reverse complement strand
TCTGGATAACCGGTCCCGTCGCCGCGCTCATGATGCCAGCGCACGATTTCTGGAATCTGCGGCCAGGGGAATTGCACGCCGCTTACGATCTGATGTCCCACAACTGTGTGGTCGGCCATCTCACGGAACTCCTCCGGGTCGAGCGATGTTGCTTTGGCGAACAGACGCTTGTCCACCGCCACTTTCCCTATGTCATGCAGGTATCCGGCTGAGCGCAGGGCTGCGACATCGGATTGCTCCATGCCCATCGCTTCTCCGATGGCGGCGGCGTAGCGTCCAACCCGCAAAGAATGTCCGTGAATGTTGACATGCTTTACGTCAATCGCGGTCGCGAAAACCTCCAACGCGTTTTCATAAAAGCCATGCACCGAAGCCATGAGCCGCAAGTTTTCCGAAACTCGCTGCGCCAGCGTTTGGCTGAGAGAATGATTATGAATCGCGAGCGCCACGTAATTGCAAAGCATCTCCAGCGATTCGAGATCGTCTTCATCGTAGAGTGCATCACCCTCGCGGCGTCCGAGCGCAACCAGGCCGACGAGCTTTCCACCCACTCGCAAAGCAGCGATACAGCGAAATAGTTCCGGCGCGACATTGCCGTTCGAGCTGAGAAAACCGTCGTAAGATCCCTGACTCAGAAGTATCGGTCCACGAGACGAACTCAGTGCATGTACGTGTTTCGGAAGTAAGGGAATGATTGCGGGCTCGGGCATGAGCGCGAAACCATCGCTGGCAATAGAGGAGAGCAGCGACGGTTTGTCGCTAAAGGTGAAGAGCACGGTTTCGCGCGCTCCGCCGGCCTGTTGCAGAGCCGACAGCATGGATCTCGCGGTCTGCGAGAAGTCGCGCCCCGCCGTCATCTCAGGACCGAGATCGGAGAGCGCTTCAACCGTGCGCAGAAGTCGCCGGAATTTGTCTTTCTGCACTGCCACGCTGAGTGGGAGCAGAAACCAGAGCAAGGAGAGAGTACCACGCGCGGAATTTACTTTAGCGGGGCGTTATGTTGGTTAGTTTGGTGCTGCAATTCAACGGCTTGCGGACTTTGGGACGGCTTTGAACGTCATTTCTTTCGCCGAACTTCGCGCTCGTTTTTTCCATTCGAAAAACAGGCCAGCGTAGTTCTGCGTCATGTAGTCCTTCGGATCAATGTGCAGAAGACGCGCCGTCGTGTCAATCCAGCGCGAGGGACCTTCGATCTCTCCGAAATCGCCGATTGGAGTCTGATCCACCACGACGTGACCTTTGCCATCGCTCCATTCCGCGCGGAATTTTTCATAGCGGAAAGAAGGCGAATAACCCAATGCACGCAGGATGGAATCCATTTGAACACCGTCTGCAATTTCGGTTTGAGTTTCTTCCCGCGTCTTGTGGCGTCCTTCTTTGCCTTTGGCCTTGTGCGTCAGCAGCCATGTATCGCCGTATTTACGCAGGCGAAGAAGTTGTCCCGAGTTAGCGAGGCTTGCTCCTGGAAGATCGTAGAGCGTGTTCATCTCGTGGGTGCGCGGAGTAAGTAAACGAAATCCCGATTCGCGCAACCGTTGTGACAAAGCGCGAAAGCTTTCAATCGTAAATTTAATTTCTATTTCTTTATTGGGAGCCATGGCGTTTGTAAATTATGGAATCTGCGCCGCACAGAATTAATTGAAGGTTGGAAGTTTTATCAATTCGCCCGCCGGCACCGCCTCCAGCGGATGCCCCGCCTTGCGCCACGCGGTCAATCCCCCAACAATTACGAGCGCGTTGAATCCTCTTGCTATCAGCATGTGCGCCACCCGGGCGCTGGTCGCTTCGCGTGCTCAAGTACAGTAGACATAAATATCTTTATCTTTCGGCAGGTTCTTTAATTCTTTATCGAGATCGTTCGGTTCGATGCGGATCGACCCTTTCATCCGCTGAGCCTTTTCGTCGTAGTAGCCGCGGCTGCGCACGTCCACGATTACGACGTTGTCTTTCGCTTCGGATGTCAGCTTTCGCGCAAGTTCTTCCACCTGTACCCGCGGAACCACTCGATAAACTCTGTTCTTCCGGTAGATCGACAGGCGATAAATCACGTAGGCGATAACGGCAGCGCCTAGTATTCGCGAAAAAATGTGTTCGGTAGCCTGTAAGCCGCGAGTCATGGTCATTAAAAAGTCACGAAATACGAAGCCGAGTAGGCCGTAGGTGGTTACGTAAATCGCTGCTCCCGCTGCGTCATAAATAAAGAACTGGCTGGGCCGCATCTTCATGCTGCCCGCAAGCGGAGGTGCCATGGTGTTGAGGCCCGGGACGAACTTGGCAAAAATCAAGGTCAGCTTCCCACGCTTGTAAAAAGATTCTGCGGAATTCAGAATGCAGGCTTCGGGATTTAGCGAAAGCTTGCAGAGAAATCCAAGCAATCCCCAGCCCATCGCGCGTCCCATGAAGAACAACAGAACGTCGCCGAGAATGAATCCGCCGATAGCAATCACCATCAATATTGGCGCGGACAAACTTCCCGCTGCCGCTGCCGACCCCGCAGCAACCAGCGCCAAAGCAGCGGGGAACGGCAATCCGATAGCTTCGGCGAAGACCGCCATGAAGACAAACAGATATCCGTGATTCGCCAGCAGTGCGAAAAAGTTATTCATGAAAGGGTGCTTTCTATCAACGTGTCATCCCGACCGACCCAGCGGCGGCGCGCAGCGAAGCCGCTGGCGAGTGGAGGGACCTGCTGTTCTCTCGACGCAAGCCGAGCAACAGATCCCTCCACTGCCTAAAGCGAAATCACTGTGCTCCGCTCGAGACGACAATTTCGGGAGGGCGTCTCACTTTTCTCGCGCCACCACGAATTCCGGGGCCCACAGCAGCGCACGCTTAATCTCACTGTCAGGAAAAGTGCAAATCGAGTTGCGCGCCAGCCCGGCGTATTTTGCAGCACACGCGTAGGCTGCATCGAGCGAGCCATAATGATTCAAGAGCGCAAAAATGTCCCGATGGCTTACGCTTTCAAATGTTCGCTCATTCACAACCGTCTCAATCATGTCACGTTCTTCCGGAGTACAACGCTCCAGGGTGTGGATGACCGCCATGGTTACTTTCCCCTCGCGTAGATCGCTGGCAACCGGCTTCCCCAGCACTTTTTCTGACGCAGTGAGATCAAGCACATCATCCACGATCTGAAAAGCCATCCCAAGGTTGCGACCATATTGCGCGAGATTGTCTTCCTGTTCTGCGGTAGCTCCTCCGAGAATTGCCCCCATCCGCATGCAAACCGCAAACAGGCAGGCAGTTTTGCGGAAGATCAAATCAAAATGCTCATCCAGCGAAATGAGTTTCCCCAGTTTCTCGATCTGGAGCAACTCGCCTTCGACCATCTTCTGGGTGAGATCAATCAGCGTGTCGAGAACGCGAAAACTTCTCTCCTGAAGCGCGACTTTGAAAGCCTGCATATAAAGCCAGTCGCCCGCCAGCACGCACTTCGAATTTCCCCACTGGGTATTTGCCGCAGGACGTCCGCGGCGCGTTTCCGCCTCATCGATAATGTCGTCGTGAACGAGCGTAGCGGTGTGGATGATTTCGACAACGGCGCCCAGCTTTATGGCGCCTCGGCCCTCATAATCGAAAAGCTTCGCGGAGAGTAAAAGCAGCGCCGGGCGAATACGCTTGCCGCCGCCGCCCCGCAAATATTCACCAATTTCAGTGATTGCTTCAACGCCCGAGACCGTGTCGCGTCCGAACTCGCGCTCGATGGCGGACAAGTCCTCGCGCAGCATCTCGAAAATTTCTTTGCCGTTGATGGCGGCGGGTGTGCTCAATCGTTGGCCCTGGTTCTCCCGAGTAATAATGCTGAATTAATTGTTACGGTAATTCGTGAATTGCAGATCGAGGCCTAAGTCTTTTTGCCGCAGCAGCGCAATAATTTCCTGCAACGAATCGCGATCTTTGCCGCTTATCCTAACCAGGTCGCCCTGAATCGAAGCCTGCACCTTCTTCTTCGATTCTTTCACAATCTTCACAATGTCTTTCGCTTTTTCAATTGGGATGCCCTGCTGCATGGTGATACGTTGTTTGGCAGTGGCTCCGGCGGCGGATTCTACAGCGCCGTAAGTCAGTCCCTTTAGCGAGACTCCGCGCTTGACCAGCTTCGCCTGAAAAATATCGTTCACGGCTTTGAGTTTGTATTCATCCGCCGAGTGCATCACGATCGCGTCTTTACCCTCGAGTTCGATATTCGACTTCGAGTCTTTTAAATCGAAACGCGTATGCACTTCTTTCAGCGCCTGCTGAATGGCGTTTGCGACCTCTTGCAGGTCGAGTTTGCTCACAATGTCAAAAGTATTTTCAGGCATGCTGTTTGGCTTCTGCTTGCTAGATTAGCTTGTCCCCGCAAAAGATGCACTAATCAAGCTAAATGGAGTTTGCCCTTTCGTGAAGTGAAAAGAAGCGGTAAAAATTGTCCGCGGTCGTCACGCCAATTTCTTCGCCAGAAAGTTCTCGTATTTCTCCTAGCTTTTTAGCCGTCTCTTTCACAAACGCGGGCTCATTACGCTTGCCGCGATGCGGAAGTGGCGCCAGAAAAGGGGCATCAGTTTCAATGAGGAGACGGTCGAGCGGGATATTTTTAGCCGCATCACGAATCGGCTGCGCCTTCGGAAACGTTATGTTGCCCGCGAAGGAAATCATGAATCCCATGTCCAGCGCACGCTTTGCGTGCAGGTCAGTTCCAGTGAAGCAATGCAGGATGCCACCTAGTCCACTCGCGGCCCAGTTTTCGCCGATCAAATTCAGGCAATCATCCCAGGCATTTTCGCTGCCGTCAGATGGACGGCAATGAATCACAATTGGAAGCTTCGCCGCCCGCGCAAGCTCCATCTGTCGGAGAAAAACCTGTTGCTGAAGTTCGCGCGGAGAGTGATCGTAGAAATAATCCAATCCAATTTCTCCCCAGGCAATTACTTTAGGACGCTTCGCCAGTTGCTCCAATTTCTTGAAATCATCTTCCGTCGCGAGTCGAGCTTCGTGCGGATGAATTCCAATACTCGCGTGAATAAAAGGATACTTTTCCGCCAGCCGAATTCCGCAGTCGAGCGATCCGGGACCGGTCCCGCTTCCAATCGCAACCACAGTTTTTATGCCCGCATCCAGAGCGCGCTGGATCACCTGCTCGCGATCGTCATTGAACTGTTCCATATCGAGATGGGCGTGGGAGTCTACGTACATAGTTTTCGGTTTTTGCTTTGGATAAAAAAAGAGGGACTATTTCAGTCGCGTCCCCAGCGGAACATCCTCCAGAAAGCTGGCCAGCACCGCCTTGCCGCCCTCAGGAGAAGCCGCCACAATCATTCCATTCGATTCCAGCCCGCGCATTTTTCGGGGCGCGAGATTCGTGACAACGACAACTTTGCGTCCGATCAGCGTCTCGGGTGCATACGATTCCGCGATGCCCGCGAGCACCTGCCGGGTTTCGCTTCCGAGATCAACTTCAAGGCGCAATAGTTTGTCGGCACCCTTCACTTTTTCCGCGACCTTCACTTCTCCCACTCGCAATTCAACTTTCGCGAAATCATCAATTGTGATTTTTTCTTTCCCAGCTTCTCCAGTGGGTGGCGCAGAAACCGCCGCCGCTTGTGCGGGCGCGCCCGTCGCACCCGCCGCCTCAACCGCGAAAGTTGCTCCTGTCCCATGCGTGGGGACGGCGGCTGACGTCGCTCCCGCTTCCGTTGCACGAGGTACATTCTGCTGCGAGTTCTCCTCCGCCACTACGGGTTGTTCCTTACTCTCCATCTTCTGCATCCTTTCGATCGCACTCTTGTCCGCGCGCGGAAACACCGCTTGCACTTTTCCCAACTTCGTTCCCAAGCGCAGCTGTCCCCACCTGAGATCTGTGAGCGGAAATTTCTGAATGTCGCCCAATCCCATCTGTTCCCAGATCTTCGTCGTGGCATCCGGAATCACTGGATGCGCCAGCGCCGTAACAATCCGCAGTGCCTCCGCGCTGGTATACAGAATTGTCGC
This sequence comes from Acidobacteriaceae bacterium, assembly GCA_040003205.1. Taxonomy (GTDB): domain Bacteria; phylum Acidobacteriota; class Terriglobia; order Terriglobales; family Acidobacteriaceae; genus JALYIM01. The sequence goes on along the minus strand of JBDUDA010000013.1, from coordinate 18,138 downwards.
CAGGCGCGAGCGGCTGGCCTCGTCCTGTTTTTCGCCGTAAGCCCACGGCTCATTCTCGACAATATATTTGTCTACTGCCGCAATCAGACGAATCCAGATCAGTTCCAGGGCCGCCGAGAATTTGTATTCCGAGAACAACTGATTGCATTCCTTAATCGTGGTTTCCGCGGCTTGGCGGATGGAATGGTCCGCCGGCGTCAACGACGCACTTCCCGATGGATACGGAATCTCCCCGCGAAAATAACGCGTAATCATCGTTAGAGTGCGGCTGGCGAGATTGCCGAGACCATTTGCCAGATCGGAGTTATAGCGCTGCACGAGAGCATCGAACGAGAACGATCCATCCTGTCCGAAGACGATTTCACGCAGCAGAAAATATCGCAGCGCGTCCGCGCCCAGAACGTCGAGAATCGTCTCGGTGCGGACAATGTTCCCCCGCGACTTCGACATCTTGCTTTCTTCAAACAGCAGCCAGCCGTGGGCCACGATGCTCTTTGGTAACGGCAATTCTGCTGCCATGAGAAACGCGGGCCAATAGACGCAATGGAAGCGCACAATTTCTTTGCCAATCATTTGCAGGTCGGCAGGCCAATATTTTTCGAACAATTTCGTATCTGATGATCCATAACCGAGCGCCGTAATGTAATTTGCCAGCGCATCCAGCCACACATAAATCACGTGCTTGGGATCGTCCGGTACAGGAATGCCCCAGGAAAACGTGCTGCGACTGATGGAGAGATCGCGCAATCCCGAGCGCACGAATGACATCACCTCGTTGCGCCGGGTATCGGGACGAATGAAATTCGGATCTCCGTTATAAAGTTCGAGTAGCCGGCCTTGAAACGCAGAAAGTTTGAAGAAATAATTTTCTTCTTTCACCGTTTCCGTGGGACGCCCGCACTCTGGACACGGCGCACCCGGCCCTACTGCGTCAACGTACAGTTCATCGAAGACGCAATATTGCCCGCTATATTCACCTTTGTAGATGTATCCGTTGTCGCGAATGCGGCGGAAGAGTTCCTGCACGCCGTGCTTATGTTTCTCCGACGTGGTGCGGATAAAATTGTCGTAAGTCAGGCCCATCCGGTCCCAAAGCGCGCGGAACTCGGCGGAAACTTCATCGGTCAGTTGTTGCGGAGTTTTACCCGCTGCCTGCGCTGCGCGCTCAATCTTCTGTCCATGTTCATCGGTGCCGGTAAGAAAAAAAGTGTCTTTGCCCAGCATGCGCTGGCGGCGCGCAATGGCGTCACACGCCAGGGTTGTATAGGCATGACCAATATGCGGACGCGCATTCACGTAGTAAATCGGGGTCGTAATGTAAAACTTTTCGCTCATTCGCTACTTTCCATCAGTCGGCGACAGTTCCGGCAAACGCCCGCGTTATTCCCAAATTGTTTTGAATTACAACGGAGATTTCCGGCCCGCACGGGAGCTTTCATCATAGGGAAGGCCGCATTTGCCGTCAAACCGGGGCCTTGTACGCTCTGCTACAATCACTTTTTTCTTCAACAGCTTAGAGGGACTCTTTGTATCGCCATCTGGAACGCCGGCTTGCCCAACATATCCGCGAGTTTCTGCGACGAACTTACGATCTTGATTTGCCGAAAATTGTGATCGAGCAGCCTCCCAAGGTTGAGTTCGGGGAATATGCCCTGCCGCTGGCTTTCGAGTTGGCGAAAAAGCTGCGAAAAGCTCCCCGCAAAATTGCCGACGAAATCGTAAACGGAATCGGCCCGATCGAGGGTTTCGAGAAGTTACAGATCGCGGGCGCAGGCTACATTAACGCACGCGTGGATCGCGCCAAATTCGCGGCTGCGCTGGTGGCGGATGAAAAACCACAGTCGGAAATTCCTCCGGGCAAAATTCTGGTCGAGCATTCCAGCATTAATCCCAACAAGGCTGCGCATGTCGGACATCTGCGCAACGCCATCCTGGGAGACACCTTCGTCCGTCTCCTAAAGTCAGCAGGCCGCGAAGTAGACATACAGAACTACATTGACAATACGGGCGTGCAGGTAGCGGACGTCGTAGTCGGATTTCTGCACATCGAGAAGAAATCCCGCGCAGAGATTGAACAACTCGCCAGCCAGCCACGATTCGATTATCACTGTTGGGATTTATACGCGCGCGTTTCGCAATGGTATGCACAGGATAAAGACAAAGAAAATTTGAAGCTTCGTTCGCAAACCTTGCACGATCTGGAAGCAGGCGACAACCAGGTTGCGACAATCGCCGAAATCATCGCAGTAGCCGTGCTCCGGCGGCATCTGGAAACGATGGACCGGCTCGATATCGAATACGATTTCTTGCCCCGCGAAAGCGAAATTCTAAAACTTCATTTTTGGGACGCTGCATTTGCTCAGCTCAAAGATCGCGGAGTCCTCTCGTTGGAAATGGAAGGCAAAAACAAAGGCTGCTGGGTGATGCGGCGCGGGGGGACGTCCAGATCGAAAACGCCGGACCCGGAAATCACGGGAAAAGATTCCCCGTCGGACGAGGATTCCGAGATAGAAAAAGGCGCTCTCGCGGAAGAAGATCAAAAAGTCATCGTGCGCTCCAACGGCACGGTAGGCTACGTGGGTAAAGATATCGCCTATCATCTCTGGAAGTTTGGATTGCTCGGGCGCGATTTCGGATACCGCAAGTTTTACCGTTATCCCAATCAGCACGACTGCTGGATCTCAACTACGGAGGGTGAACCGCAGCATCCGCATTTCGGAGACGTCGCGGAAATTTATAACGTAATTGACGCCCGCCAGTCCGAAGCGCAGAACACTGTCATTGATGCCTTGCGCGCTCTCGGCTACAACCAGCAAGCCGACCACTACACTCATTTTTCTTACGAGATGGTCGCGCTTACTCCGCGCTGCGCCGCTGAACTGGGATACGAGCTTTCGGACGAAGATAAACTTCGTTCCTACATCGAGGTTTCAGGACGAAAAGGCTTCGGTGTGAAGGCCGACGACCTCATAGACCGTCTGATCGCCTCGGCGAAAAGTGAAGTGGACACACGGCATCCGCAATTAAGCGAAGCCGACCGGCTCACCATCGCAACGCAAATCGCAATCGGGGCGCTGCGATATTTCATGGTGAAAGTCACCAAGTCTTCGGTGATTGCGTTTGATTTCAAGGAGGCCCTCAGCTTCGAAGGGGAGACCGGTCCGTACGCTCAGTACGCCGTCGTGCGTGCCAACAACATCTTTCGTAAAGGAGGGATCGGTCCCGATCAATTTTCGCCAGATGTAAATTTTGCGAAATATCTCATCGGAGAATCCGGCAACGAAATCTGGGAACTATGGCTGGCGGCGTCAAAAACTTCTTACCTGATTGACCAATGCATCTCCACCACCGAACCTGCCTATCTGGCGAAACATGCCTTCCAGATGGCGCAGCTTTTCAATGCTTTTTACCATCGTCATCCCATCTTGGCTGAAGCTGACGAAGCGAGAAAGAATTTTCTGCTCGCGACCGCTTGGATCGTCCGCCGTGAATTGATTCGCGTTTTAAGTGTGATGGGCATCACTGCGCCCGCAGCGATGTAATTGGTACAAATCCCTTCGCCGTACTACATCTCCTCAACGGCTATTTCAGCAAGTTTAGTCGCGAAATCGTCGACTTGACATTATGTCAAGTAGTGAATAGAATGGTTCAAGAGCAATGAAAAGTCCCGGATCCCCTTACTCGGGAAGAGCTCACAACGCTGATTCTGGACGCAATCAATGCGACCACCTACGCCGAGGCTATCGAGACGTATCACGCCCTTTACGGTCATATGGACCGCGGCATCGTAACGGATGACATAATTCATGGCCTGGAAAGTGAGTGGACGTTCGAGAGGCGTCCGCAATTTAATCGGACCACCTGGCAGTGGAAGTACTATATCGCCGCTGAAACCGTGGATGGAGATGCGATCACAATTGTGATTGCTGTGGACACGTGGCGGCGAGAGTTTGTAACGGTGACTCGATGGCGAAAAAAATAGCTCACGAATGCAGCGCGGCGACTCGCACGGAGTTCCACGCTACCCACGATCATCCATACCATTTTTTAGACTGCGGCTTGCCCAACGTTCACCTGGTTGGGATTCGCTATCTTGAGTGCCAGTGTGGAGATAAGACGGTAGAGATTCCGGCGATCAAGCAGTTAATGGCGCTCATTGCTCGTCATATCGTCATGAAAAGAGATGCACTGACGGGAGCGGAAATACGATTCTTGCGAAAGCGGCTGGGACAGAAAGCAATCGACTTTTCCCTGAGGATAAAATTGCAGACCTCAACCTTGTCGCGCGTCGAGAACGGAAAGCAGTCAATTAGCGAGAAGGCGGATGTCTACATCAGAATTTATTATGCTTTCGCCGCTAAAGACCCAGTGCTGCTGGACGCGCTTAAAAATGCTTTAGACCGGGTACTGGCAATACGACATAAAACGAAATCTACGAAGCCCCAAAAAACGATTGCGAGAATAGAGCAAAATCAATGGGCATTGGAAGCGGCTGCTTAGTCAGCCCTCAGGGCTAATGGTCTTTAAGCTCACCGAGCTCGCGTTTCACATTCAGCCCTTGCCGCGTCCCGCGATCATCATGCCAGCGCCAACTACAACCAGCGCCACGCTGACTCCGACAGGCAGTAAATCTTCGTGCTTGGTAGTGACTCCGACGTGGATGTCGCCGAGGTTAGCCCCGTGCTGTTCGGAATGTGGCAACGGCACGAAGAAGGAAAGAATTCCCAGCACCATGACTACCAGACCAATGGCAAACAATGCTTTCATTGAGGCTCCCGTTTGCTGCAATGTCCGACTGCTGACCTCTACGCTTTGAAGTCTTGAGCGAACTCAACCAGACTTCGAACCGCAATACCAGATGGCCCTTTCGCGATCCAGGGCTTGGCTTCTTCCGTCCAGGCTGTGCCGGCGATGTCGAGATGCATCCACGGAGTGTCCTCGGCAAACTCTTTCAGGAACATGGCTGCCGTCACCGCGCCACCGCCGCGCCCTGCGGAGTTAACAATGTCCGCGATGTTGGAGCGAATGCTCTCCTGATACTCTTCGTCCAAAGGAAGCCGCCAGAATTTTTCTCCAGCCTTCAGCAGCGCGCGGCTGAAAGATTCGTACATCTTTTCATCATTGGAGAACACTCCCGCATTCACATGACCCAGTGCTACCACGACCGCCCCAGTCAACGTGGCCGCATCAATGAGATGAGTGCAGCCCAACTGTCGGGCGTAACAGAGGCCATCGGCCAAGACCAGTCGTCCCTCAGCGTCGGTATTAATGATTTCAATGCTCTTGCCAGACATCGCGATCTGAATATCCCCCGGCTTCTGCGCCTTACCGGATGGCATATTCTCCGACGCGCAAACGATCGCGGTGACGCGCACCTGAGGCTTGAGCAGCGCGATCGCGCGCATCGCGCCCAGCATCGCGGCTCCGCCGGCCATGTCGTACTTCATCTTCTCCATGCCGTCGGAGGGCTTGATGGAAATGCCTCCGGTATCGAAGGTGATGCCTTTGCCCACCAGTCCTAGCACCGGCTTCGCGGGCGCGCCCGCCGGTTCGTAACGCAGAATGATCAGTGCTGGAGGTTCGTCCGAGCCCTGGGCAACTCCCCAGAACGCTCCCATTTTCAGTTCGCGGATTTTTTCACCGCCGAATACTTCTACTCTTAATCCAACTTCTTCCGCCATTTTTTTGGCGCGCTCCGCGAGAATCGTCGGAGTCATGTGATTGCCGGGCTCGTTGACCAGATCGCGTGTAAAGTTCTGCGACTCTCCGATAATTTGTGCGCGCTCCAGCGCTGCCTGCAAGGCCGACTGCTCGCCGCTGGCAACGACCGTCAAAGCGTCGATCTTCTGATCTTTGCGATCGCTCTTATAAGTGTCCGGATCGAAGTTGCCGACAAAAGCTCCCTCGACAATGGCTTTCACCGCTTCGTCAGCCGGCAGCGCTTTGTCGGGCGCGAGAAATGCGAAGCTGCGAATTCCCTTGGCTTTCAGCATCCGCGTAGCCGCTCCGGCCAGCTTGCGAAGTTCTACCGATCCAAAGTTCTTTGCCTTGCCTCCCCCGAGCAGCAGCAGGCGTTTCGCTTTCAACTTGGCGGGGCGGTGCAGCAGCGTGGCCTCAAACATCTTTCCGGTCACTTCTCCGCCGCCAATAACGTCGGCGACGGCGGCGAGCAAATTTTCGTCGCTTGCTTCGACGGACACCTCGTCAGCCGATTTCTTTGGGTCTTTATCATTCTTGTCAGAACTTTTGGCAGGGTTTGCGTTGCTCGCTTCGCCGGTTGCTTTCTTTTGGCTGCGATCGAGCGCGACTATGACCAGGCATTCGGTTTCAACTTCAGCGGCATTCGAGAGAGAGAGAGTTGTTTTCATGAGGATTATCTAAGTATCGTTTGCATCGCAACAAAAGTGCAAGGCCATACAGCGATGCAGGCAAGGTCAGTGACGAAATGTAGTGACTCAATTCAAAGACTACAACCCAAGGTTGTCATCTCGAGCGAAGCAAAGACGTTTGGCTTTGCGGAGTCGAGAGACCTGCTATCAGACGGTGAAAAAGCAGGTCTCTCCACTCTGCGGTGTCTTCGCTGCGCGAAGTCACGACTCCGGTCGAGATGACAGGTTATTTTGAAATTGCGCCGCTGCCGACGATATCGAATAAGGCCAAAATGGAACACCAACACAGTTACCAGCGTCACGTTCGCCGTAAGATTCCCGTTGTGGGACGTCCCTTTTTCCGCTGAAATACGCGTAACTATGAAAAATGTGCTCATTTCGGGACTGCTTCTGTGCGCTTTTGTAAGCGCCGCCGTTGCGCAGGACAAAGTTTTCGATTGGACGGCCGCCAACGCCGAAACTCTGCAACTTATTCCAGCCGAATACCAGGCGGGACGCGTCTACAGACCTGGCCCCGAAGGTGGCAATATCCACGTGGATATTGATTCGGAGAAGCCGGTCACAATTGCTATTACGCCTTTCGACGAATGGAATGCCGCGCTCCATAATGCTGAGCCTATGCGAAATATTCAGTGGAGCTGTCTTGACCGCCACGTGATCAGCGCGACTTATACCTGCGAACTGCCCCCCAACCGTCCCATGATTCTGGTGTTGCGGGACGAAAGAAACGAGCGGGCTGTGCTCACCGGAGTCGGCGTGGTTTTCGGACGTAACGTCCACCCCTTCCTGCCCGCGAACGACGTTCACATTCAGTATTACAGTTGGACATGCGTGGATCATTGTCTCCAGCCCGAGTTCCAGTGGGTGAGGCTGGTGAAAGAAAAGTATCAGGTGAGTTCCACGCCGAAAATTTACAGCCTGCTCACTCCCGAACGCGACGGACAGCGGTTGAGCGTAAGGATTAAATCCGCATCGCCGATGACAATTGCGGTGATGTCGTCCCAACTGGCGGATAAAGTCTACGACTCTCCCGGAATGCTGAGCTCGGCGCTATCGAACACCAGTTGTAAACAGCGTGGAGTGCAGACCATGAATTTTGATTGCACATTCAATCTCGCGGACGGTCCCCAATCGCTGATAGTACTGCCGGACGGTCCCCAGATTTCTCATAAAAAAGCCGAGATTGAATTGCAGACGGTGAAGTGCGTTGGGAACTGTAGGAATTAGGCTTCTAGCTTCTAGCTTCTAGCTGCTAGCTTCTCGGTCTTGGCTTCGAGCTAGGAGCTAGCATCTAGCAGCCAACAGCCCTCACCCCTTACGCGACCTCGCCACAGCGTCTTTCGCCTCTTTATCGGCCGTCCTGCGACGCTCGGTTTCGCGCTTATCCCATAGCTGCTTGCCTTTGGCCAGTGCCAGCTCCAATTTCACTCTGCCCTTTTTGAAATACATGCGGGTGGGAATCAGCGTCTGCCCGCGCTGCTGCGTTTTGCCGATCAACTTGCGAATCTCTTCCGCATGCATGAGTAGCTTGCGTGTGCGCAGGGGTGCATGATTCGCAATGTTTCCATGATCATACGGACCGATGTGGCAGTTCAAGAGCCAGAGCTCTCCGTCTTTCAGCAGGCCATAGGCATCTTTTAGATTTGTCAGTCCCGCGCGAACGGATTTGACCTCGGTCCCGCTTAGAACTATGCCGGTCTCAAATTTTTCCAGCAAGAAGTAGTTATGCGAAGCGATCCTATTAACAGCAGCGTCGCGCTGTCCGGCGGCAGTTGGGTCGCGATGCGGATTTTTGGGAGGCGCTGACTTCGTGGGATGGGCTGTCTGGCGGGCCATGGCTGAGACTAGGTTAACGCAAGAAGTTCACATCCGCTTGGGCTGAGCTAGATTTGGCGAGTGCCGGAATGACCTTTGACGCAGCGAAATGCCGCCCTAACGAGTGTAACTACCTTGTACAGCAGTCACTTCGCAATATGAGGCGATGTTATAATCACGCGAGCTTTCGTCTTTTCCGCTGGGTATAAATGAGTAAAGTTTGGGTATTCTTTGCCTCTTTGTGCAAGACTGCCTGCGAGGAACCTTTGATGAGACGCCTGATTCGCTTGCCGGCAATCGTTCTGCTCGCGATTTCCGTGACTGTACCAGCCTCTGCCGATAGCGCGAAGGCCCTATACAGCAAGGCCAAAGACGCCGAAGCCCGCCAGAATTACGAGCAGGCCTTCGATCTGTATAAGCAGGCCTACGAGCTTAAGCCCACCGACCTGACATATCGGTCTTCTTATGAGCGCCTGCGCTTTCTGGCCGGGGCCTCGCACGTGCACCGCGGACAACTACTGCGGGAAGCCGGCAAACTCGAAGAATCGATGACGGAATTCCGTAAGGCGGCAGCCATTGATTCATCCAGTTTTATCGCTCAGCAGGAAATCCGCCGTACTCAGAAGATGATTGATGCCGCCGGGGCCACGACGGTGCCGAAATCCCCGGTCGGGCCTTCCACCGGTCTGCAAAAACGCCTTGAAGAAGCGCAGGGGCCGGTTGATCTTTCAGCGATCTCAAACGTCCCAATAACCCTAAAATTAACCGAAGACACCAAGGTGATCTACGAGACCATTGGAAAACTCGCCGGCATCAACGTCCTCTTCGATCCGGATTACACTTCGCGGCGGGTGAAGATCGAATTGAATGGAGTCTCGCTGGAGGAGGCGCTACAGATTGTGGCGCTGGAGTCGAAGACTTTCTGGCGTCCGGTGACGCCCAACACAATTTTCGTTGCCGCCGATAATCCCGCGAAACGAAAAGATCTGGAACAAAGTGTCATCAAAACTTTTTATCTGGCGAATCTTTCCCAGCCTACTGAGCTCCAGGACGTAGTCAACGCGCTCCGGCAGATCCTAGAGATCGCCCGCATTCAGCCTCTGCCTTCGCAAGGGGCGATTGTGGTGCGCGGCACTCCCGATCAGGTTGCGCTGGCGCAAAAGTTAGTTGGAGATCTCGACAAGTCGAAGTCCGAAGTCGTGGTTGACATCGCCATCATGCAGGTCAGTCGCGACAAGACACGGAACCTGGGAATCAGTCCGCCCACCAGCGCCAGCGTGTCATTGCAGCCGAATATCAGCACGAACACAACCACGACGACGAATGGAACCACGACCACGACGCCGAGCTCGACCTCGTCTACCACCAACGGAATCAGTTTGAACGCGCTGGGAAATCTCAACGCCACCGATTTTCAAGTCACGATCACGCCCGCGACCGTAAGCGCGCTTTTCAGTGACAGCAACACCAAGCTCATTCAAAATCCGCAGATCAGAGCTGTGGACGGCCAGAAGGCTTCGCTGAAGATTGGTGATCGCGTCCCGGTTGCGACGGGTTCGTTCCAGCCCGGCATCGGCGGAGTCGGTATCAATCCTCTGGTGAACACGCAGTTTCAATACTTGGACGTCGGCGTCAATATTGACATCACTCCCAAAGTCCACGCTGGGCGAGAAGTCACTCTCAAGATCACCATGGATATCTCCTCGGTAACAGGACAGTCGAACATCGGCGGCATCAGCCAGCCAATCATCGGGCAGAGAAAAATTGAGCACGAAATCCGGCTTAAAGAAGGCGAAGTAAATTTGTTGGGCGGCATGCTGGAAGACCAGCAGATCCGCTCGTTGAGTGGAATTCCGGGTCTGGCGCAGATACCCATCCTCAAATATTTATTTGGGCAGACCAACGTCGAGCATAAAGAGAACGAAATTGTGTTTGTTCTGGTTCCCCACATCGTGCGCGGTCAGGAACTCAACGACATGAATCAGAACGCTTTGGACGTGGGCACGGCGGGCGCGATCCAGATGCGCCGCATCAATCGTGCTGCCCAAGCTAACACTCCTGCGGACGCTTCGCCCGCCACCGCAGCGCCGGGTTCCACAATCCAGCCGCCCGTGCAGCAGCCGGGAGCAACTTCTCCGGATCCAGTTCCACAAGTCCCTGCCTCGCAGGCGTCACCTGCTCAGGCCCCACCTCCGCAGCCGCTGATTCAGCAACCGGGAGCAGCGAGCTTTGGATTCGATCCTCCCAGCATCACTCAACCGGTGGGTTCAACTTTCACTGTAAACGTGATGCTGAACGGCGCGCAGAACGCATACTCGGTGCCACTACAAGTTAGTTATGATCCCAAACTTTTGCAGGTCGTCAATGTATCAAACGGAGGCTTCCTCTCGCAGGATGGCCAAGCCGTAGCATTGGTGCATCGCGACGACGCCACCAGCGGAACTTTGCAGATCACAGCGACCAGACCACCGGGCGCGAGCGGGGTCTCGGGACAGGGTTCTGTGATTACGCTGACTTTCATGGCCAAGGCGAGCGGCCAGGGAACGCTGGCAATCTCCCGAGGCGGGGCTCGCGATCCCGGAATGCAGGCCATGCAGGTTGCTGGTACTGCGGCTACGATCACGATCCAATGATTTCTTGTAATGATTGCTGGTAACGATTGCTGGTTTTGAGAGTGAAATCTGAAGGGCTCGATTTTTCCGACGATAGTATTTCTATGGTGTCCGCCGCAAAAACCCGTCGTATGAAAATGCGCGGGTTCACGCTCATCGAGCTGATTGTGGCGACCTCGATCCTGCTGATTCTCACGTCGCTGGCTGTGCCAATGGCGAGGGTAACCATCAAGCGGGAGCGGGAACGCGAGTTGCGGCGCGATCTTTGGGAAATGCGGGATGCCATTGATCGCTACAAAGACGCCGCGGATCGCGGAGCATTCCAGATCAAAGTTGGCTCGGAGGGCTATCCTCCCGATCTCGAAACGCTCGTGAACGGGGTCAACGTGAGTACCAAGAAGCTGCGGTTTCTGCGCAAGATCCCGATTGATCCCATGACCGGGAAGGCAGAGTGGGGCATGCATTCCATGCAGGACGATCCGAAATCGGATTCATGGGATGGCAACAATGTTTTCGATGTGTTCACGAAATCGCAAGGGACAGGGCTGGATGGAACGGAATATAAGGACTGGTAAGCGGATAAATGCCGAATAGAAAGAAAATTCGGGGCTTCACCCTGATCGAGCTGATGATCGTAATCAGCCTGCTCCTGATCTTGATTTCGATTGCCGTCCCAGCCTATAACCAGTCCATCTTGCGTGCGAGAGAGTCAGTGCTGCGGCAAAATCTGTTCACCCTGCGATCCGTGATTTCGCAGTACACCCTGGATAAACAAAAAGCCCCGCAGTCGCTCGAGGACCTGGTGCAGGCGCAATACATTAAACAAATCCCTCCAGATCCGATGACAGCAAAAAGCGACACTTGGACAGTAGAGCAGGAGGATTCCACGCTCATGTCGCCAGACCAGCAAGAGGGTGGAATCAACGACGTTCACAGCGGAGCAACCGCAATCTCCAGCGATGGGACGGCGTATAGCACGTGGTAAGGCCGGGTGGCCGGGTGCCCCATCCTTGACAGGTTCATCGTCAAGGGTGGGAATGCAAAACGTGCCGTGTCTTTATTGGGCTGCCGCATTTAGATTTCTTAAGGGTCGAAAGTCCAAGACTGCAACTTGCATCATGACATCCCACCCTTGACGATGAACCTGTCAAGGATGGGGCACCCTGGGCTTTTCCTCTCCATTTGATCCCAATCTCCTGAAGCACTAACATCTACGCATGCCGGTTGAAACGGAAATTTCTCCGTCTACTTACTCTCCTATTCGAGCGCCTCGTGGCACGTCTCTCACTTGCAAGGGATGGCAGCAGGAAGCAGCGATGCGCATGCTGATGAATAATCTCGACGAGGAAGTTGGAGAGCGTCCGCGCGACCTGGTGGTTTATGGGGGCACCGGACGCGCAGCCCGGAGTTGGTCCGCATACCACGCGATCATTGCTTCACTCAAGAGTCTGGAAGATGACGAGACGCTGCTGGTGCAATCCGGCAAGCCAGTGGGAATTCTAAAAACTCACGAGTACGCCCCGCGTGTGCTGATCGCAAATTCGAATCTGGTAGGCCACTGGTCCAATTGGGAAAAGTTCAACGAGCTCGAACGGGCCGGACTCATGATGTATGGACAGATGACCGCGGGCTCATGGATTTACATCGGCTCGCAGGGAATCGTCCAGGGAACGTTTGAAACTTTCGCATCGGCTGCAGAAAAGCATTTTGGCGGAGACCTCTCCGGCAAGCTGATTGTCAGCGGAGGCATGGGCGGCATGGGTGGGGCCCAGCCACTAGCCGCGACCATGGCCGGCGCGGCTTTTTTGGGGATAGATGTCGATCCCGCACGCATCAAGAAACGTCTCAAGACGGGCTATTGCGATTTCATGGTGACCACGCTTGATGAGGCGCTGAGAATTCTCAAAAATGCCGTCCGCAAGAAAGAAAATATTTCCGTCGGATTGGTAGGAAATTGCGCCGACGTTATTAACGAGCTCGCGGACCGGGGCGTCGTGCCAGACATTCTCACCGACCAGACCTCCGCGCATGATCCGCTGAATGGATACGTTCCTAGCGGCATGACGCTGGAAGATGCAATCGCTCTGCGCGCGAATGATCCTAAACAGTATGAGGAAAAATCTCTTAATACCATTGCGCGCCATGTGGAAGGCATGCTGCGCTTGCAGAAGATGGGCGCGGTAACTTTTGATTACGGAAACAATATTCGGACGTTCGCGTTTCAGCAGGGCGTGAAGAACGCATACGATTTTCCAGGTTTCGTGCCCGAATATATTCGCCCTCTGTTCTGCGAGGGCCGAGGACCGTTTCGCTGGGTCGCGCTTTCAGGCGAAGCTTCTGACATTCATGTGACCGACGATCTTGTATTGGAGCTTTTTCCCGACAACCGAATTCTCCGGCGCTGGATTGAGCTTGCAAAAAAGCGAATTAAATTTCAAGGATTGCCAGCGCGAATATGCTGGCTTGGATATGGTGAGCGCGCGCAATTTGGACTCGCCATGAACGACCTCGTAAAAAAGGGAAAGCTTAAAGCCCCCATCGTCATTGGCCGCGACCACCTTGATTGCGGTTCGGTGGCGTCTCCTTATCGCGAAACTGAGAGCATGAAAGATGGCAGCGACGCGGTCGCCGACTGGCCGCTGCTGAATGCCATGGTTAATACGGCAGCGGGCGCCTCGTGGGTTTCAATCCACAACGGCGGGGGCGTTGGCATCGGATATTCGCTGCATGCCGGACAAGTCACCGTCGCAGACGGTACAGAAATGATGGCGAAGCGAATCGAGCGAGTGCTGACAACCGATCCGGGGATGGGGATTCTTCGCCACGTAGATGCCGGTTATGACGAAGCCAAAGACTTCGCCGCGAACAACGGCGTGAAGATTCCCATGCAAAAGTAGCTGATAAACTGCTCAGCGTGGGACTGTCTAAAAAGAGCGCGGCGCCAAGCGGCAGGAATACTTCGAACCGCGAAAGCAGCATCTCGAAAAGAGCTAGTGACAAATTTGCCGGCCCTCGGCCGCTCTTGTTGGCGAATATTTCCCAACTTCTCACACTAAGATCGTCATCGCAGACTTCCGGCGCCCGGCGCGGCTCTGAGCTAGGCGATCTCGGAATCATGAAAGACGCAGCCGTGCTGTGCGTTGGCGGGAAAATTGTGTCGGTTGGCTCGAATAAAGATGCCATGCGCGATCCCTGGATCGCAAAACATCGCAAGCAAATTCTGGAGATTGACTGCAAAAACAAAGTAGTGCTTCCCGGATTCGTTGATTCTCACACCCATCCTGCGTTTATGGAGCCGCGACTGATCGATTTCGAAAAGCGCATCGCGGGAGCTACCTACGAAGAGATTGCTGAGGCGGGCGGAGGCATCCGGTCTAGTCTGGATGGCGTTCGCAACGCCAAAAAAAGCAGTCTAGTAGAAAAAATTACCGCGACGTTGCAAGAAATGGCGCGCCATGGAACTACGACGGTAGAGGCTAAATCCGGCTACGGACTGACCGTCGCATCCGAATTGAAATCACTGGAAGCAATCCGAACGGCGGCGTCGCGCTGGCCGGGCACCGTCATTGGCACGCTATTAGGAGCCCACGTGGTCCCGCGAGAATTCAAAGGCCGCTCACCAAAGTACGTTGAACTCGTCTGTAAAGAGATGCTGCCTGAAGCGGCCCGGCGCAAACTCGCTCAATTTGTGGATGTATTCTCCGAGCGCGGAGCTTTCACGCTGGAAGAAACTTGCCAAATATTCGAAGCCGCAAAAGAACATGGCTTGGGCGTTCGCGCCCATGTCGGACAGCTAAGCGAGACGGGATTGCAATCATTGCTGCAATTCGATCCTGCCTCACTCGATCATCTGGATCACATCAGTCAAGACGACATCCAAGAGCTCTCTCGCCGGAATACCGTGGCTACGCTGGTGCCTGGGGCTAATTATTTTTTGGGATTGCAAAATTATCCGCCCGCGAGAAAGTTGATAGAAGCCGGCGTAGCCGTGGCTGTGGCGACTGATTACAATCCTGGATCTTCGCCCACCAGCAGCATGCAATTCGTCATGTCGTTAGCATGCACGCAGATGAAAATGACGCCTGCTGAGGCAATCACCGCTTCCACCATCAATGGCGCTTGCGCGCTCCGATTGCAGCACAAGAAGGGATCCGTTGAGCCCGGGAAGGACGCGGACCTCGCGATATTCGATCTCCCTGATTATCGTGAAATCGCATATTGGTTTGGCGCCAGCAAATGTTCATTCACGATGCTGAATGGATACTTGCTCGAAAACAACGTTCCGTAATGTCCGGGTGGACGTGAACGACGCTAGAAGACAAATGTTTATTGAACTGGCCCTTGCCTGATTCCGAAATAGTTTTTGGAAGATGCAAAGCGATGCGCTTTTCGCAGTCAGCTCGCCTAAAAAGATTTGAAAGAAATCCCGAGGAAAAATGAAAAAGCTTATTTTGCTGTCGGCCGCCATTCTACTGAACGTGTGTATCTGTACAGCCCAGCGCCTGCCTGAAAATGTAACTCCCGAAAACTATCGCCTCATCTTTTCCCCTGACCTAAACAACGCCACTTTCGGCGGGGACGAAGCTATTCGCGTCCGCATCGCGCAGGCAACCTCACAGATCATTCTGAACGCGGCAGAGATCACGTTCGATACGGCCACAATCTCGAGCGGAGGAAAAACGCAGACCGCGAAGGTCACGTTAAATAAAGACAAACAGCAGGCCGAGTTAACAGTCGAGAAGCCCATCCCGGCGGGCGAAGCCACCATCCAAATTAAATACAGCGGCATTCTCAATAGCGATATGCGCGGCTTGTATTTGGGCAAGGACGATCATGGCCGCAAATATGCCGCGACTCAGTTTGAACCGGTTGACGCGCGACGTGCTTTGCCTTCATTCGACGAGCCGAATTACAAAGCAACCTTCGACATCTCGGCAGTTGCTGACAAAGGGCTCGCCGCGATTTCAAACAGCCAAATTATCTCTGAAACCGACGTCCCAGGAAGCGGCCAGCGCAGGGTACGCTTCGCGACGACTCCGAAGATGTCGTCGTACCTGGCCGCCCTCGTGGTCGGCAACTTCGAATATATCGAAGGGGAGGCTGATGGCATACCGATTCGCGTCTATGCCACCCCAGGGAAAAAGGAACTCGGCAAATTCGCGCTCGACGCCGCCGAAAATATTCTGAAATTCTACGATCATTATTTTGGAATTAAATATCCCTACGCAAAGTTAGATCTCATAGGGCTGCCGGATTTTTCCCCCGGCGCAATGGAAAATACCGGATGCATCACTTACCGCGAAAGCCTGCTCCTGGCTGATGATCAGCATGCTTCGATCGGATCGAAAAAGCTGATCGCGTCCGTCATCGCACATGAAATGGCTCACCAATGGTTTGGCGATCTCGTAACCATGAAGTGGTGGGACGATATCTGGCTTAACGAAGGCTTCGCGACCTGGATGGAGAGCAAGCCGGTTGAGTCGTGGAAGCCTGAATGGAATGGGCAATTGGACGATGTCAGCGCCACGACCAGAGCGTTGAACGTAGATTCATTGGTGAACACCCGACCCATCCACCAGGCGGCGGACACTCCAGATCAGATAATCGAATTATTTGATGGCATCGCGTACGGTAAAGCCGCCGCCGTCCTGCAAATGCTGGAAGCTTACCTGGGACGTGAAAGTTTTCGCGCGGGTGTAAACGAATATCTGAAACAGCATGCGTATGGAAATTCCACGGCCGACGATTTTTGGAGCATGCTAGCCAAGGTATCCAAAAAACCGGTGGACAAAATCATGCCGACATTTGTGAAGCAGCCAGGTACGCCCGTCATTAGCGTGAGCACGCAATGTTCCGCCGATACGACGACAGTTTCGCTCGTCCAGCAGCGTTATTTCTACGATCGATCGCTATTTGACCGGGCCGCGTCGGGCGGTGGGAATGGGCTATGGCAAGTGCCCATATGCCTAAAAGATAAATCGACGGCATCCAGCAAGAGCGAGCAAAAATGCGAACTCCTTTCCGACAAACGTGCCAGCTTTACGGTGAAGGGATGCGCGCCCTGGGTGCTGGCGAATGCCGGGGCCACGGGCTATTACCGCTCCAGTTATTCGCCCGATGCCCTGCGCAACATGGCGCGGAGCGCGGAAACTGCATTGACTCCCGAGGAGCGCATCATGCTGTTATCGGATGCATGGGCGTCGATGCGCGTGGGGCGCAATTCGATTGGAGATTATCTGGCGCTGGCGGAAGGATTGCAGAAGGAACGTAATCGCGCAGTGCTCGAACAGTTGTTAGACCAACTCGAATACGTTGGCAAGCATACGACAGACGATAGTGACCGCGAAGCTTTTCAAGTATGGCTGCGGCAATTGCTGGCGCCGGTTGCTCACGATCTCGGATGGCAACCGAAGCCGGGAGAGAGCGACGAACAGAAAAGCTTAAGAGCACGGCTGCTGGCAATTTTGGGCGAGACCGGCAGTGATCCCGAGGCTCTGGCGGCAGCAAACAGGATCACCGAACAAGCGTTGACGGATCCCGATTCAGTGGATTCGGAATTAGCCGAGCCTGCCCTGCGTTTATCTGCGACGTCGGGCGGACCAGAATTGTATGATCGAGTATTGGCAAAAAGTAAGAATACGAAAACGCCCGAGCAATATTATTTATTTCTCAATACCCTCGGACACTTTCGTGATCCCCAGCTGCTGCAACGAACGTTAGAATATTCGCTCACTGAGCAGGTTCGCTCGCAAGATAGCCTGGGCGTGATTGCGACGGTGATGACAAATCCGGCTGGCGGAAAACTGGCATGGGAATTTGTGCGATCGCGTTGGAGTGATGTAGAAAAAAAAGGGGGACCCTTCGCCAGCACCGAACTTGTTGCCGTCGCCGGAGCATTCTGCGAGCAAGGTCTGCGCGATAACGTCACGGAATTCTTTACCGCGCACCAAGTGGCAGCGGGAGAGAGAACTCTCAAACAGACGGTCGAACGAATTAATTATTGCGTAGATCTAAAAACCCAGCAGGCGCCGAAACTGGCGGCGTGGTTGCAGCAGCACGCATCCTCGGCAGGGAAGTGAGCCAAAGCGAAGAGCGCGTGCGAGAGTGCTTTCGCGTTCGGATTGAGTGATTCAATTTCGATTGCTATAATCAACGCTGTTCAAAGTGCCTGCCGGCGATAGTCTGTCGGCGATGGTTGGCACTCCCGCCTCAATCGAAGCGTTTCGAGCACAACGGTCGTACGTTGGCTAGCAATCGGAAACGAATCGTGGCCAGGTAGCTCAGGTGGTAGAGCGCAGCCCTGAAAAGGCTGGCGTCGGCGG
>JBDUDA010000153.1:0-7297 GCA_040003205.1 Acidobacteriaceae bacterium | reverse complement strand
GATCTGCTTGCGGAAATAAATTTCCGGAGTTCCCAGCCAACAGGATTTGCTTCGGGCGGATGGGGCGTTTTGCGCTGCCAGGGCACTCATGATTAAGCCACTCCAATAAATTTCGGATCGTAATTTGCGCTTTGTTCAACCGAAGCGAACCAGGTGTTAATGGGGGAGGGCTCGCCGCTTACCAGGGAATCGCCGAGCAAACAAAGATCGCCGCTCGACATTTCAATCGCTCCGGATCGAACCGATACTTCGCGCAAGCGCTCCGCTCGTTCCACCGTGGCAATCAGGTTTTGAATCAGGGTGCCGGTAAAAGTCATTGAGTGTGTTCCAATTTTTCTTCCCCGACGCGGCCTTGTATTTTTCATTTCTTGGCCGCTGAGGGAAAACTCCACCACAGAGCTGCGGTTGCAAACTGCTACAACCGCCCTACCTAAATTCGTTTCCCGGCACGCCGTACTTCGACTGCACCGGGACCCCGGCTGGTTTTCCGAGGGCAAAATCAATGTCGTTGCTACTTCTAATCTCGTTCGTTCCAACTTTGTTGCCAGCAACCCGCCGGCGCCGCCTAGATCTTTTCCGCGACTCGCATCTTGGCGCTTCTCGATCGCGGATTGCTTTCTATTTCTTCTTCCGTCGCCGTCAGCGGCTTTTTCACCAGCAGCGTGTAAATCCCGTCTTTTGCCCCTGCCCGCATCGCGTCTTTCACGATTCTGTCTTCGAGCGAATGAAAGCTGATCACTACCAGCCTTCCGCCCGGCTTCAGCACTCTGGGAGCGGTCTCCATGAGTGCTTTCAGATCGTCCAGTTCACGGTTTACGAAGATTCGGAGAGCTTGAAAAGTTCTGGTCGCTGGATGAATCCGCTCATGTTTCATTGACCGGGCCGCGGCTGATATCACATCGACGAATTGCTTCGTTGTCGATATCGGCCGCGACCGGACAATGGCTCTGGCGATTCTCCGCGACCTCCTTTCCTCACCGAATTCGTAAATCACATCGGCCAGCTCGCGCTCGTCGATGTGGTTTACCACTTGTTCGGCAGATTCGCCGGACATCGGGTTCATCCGCATGTCCAGCGGTCCATCCGCCTGAAAAGTAAATCCCCGGGCCGGGTCACCTATCTGCAGGCTGCTTACGCCCAGGTCGGCCAGAATTCCGTCGTACGCTGCTGCCCGTTCGCGTGTCGCTAACTCCGCAAACGACATGTTGAGCAGCGTTATCGTCGGCCAGTCTGGCTGCCCGCTTGTGCTTTCGCCACCAGCGAGCTTCGTAGCGAGCTTCGCCGCTGCCACTTTCAGCGCCGCCGGATCCTTATCGAAGCCAATCAAATGTCCCGGTGCGCCGAGGCGTTTTGCGATTTCGTAACTGTGCCCGCCCAAGCCCACGGTAGCGTCTATATAGCTCCCGCCGCGTTTGATATCTAAAAAGTCGATCGCTTCTTTTAAAAGAACCGGAACATGGCCAGCCTTCGTTACCGCGCCACGTCCATCCCGCTCGGGGATGTTTAAACCCTCCGCCACTAGATACCCAGCTCGTTGAGCGTGCTTTCATCTTCTGGCGTGAACTGTTGCTCCTCAATCTCTTTGCGGAACATCTCCAGGTTGCGGACTTCCAGATAAGTGAGATTGCCGAGTACCGCGACCTCTCCCTTGATCTGCGCCGTGTCCCGCAGTAACTGCGGAATCAGCAGCCGGCCCTGGCCGTCCATTTCCACCATTTGTCCCCAGTAATTCACCCGGCTCAAAAACTTTTTCTTCGTAGGATTGAAAGTAGAAAGAGCCGCCAACTTCTGCTCGATCCGTTCCCATTCCTCGAAGGGATACACTTGAGCAATTTTTCCATCCAAGCTGGTGATGTAAAATTGGGCGCTGTACTTCTCGTCGATCACTCGCTTGAATTCCGCGGGGACTTTGAGCCGTCCCTTTTCGTCTACGCGAGTTGGGTGATTGCCGCGAAACATGTATTCGTCCCTTTATCGGGGCGGAAAATCTTTTAGCAGCTACTACCACTGCGAGGGAGGTCAAAACTGTTAAAAAGTCAGCGGTTATGGGTTCGTCAGGGCTATTTTTCGGGGAGTCAGGGTTGAATTCCACTGGTTCCTCTAAGTTTTCCAATCTTGCCCACGACCTTTACTGCCATGACCACTTTGTTCCACTTTTGTCCACATCCTACGCCTAAACTGTTTGTTGTCAACAAGAAAGTTGTGGCTCATTAAGGGCCTCTGTGACCGAAATGGGAAAGCACGATCAATTGTGGCTAACTTCTTTTGTAACCACAATGGGTGGGGTTTACAGTCTATGTTCTAGAATTTTTCTTTCTCCTATTGTTCGCCCTTGACTTTTCGTCTCCGCCTGACATCGCTGTGGAAAACGCGAACACGCTGAGGAGCGAGCGCCGCAAAACTGCTAATTCCGCAATTAGGAAGTGAGAATATGCCGACCGCCGAGCAATCCAATGCCAGCAAGCTAGACGTTTCCTGGGTTCGCGAGCAGTTCCCTGCTCTCTCGCAGATGGTCAATGGACATCCAGCTACGTTTTTGGACGGTCCCGGAGGCACCCAGGTTCCGCAGCAGGTCATCGACGCTATCTCCAATTATCTGAAATGTTCCAACGCCAACACACGTGGCGCTTACGCCACCAGCCAGAGAACCGACACAGTCATCGACAATGCGCGTTCAGCCATGGCTGATCTGCTTGGTTGCGCCTGGGACGAAATAGTTTTCGGGCCGAACATGACCACCCTGACATTCGAGATCAGCCGTTCCATTGGACGAGATCTGAGTCCGGGAGACGAGATCGTCCTGACGCAACTCGATCACGATGCCAATATTTCCCCCTGGCGCGCGCTCGAGGAGAAAGGCGTCGTCATTCGCATGGTGGATGTTCACGAGTCGGACTGCACGCTTGACATGGACGACATGGCGCGCAAGATCACCAACCGGACCAAAGTTGTTGCGGTCGGATACGCGTCGAATGCAGTCGGTACGATTAATGATGTACGCGAAGTGGTGCGGTTGGCTCACAAAGTTGGCGCGAAGGCTTACATTGACGCCGTTCATTATGCTCCGCACGGGCCGATTGATGTCCGTTCTTTGGATTGCGACTTTCTGGTGTGCTCCACCTACAAATTTTTCGGACCCCACATGGGCGTGCTCTACGGCAAGCGTGAATTGTTGCGCGAGCTGACGCCTTACAAGCTTCGCGCGAATACGAACGAGGTTCCATTTCGATGGGAGTGGGGCACGCTCAACCACGAATGCATCGCCGGAATCACGGCTTGCGTTGATTATTTGGCGGACTTAGGACGACAGTTGAATCCTGGAGCGGCTTCGCGACGGAGCTTGTTAACAGCGGCCTATAGAGGGATTGCGCAACACGAACGCGATCTCATGGAAAGACTGATTCGCGGAATGATGTCCATTCCCAAACTGAAGCTTTACGGCATCAGTGACCCGAGCCGTTTCGACTATCGCTGTCCTACGCTTGCCATTCGAGTGGAGGGTTTTACTCCGCTTGAACTCGCGGCCAAACTCGGCGAACTCGGATTCTTTACCTGGGATGGCAATTATTATGCGGTCAATTTGACCGAACGGTTGAACGTCGAAAAAGATGGCGGCTTTCTGCGCATAGGTCTGGCGCATTACAACACGGAAGAAGAAGTGTCCCGCTTATTGACGGCGTTGCGGAAGATTGTGAGCTGAGCCTTCTCGTTCTGCACGGGGTTTTTCCAGTTGGAGAACCTGATCGTCCTTAGCGATCAGAACGATATCGGCCATGCCAACGAATAGTCCATGTTCGACGATTCCAGGGATGGCTTTCAGGGCATTTGCCAACGCCGCCGGGTCGTCGATGTGTCCGAAATTGCAGTCGAGGATGCGATGACCTTCGTCGGTAACGAAGGCTTTCCCGTCGGCAGATAGCCTTTCTCTGACCTCGGCTCCCAGGCCGGCGATTCGTTTCTCGATTAATGGCTGGGCAAAAGCGATCACTTCCACGGGAAGCGGGAATTTACCGAGCACAGCCACTTGCTTGCTGGAATCCGCGATGATGACCAGCTTTCGCGATGCAGAGGCTATTACTTTTTCCCGCAGCAAGGCGCCTCCGCCACCTTTTATTAAACAGAGTTGAGGATTGATTTCATCGGCCCCGTCGATGGTGACGTCGATTTCCTGGAACTGATCGAGCGTAGTGAGGGGGATCCCAAGGCCCTGCGCTAAATCTCGAGTGCCGATGCTGGTGGGGATGCCCTGAATTTTCAGGCCGGAGCGAACTTGATCGGCGAGTAAACGGACGGCGTACTGCGCGGTAGATCCCGTACCCAGGCCCACCACATCGCCGTCGTGAACGAACTTAACACTGGCACGCGCAGCCGCTTCCTTTTGTTGTTCGTTTGCCATTAACAGGTCGCCATGAGAAGGAGGCTGATTTCGGGACTCTGGATCATTTCAGATTTGATGAAGAATCGGAAGCGGCACGGCCTTTTCTGAAAGCGTGAAGAATCATAGCGCTACTGATGGCGAAAGTTCCAATCGCAGCAAGCGCCATAACAGGGGCGGTCTGTGACGGCAGGCCGATTCGATCTGCGAATAAAGCCGCCAGGGCAAATGCAATTCCCAAAGCGTTGAGCCAGACCGGAGGACGCCAGCTATTAGTCTCGCGTTGATCCCGAAAACGAGACTGCAATAGTACAGCCGTGAGTCCGATAGCGGCTACGACCACCACAGCGAGTGGACTGAAAAAAGCGCTCCGGTTCGTAAACAGCACAACCAAACCGAGCACTCCGCAGAGAAGGCCGGAGGCGATCACAGTCTTGCGCCGGGGATGAATGTCGGATGATGTCACGCGGGAACCCTTACAACAGGTGACATTGTAGTCAGTTTATTGAGTGCTTGCGAGCGAAGCTTGCAGCCGACCCGGAAATCAAAGAACTTGAGGCGTCAGGCGGCGCCTCCGGCCACCCACTCCGCCTCGCGATGACCACCGTGCGCCACCGCATAGAGGACGAGTTCCACCCGGCTGAAGATGCCGAGTTTATCGAAGATGCGAAACATATATTTTTTGACCGTGTGTTCGCTAAGGCCGAGCTCGAGAGCTACTTCGCGATTGCTAAGCCCGTCGGCGACCAGCGCGACAACCTGCTCCTCACGCGGAGTTAAGATTTTTATCCCATTCGCGTTGACCATTCTGAGGGAGGGCACTTGAGTAATGACCTGCAGCAAGTAGTGCAGTTGTTCGCTGTTGGCCCAAATTTGCCCTTCATAGACAGACTGGATGCACTTGCGAAGCAACTGAAAAGTGTAGTCAGAAACGCAAAACAGACCTTTCACTCCTGAGCGGAAAGCTTTCACCACCAGATCGCGATCATAATCCCGTAGCAACAACACGAGCGGGATGCCGGAATATGCGACATGAAACTGGCGCACAATCGTCATGTCTTGCGAGCTGTGGCCCGGCAGATTACCGCTCAGCAGCGCGACCTTTACCGGGAAACAGGACATGGCGCTGAGAACTTCATTCCAGTTCAGGGAGGCAGTGACCACCTGGAACTCTGGACACTTTTGCAGTGCGTCCACCAACAATTGACTCTGCATCTGGTTCGAATCAGCCACCAGTACGACAATCGGGTTGACGGGAGCCGCGTTTCTCGGAGGTGAGAGCATAAGCGTTATAACCAATCCGTTAAGGCTGCGGGATTGATACTAAGAACTGACGCCGCAAAGGTC
Organism: Acidobacteriaceae bacterium; assembly: GCA_040003205.1. Taxonomy (GTDB): domain Bacteria; phylum Acidobacteriota; class Terriglobia; order Terriglobales; family Acidobacteriaceae; genus JALYIM01. Next base: position 1,575 of record JBDUDA010000153.1, on the reverse strand, counting down.
TGTGACATCCCGACGTTACAAAGTAGATTTTGTTGTGGATATCTCGCTTTCTGCAGCCGGGCTGCCTGGATTGCGGCGTCGCACTCTCCACACTTTTTTATTCCGCGGTACTGCGATTACAGCTAAATCGATAACGCGTGGTAAGAATCTCGAAGATCAGATGGTTGCCGCCGGATACTTACTACCTTCGTAGATGACACTTTGCGAGTCTTGTACGTAAACCATCGTGGGACTAATTTGTGGAGAGCAAAGAAGCGAGCGATGTCTGCGGCTCCGCCAACTCGCAGGCTATACACCTTGAAAAAGTCTCAATGAATCGCGCTCTTTATATTTTCGTAATCGCGATCGCCGCGTTCTTCGCGGTGAAAGCACCGACAGTGGCCGTCGCCCAGGAACTGCAGCCCAGGGTCGCTGCCGAGGTTCCCGGAGTGGCGGATTCCACGGAGGCCGAAATAACGGACGGTCCGAAAGGCACGACAGTGAGTCCAGCCCAGACGGGGGAACACCGTCCGTTATACCGGTTGGCAAAAAGCGACGTGATGCTGATCAGCTTCACGTTCTCTCCGGAATTTGACCAGACACTTAGCGTGCAACCGGACGGGTTTATCACTCTGAAAGGGGTTGGAGATATGTACGTCAATGGGATGTTTTTGGAAGACCTGCGAGCGGCAGTGCGGCGAGCTTATATCCCGACTTTGCGGGATCCGGAAGTATCGATCGTTCTCAAGGATTTCGACAAGCCCTATTACATCGCAACCGGCGAACTTGTGCGTCCGGGGAAATTTGAGCTGCGCTCGGACATCACCGTAACTCAGGCGGTTGCGGTCGCCGGGGGCTTCACGGATCAGTCAAAGCACTCGAGGGTTGTTCTGTTTCGCCGCCTTTCCAACGATGTCGTTGAGTCGAAAGTGCTGGATGTGAAATCCATGTTGAAATCGGGAAATCTCTCCGAGGACATCCACCTACAGCCTGGAGATCTAATTTTCGTCCCGAAGAATACTATGTCGAAGCTGCGCAGATATCTGCCCACCTCAAGTTTGGGAACGTACCTGAACCCGGCCAGTTTTTGAGCGGATTGGAAGCCCATCGTGCCGGAAGAGCTCAGGCTTGTCCCGAGAATGTCACGTGAATCATCGCTTACAGCTCGAGACGTAGCGGCTGTTTGCTTTCGCCAGCGGCGAATCATAACGATCGCCTTTGGCGCTACATTAGCGGCCTTCTTGTTTTGGGGAATTTTTCTTCCTTCTTACCAGGCGGAGATGACAATCCTGGTTCGCAGGGGCCGTTTTGATCCTGTGGTAACACCGACGCCAAGCCAAGCCACACAAATTGACCGCGGTGAGGTGACGGCCGAGGAGATGAACTCAGAAGCGGAACTGTTAAAAGATGATGAGATTGTCGCTACCGTCGTCAAGAACTTAGGTTCCATGGTCAGAAGCAAATCCTGGTTTGGTAAGCCGGCTGGTGATAGCGATGAAAGAGAACTGGCTGGCGCTGTGCGCCGTCTCTCCCGCAATCTGGATGTCACTCCGATACGCAAGTCGACGCTGATTAGAGTGAGCTATTCGTCATCCG
>JBDUDA010000152.1:0-7314 GCA_040003205.1 Acidobacteriaceae bacterium | reverse complement strand
GGGGAAACCCCTACCTTGCGGCTTGTTCCTGGCCGGGATAGTAGCCAGTACGAGTTCTTACCATCAAGACTTTGTAGCCTTTTGCGCGCGCGTCCACGTGGATCGAACGATAACCCGGCACTGATTTTGGTGTCGAGGGCTTGTATCCAATCGTGTATTGGTTGCGTATGTCGTGTGCGACGGTGCGGCTGATTTCATCGACTTCGTCCACGGTTCGTGGAAGAAACGCGATGCCGCCGGTGCGGTCGGCAATCACTTCAAGGGCTCGCCGCGCACGACGCGCTTTCTCTTCACCGAGGATTCCGATCGCATAAACAGTCGGTCCATTCTCCTCTTGCAAGCGCCGGATAGCCTGCTCCAGCGATTCCCGGCTGGCATTATCTTCTCCGTCGGTAACGACGAACAAAACTTTCCGCTGCAATTGCGAACTCTTCTTCAAGTGATCGGCGGAAGCAACGATCGCGTCGTATAGAGCCGTGCCGCCACGAGTTTCGACTTTCTCGAGCGAACTGCGGAGCTTATTGATATCGCTGGTGTAATCCTGGTCGAGATAAAATTCGTCATTAAAGTTGACGACAAAAATCTGATCGTCAGGATTACTTGACTTCACAAGATTGATTGCGGCTTTGTTTACCTTGTCACGTTTCTCCCGCATCGAGCCGGAGTTATCGATCACGATGCCCATCGCCACCGGCACATCCTGATGGCGGAAGTCTGTGATGGGCTGGGGCCTGCTGTTTTCGAAAACCGTGAAGGCGGCCTTGTCGAGATTGGTGATCAGACGGTTTCTCTCGTCCACGACCGTAGCGTGCAAGACAATTTCTTCGACTTCTTTCTTAAAGACAAAAACTCCGGCGTCGTCTGCGGTCGGAGGCGGCCCATTTTCGGGTTGCTGCCCCTGGGAATCCGGAGCTTGACCCTGATTTGGGCTTTGGGACGGCGCTTGCGACGAACCCGGTTGACCGGTAGACGAGCTACCCTCCGGGACCTGTTGTTGCGGCTGCTGATCGCCGGAAGCATCGGGAGAATTGGCAGGCTGCGGAGGCTGACCGGGTACCCCGGGTAACGGTTTGGATCGTTCGGGCGATTGCTCCGGTGCATTTCCAGACGACGGATTCGACCCTATCCCTTGAGCTAATCCAGTTATGTTGATGAAAAGAAAAGAGAAGAGTAATACTCGGCTATTCCGTAGGAGCATAGTATCCCGTCTTTGCGTACACCTTTAGCGGCGGCAATCCTTTTGGAGGAACTAACTTCACCTTGATTTTACGCCATTTGCCGTCGTGTCCAGGGTTCTTTGGACGGTACCCGAGTACATATTGGTTGCGTAGCTCGATTCCGATTTTTGTGGCAACGTCTGCCAGGTCGTTTGGATTGTCTATGGTGAACGCTCGCCCGCCGGTTAAGCCGGTTAACTCTCCCAGTAATTCCGGACCGAGCCGCTCTTCTTCTGTAGGGAAATAATGGTCGTAGAGGCCGATTGCGTACATCAAAACGTCCGCCTCTTTGACCAGCGACTTGATTTCTCCTTCGGTATAACGGCTATGGTTGTCGCCGCCGTCCGAAATCACCAGCATGGCCTTCTTCTGATATTTCGCCTGCCTCATCTTGCTCACGCCCAGATATATGGCGTCGAGCAAAGCGGTGCGGCCTTTCGGGACGGTGTAAACCAGTTTTCCCTGAATATCTTCCACCGAACTCGTGAAGTCGGAGATTTCTTCGGGCTGGTCCGCGAAAGTAATCATGAAAAATTCGTCCTGCGGATTAGCCGTCTTGAAGAACTCCACTACCGCTTCGCGCGCACGCTCAATTTTGCTGGCCATGCTTCCGCTCATGTCAAAGATGACGCCCAGCGATACAGGGGCGTCCTCGCTGGAGAAGTGCTTGATCTCCTGCTGATCTTTGCCTTCGAAGAGCGTGAAATTCTGTTTGTCCAGCCCTGTGACCAGACGATTCATTGGATCTGTGATCGTCACCGGAACCAACACCAGATTGACTTCCGATTTGAGCGGCTGCGTATGGGTCTTGAAGGTCGAATCAATTTCAACTTCTTTTGGACGGGTCGGTTCCACCCGCGGATTGATATGCACTTCGTTTACGTCGGCGGGATCTTGCGCCCAGGTTAGCTGCGAAGAGAAACACGAAATGACGGCGATGATCAGACAGTTAATGAATGTGTGTGACAGAAAACGGTTCTTGGATAGGAACGGCATGACCGCTTGATGCACAGGATTAATCGAGAAGAGAGTTCGAGCCCTGGTCACTTGCCGAGATGACCGGCGCCCTCGAAAGGCGGCCATAGTTACCTCATTTACGCCGATCCTAACACAGCCCACCGGACACAGTGTCACACTTTTGTTACTTCTTCTAGATGGCTTGGCCATGTGGAGGTTTGCATACCACCGTGGAGAATCGGCGGCGCAAAAGATCAGCGCAACGCAGGATTCGCGATTGTGAAAAGTTGCTCGAACCATGAGCAAACATTTGCAGTCGATAATGGATCGCCGCGACTAAAGAATTACTGTAGCTACCGGGTCCGTCCGCTACACAAGCACTAATCTCTTGTACAATCTGGTTTCAAAACTATGGCCTATATAGCTCCCTTTCGCGCCCTGCGGTACGATTCTGCCCGCGCTCCAATTTCTAAAGTAGTGACGCAACCTTATGACAAGATTAGCCCCGCGATGCAGGAAGGCTATTATGCCGCGAGCCCTTATAACCTGGTTCGAATTGAATTAGGCAAACACGAAAACGGCGACGGCGAGCAGGAAAGCACCTATACGCGAGCTGCCTCTTCCTTCGGCGAGTGGCGACGGCAGGGCGTTTTCCTGCAAGATCCCCAGCCCTCCATCTACGCCTATGTGCAGCGTTTTGCGCCTCCTGGAGGTTCCGCGGAGCTGGAGCGGCGCGGCTTTATCGCCCTTGGACGAATTGAAGACTATTCAGCGGGCGTAGTTTTTCGGCACGAGCAGACTTTAGCCAAGCCAAAAGCCGACAGACTGAACCTGCTCCGCGCAACTCGCGCCCATTTTGGTCAGATATTCATGCTGTACAGCGACCCTGGCGCTGAAGTCGAGGGCCTGCTCGCCCCCAGCTCAACGCCCGATCTGGAACTCCGTGATGAATTCGGAGTTACGCATCAGCTTTGGAAAATTTCTGATTTTGGTCTAATCGAGATGGTTCGCGGCAAAATGCGCGACAAAAAACTCATCATCGCTGACGGACATCATCGCTACGAAACCGCCCTCGCGTACCGTAACGAACGACGCGCCGCGGCGTCGTCGGCGGGAAATTCTGCGGCCGGCGCTCCCCGTGAACGTTCCGCCACGAGTTCCAATGAGGACGGAGCGGAACTCGCCTCCTACGAAATGTTGATGATGACTTTCATCAACATGGATAGTTCCGGCCTCGTGATTTTGCCGACTCATCGTGTAGTTCACGGACTCGAAGCGTTTTCGCCCGACCAATTCGCCGAAGGCGCAAGAAAATACTTCACTGTTGAGCAAGTCGATCCTGCCATGAGCGCGTTGCGGGCGGAGGCTATTCTGCGCGAGGAGGGAAAGACGGGCACCGCTTTGCTGGCAGTGGCGGCAGATCGAGCTTTTCTTCTCCACACTCCCAAAGGAATTGGCTCGGAGGTATTCAGCGGACTGTCTTCGCGACAGCAATCGCTGGATGTGGTTCAGTTGCACAAAGCGCTGCTCGAAGGCGTGCTTGCGCTTTCTCCGGAATCAATTCGCGATCAACAGAACCTCAGTTATGTGAGAGACACAGGAGAAGCGCTCGCGCGTGTGCGCAGCGGTGAGGCTAACGTCGCGTTCCTAATGAATTCAGCGCGCATGCAGCAGGTCAGGGATATCGCGTTCGCCAGCGAAGTTCTTCCGCAAAAATCCACGGACTTTTATCCGAAATTGTTGAGCGGCTTAACAATTTATGCTTTGGAGTAGTGCTGGCAACTCTCAACTCGCGAAGAAAGTTTCCCCTTTGCACCGTGCTGTTTCTGCATTGTCAATCTTCCTACTAATATTTTGTCTTTCTTCTGGGCAGTACAGTCTTCCCTTGCGTGCTCAGAACGCGGCCACCGGCAATGGTGAAAAGCGAATCACGGTCTATTCCACCGCTGCCAACTATTCACTGCCCGTGATCCAAAGAAATGGACTTGATTATGTCGGGCTTCTCGAACTGTTGGAGCCGCTGGGGACGGTCAATGCGAAATTAGATGGCCAGCGTTGGAATCTTCGCTTCAAGGATGTGAAGAGCGAGTTCACGTCAGGAAATACGCGCGCTCGGATTCAGAAAAACGATCTCGCACTGACTGCGAGTTTTCTGCTGGAGAACGGTCGCGGCTTGATTTCACTTTCATCTCTGACCACCTTGCTTCCGCAGTTTCTTGGCGCTCCGGTGACTTTCCACGACGGCGCGCGACGCCTCTTTATTGCAGTCAGCGAAGTGCGCTTCAACGCGGCGGTAAACAGTGCCGCAACTCCGGCACTCGTCTTCAACTTCACGCTTCCGGTGAATCCGATGATTGCTACCGAGCCGGGGAAGCTGCGGATGGTTTTCAATCATGAGCCGCTGCTGTGGGATTCGCCAGCTATCACATTTGCCGACAAAACCATCCATGGCGCGAGTTTCAGGGAGATTAACGGCGCCGCCGAAATTGAAGTAGCTGGCGCGGCTCCGCTGTTTGCGAAGTTCAGTAACGACGGACGAACGATTACAGTGATCCCCGCGCCCCAGGCGTCTTCCAGTCCGGCTACGACTTCGCCAATAGCGCCCCCGGTGCCCGTAGCGGTAAAGATTGGGAACGGAGGAAAGCCGATATTCGCCATCATCGATGCAAGCCACGGAGGAGAGGAGCGCGGCGCAGCGCTGACCGATCAACTCGCCGAGAAAGAAGTCACTCTGGCGTTCGCCAAACATTTACTTCACGAACTGGAATCGCGAGGACTTCCGTCCCGGCTCATACGGGACAGCGATTCGACCATTCAACTCGAGCAGCGCGCGAACCAGAGCAATACGGCCAATGCGTCCATTTACATTTGCCTGCATGCCGCTTCCGATGGTAACGGAGTGCGTCTCTACACCGCGCTCCTTCCCGCGCCTTCTTACGCTCCAGGTGAGTCCAAAAAACTATTCCTCGATTGGAACTCCGCGCAATCGCAGTCCCTGCAGCTTAGCCGTGCTGTCGAGGCAAGTGTGGCGGCCGAGATGAGCAACAAGCATGTTCAGACCAGATCACTCACTGCGTCATTGCGTCCTTTGAACAACATCACTACCGCAGCGTTGGCAATCGAGCTTGGCCCTGGCGATGGCGGGGTTTCGGATCTGAATTCTTCTCAATATCAGCAACAGATTGCTGGATACATCGCTGGGGGGGTTCTGGCGGTCCGAGAGCAGTTAGAGGCGAAGCGATGATTTCGAGAGCCTTGATCATCAGCGTGATCGTCATGCTTGCGGTCGCCACCGCAATGAGCTTTTATTTATGGCGCACGCGCACTCGCGCCGAACATGTGGATATGCTCTCGACCAAGAATCGGGAGGTCACGGCCCCCGTGGCAGGAGCCAGCGAGCAAGCAACTTTATATATCGCCTACGACGATGCCGGCGTGCTGCGGGCTGAACCCTTCCGAATCGCGCTTCCCAGCGGACGCCAGCAGCGCATTCAGGAGTTATTGCGCGCTCTGCTGAAGGCTTACGTAGGCAAACTTTCTCCGCATCCGATGGATCCCGCGTCTGCGATTCGCGACGTTTACCTGGTCGATCCTGGACTGGCAGTGATCGATGTAAATGGCGCGTTCGCAAACGGTCATCGTTCGGGCGTGCTGGTGGAGGAACTCACGGTAGCTTCGATGGTACAGACGTTGTCCGCGAATATGGCCGGCATCACGCGGGTAAAGATATTAGTTGAAGGCAAAGAGCGCGACACGCTGGCGGGACACGCCGACCTGGCAAATTTTTACGACGTCTCTGCGATCAACCGATTGGCGGCGCAACTTCAGTGACGCTTTTTCGTAACGCTTCGCCGCGACGTGGTGATAGGGATGTTTCGACTTCCCTCGTCGCTAACGCGACTCGCTCCGCTCAACATGACAATTAATTTGTCGTCCTGAGGATGCTGAGTTCCAAGCTGGTGCGCACCTTCCGCCGAAGGATCCTTGCACTCATCGCTGCCGTCCGTCCGCGCAATTCATTTACACTTTCCAACTATGCATTATCGCTCCGACAATCGCACGCCCGACCAATTGCGCCCGATCAATATAGTCCCTGACTTCATTCACACTGCCGAAGGATCGGTCCTCATCGAAGTTGGCAACACGCGCGTGATCTGCACCGCGTCCATCGAAGAAACTGTGCCGCATTTCATGCGGAACAGCGGCAAGGGATGGATCAGCGCCGAATACAGTATGCTTCCCCGTTCCACCCTGACTCGCAGTACACGAGAAGTGACGAAAGGGCGCGCGAGCGGACGCACTCATGAAATCCAGCGCCTGATTGGCAGATCACTGCGTGCCGTCACCGATCTTGAGCGTCTCGGGGAGCGGACCATCTGGATCGATTGCGACGTGATTCAAGCGGACGGCGGCACGCGAACAGCGTCCGTCACGGGGGCATTTGTCGCTCTGGCTCTCGGCCTGCAAAAACTGGTGGAAGCCGGAACTTTACCTTCGGTTCCTTTACGCGATTTCGTGGCTGCCGTAAGCGTCGGCATTGTGGACGGAGAGATTCTGTTGGATCTTTGTTACGAAGAAGATTCTCGCGCCGACGTGGATATGAACTTTGTGATGACTGCGGGAAACCAATTTGTGGAACTGCAAGCTACAGCCGAGCATCAGGTTTTTGACGATGGCCAGCTTGCCAGCATGGTTTCAATGGCGCGCCACGGGTTGCAATTGTTGATTGCGAAGCAGCGGACGGTGCTTTCGAACTTGACTTTGCGTCAATGAAACCCGCGTGGAAGTGCAGCGCGATTAAGGGATAGGGATGCTTCGACTCTGCGAGCTTTTTGCAAAGATCGCCTTCGCTCAGCATGACAAAGACCAATACAGTCTCTATTCTTCGAGGATTGCGGTGCTCAATTTCAAAATAACCTGTCATCTCGACCGGAGTCGAGGCTCCGCGCAGCGAAGACACCACGGAGTGGAGAGACCTGCTTCCCCCACCTAACAGCGGTCTCTCGACTCCGCAAAGCCAAAAACTTTGCTTCGCTCGAAGATGACAACCTGGGGGTGTAGCTTTTAAATTGAGCCACTACCCGGGGATTGCAGTTGATGCACCAGTCCGGCAGCCCGTATTACAATGATTTTCCGCCTT
>JBDUDA010000151.1:0-7315 GCA_040003205.1 Acidobacteriaceae bacterium | reverse complement strand
AATACAAAACTCCGCCCTTGCGCCTGCGCTATCGAAGGCCGCCCTGTGCATTCTGGTAACTGCTCTTTGCTCACAATTCGCTCCAGGGGACGCCGCTTCGGTGCCTCCCGCTCTTTCAGCAGACACAATCGTCCAGCGTTTGGTTTCGGCAAATGCAAGGCGAGCGCAGAGTCTCCGTGGCTATCGAGGTAAACGCGACTACAAAGTCAGCTACCACAGTTTTCTGAGCAATCGCGACGCGGAAATGCAGGTGATGGTCTCGTTTACCGCGCCCGATAAAAAGAGTTTCTCGGTGACATCGCAGAGTGGATCGAAGTTGCTCATCAATCATGTGCTGCTAAAGCTGCTCGACAGCGAAAAAGAAGCTGTCCAGCAACAGAACCGCACGCAGAGCGAACTAAGTCCGCGAAATTATGATTTTTCCCTGGCAGGCACCGAACACGCTTCATCGGGAGAGCAATACGTCCTGAACGTCAAACCTAAGATCGCGAGTAAGTTTTTATACAACGGGAAAATTTGGGTGGACGCGACCGACTTTGCAGTGGTCCGCATGGAAGGGGAGCCAGCGAAAAATCCATCTTTCTGGATTAGCCGAACTCGCATCGCTTACGACTTCACTAAACTGGGAGACTTCTGGTTCCCGGCACACACCAAATCAGAAACTCAGGTGAGGATGGGCGGCAGAGCTTCCCTCAGCATTGATTATTCTGACTACGAAATTTCAACCACGGGCAGGGCAAGGACCGGGCGTGGCGGAGACAAGAACCCGGTTTTGCCCGATCCCTCCTCCGTTACGCCCGAACAACATTAACTTTTAATTGTTTTCGTCGCCGCGTCCCAATAGGTCGCGCGGTTGCGGAAATATGATTCATTTGCCAGGTGACACGCCAACGCGGCGTTATGTCCGAAAACGGCGTCTTCGACCACCGGCTTGCGGGTGCGGACTGCCTGAAAGAAATTCCACAAGTGCGGCCGGACATCATCCCAGGAACTTCCATGATAAGTTGTGCCTTCTGCAGTTGGCTCCTGTCCGGGCGCAGGATCGTGCTCTTCATGCCACTTTTTCTCGTATGACTCTCGCAATGCCTTGGGGAATCCGAACGCGTAATAACTCGGTCCCGTATCTTGCCCCGATTGCGGAATGTAGGTAACGGTGTTTTCAGAAACTTCGAGAATTCCTTTCGAGCCCATGAAGCGGTAAATCTCCGGCGTCTCCGTCCCCAGATTCAGCCGCATGTATACCGGCAAACCGTCGTATTCGAATAGAGAAGTGTGGACATCCGGCATGTTCCGGCCGTCTTTCCATCGGCGGATTCCTCCCATCGCCATTACGCGTTTCGGAGGCTGATTGATATTCAGAATGAACTGCATGCCGCTGATGAGATGAACCAAAAGGTCTCCGGCGACTCCCGTGCCATATTCCTTCCAGCAACGCCAGCGAGCAAACAACAGAGGATCAAACGCCCGCTTAGGCACGGTCCCTTGCCAGGTATCCCAATCAAGCGTCTCGGGCGAAAGGTCGGGGGGCGGAGGATATTCCCAGGCCCCGGTCGGATCATTTCGTCCGAGGGAACCTTCGACCATCATCAAATCTCCCAGGACGCCCTTGGCGACTAACTCTCGCGCCTTGGCGCAAATCACGGAACTGACCCGCTGGGAACCAATTTGAACGATGCGTCCGGTTTTTTGCGCGGCCGCTACCATCTCTACGCCCTCGGCAGCGGTGTGCGACATGGGCTTTTCGCAATAGATATCTTTGCCCGCATTGACGGCGTCCACCACGACCTGTTTATGCCAGTGATCGGGAACAGCGGCTACGATGCAGTCGATATCTTTATTAGCGAGCAGCTCCTGGTAACGGCGGGTAGTGGGTAGATCTGGACGAACGATTTCTTTCGCCAGCGTGTGGCGTCCGTCATAGAGATCGCAGGCGGCAACGCATTCGACTCCAGGCAACAGAATTGCACTCGTTAGCAATCCTGAGCCTTGCATGCCGATCCCGATCATGCCAAAGCGCACACGCTCCCCAACGGATGGCGTTTGTGGGAGTGCAAACAGAGGGTCGGGTAAGAGGATACTGCGAGTGGCAAAAGTTGCGCCGGCGGCAGCCGCGCTAATTCCGAGGAACTTTCGGCGAGAAAATCGATTGCTCTTCATGCATCCTCCGAAACTGATTTTTTATTATGTCGTCACTATTTCTGGAGCATTTTCACCGCTACTTCTTTGAAAAACACGATGTCATTGTCGCTGTGATTCTGCAACCCGATATATCCGTCCTGCGGCCTCGGTCCGCGCTCCGGCTCGAAATCAAATTTCTTAGCCGGAACCTCGTCGCCCTCGGTATACTCCGTAACTTTTACCCCGTTCACAACTACGCTCGTGTGAGGACCGGATAATGTTATCTCCATCGTGTTCCACTCCGGACCCGGCTTCCCAGGCCGCGCCATCGGTTTGGTCAGCGAATAAAGCGTCCCCGTGACGTGATAATCGTCCTCATTGGATTTCTCCGGCTCATTATCTATCTGGACTTCATAGCCGTAATGCACCGGCATCCAGGCTTCACGCGGTTCGATGGGGATGCGGATGTACACGCCAGAATTACTGTTGTGATCTCGCATCTTATACACCACTCTGATCACGCAGTCGCCCAGCTTGCCGCCGCTCCAGTACAGCAACCCCATGCCGCCGTGTGTGCGAATCAGACCATCCTCGACCGTCATCTCGCCTTTGCCCACGTGCTTCCATCCAGTGAGGTCCTTGCCGTCGAAGAGTTGTTTCCACTCGCGTGTCTGGGCCTGAAGGCTGGCTGCCAATGCTATTGCAACAACGAACGATCCCAAGATTCGCATCAACATTCGAGTCCCCCTCGCACGGTCAACAGGATACACATTCGTTTGCTGTTGCGAGCACTTTTCAGCCCTGATTTTTTGAGGTCTTTGCCAGTGACGTTTGCCGTGCCAAAACGTCAAATTCGCATATCCGTAAGCTTTCGGGTTACCGAAGGACGATTTGCCGCAGCAATCTGTATGGCCGCAGCATCCAACAGATATAATTGATAGAGCACGCATTCTACCCGGAAGTGACAGCCTAACCCGATGCCCATCAAGGTTAAAACGACGATTCTGGTATTGTCCGCGGCGGTGGTGATATTCACCGTGGTGGGAGGAATGGATGGCGTGCGCGCCTCCTCCAACAATGACGGAGCCTACCGCCAGCTACAGGTTTACAGCGAAGTGCTCTCGCGCGTGCGCAGCGAATACGTCGAAGAGCCCAACATTCCTAACGTGACGAGTGGAGCCTTGCATGGACTGCTGGAGTCCCTCGACGCCAACTCCAGCTATCTGAGCCCTTCGGAATACAAGGACTACAAAGCGCACAAGAATGACGCCAAAGGGGAAATCGGCGCCGCGGTCTCCAAGCGCTTTGGATATGCGTCAGTGATCTCAGTAATTCCCGGCAGCCCGGCGGATAAAGCCGGCGTGCAGGATACCGACATCATCGAAGCCATCGAGAATAAAAGTACGCACGAAATGTCGCTGGCCGAAATTCATAACCTGCTTTCAGGACAGCCCGGTTCCACCGTAACTATTTCGGTCGTGAGAGCACGCAAGGCCGAGCCGCAAAAGATGGTCATCACTCGCGACATGATCACTGTTCCTCCGGTCTCTGACAAGATGGTCGAAGCCGGTATTGGTGATATCCATGTGGATACCTTCACTAAAGGCAAGGCGCAGGAAGTCGCCGCCAAAATTAAGTCGCTACAGAAGTCCGGTGCGAAGAAGCTGGTTTTGGATCTTCGCAACTGCGCCGAGGGTGAAAAGTCCGAGGGCATCGCCACCGCCAATTTGTTCCTGAATCATGGAACCATCACTTACGTGCAAGGACAGAAGTATCCGCGCGAAGCCTTTAATGCCGACCCCTCGAAGGCGATCACGACCCTTCCGCTGGTTGTTCTCGTGAACAAAGGCACAGCCGGACCTGCGGAGATAATCGCAGCGTCCATTCTGGAAAACGCGCGCGGCGATGTTGTGGGTGACAAGACCTTCGGCGAAGGCTCGGTGCAGAAGTTAATTGATTTGCCGGATGGCTCCGCGCTGATTCTTTCAATCGCGAAATATTACTCGCCCAGTGGGAAAGCGATTCAGGATACCGCCGTCACTCCAAATATTATTGTCGCTGACGTTGATCCGGACGCCGCCGTCCCCGACGAAAATGAAAACGCCCTGCCGTCGGAGGAGCCTAAGAAAGCCGCTCCGCAGCAGGATGAGCAGATGAACAAAGCCGTAGAAATTCTAAAGAATCACGCCGGCTAAAGTTCTGCTTGTGTGGCGCGGGCGCCCCCGCCCGCGAATTGTCATGGTGCGCGAGAGAATCGTTCGCGAAGCGAACGATGAGGGAGTCGAAACAGGCAGAATTTCAGTAAACAGCGACGCAGAAGAGCCGATTCGCAATCGAATCGACTTTCTCTTGCTCGTGATGGCGCCCTCAAAGACTATTTCTTTCAGTCCCAAAACGTAAGACGAATTCGGGCCCTGGTAAAGCGCGACGACTGTGGATAGAGCAATAAATTCGGTTGAACTGAAAGTTGTGAATTGGCTTCTCGATCACTCATTGGTTGACGTCACAGCTTTCCGATTTCACGTAGCAGAGTTGCGTATCGTTGGCGGATGCCCCTGCGGGTGTGCCAGCCTGTACTTCGAACCTTTGAGACAGTCTGGCGCACTAAAGATGCTATCCGACGAATTAGCAGTCTATCCAGACGGACTGCAGGCAGGCGTGATTCTCTGGGGGCGCGCAGACAAAGTCGCGTGGCTAGAAGTATACGATTTCCGGAGTCGTCCCATCGAGTTCCGGATGTCTCCAATCTTTGCACCTGGGAGGAATTAGGACGTAGGGATATGGGGCGTACCAGATGAACCCTTTAAAACCGAAGAGGCGGCTGAGAATTACCCCTGAAACGAGGCCTATTTGACGGATATCCTCTGCTGGCGAGACATCATTTAGAACAATAAAATTAAGCGCCGATTCCCCTCTACCGTCCTTGTCCTGATTTTTCATGCTTATCCACGAGCGCCAACAATTCTCAGTTGAGGCGCGATCGCCTCTATGAACTGATGCGCCATCACCGTCACGCCTTGATGGTTACGAGTCTCGGCTAGCGTTGCTGCCGGCGATACTTTTCAATCTCACCGCAACATCTGCCAAATAGCGAAGCCCGAGCAGAATGCCCGGGCTCGATCTCGCAACAAAAAGAGATGCTTGCGCCCTCACTCAGAAGTAAGTGAAGTTGAGGTCGTCTATCCAGACATCGTACGGTTGCTGCCATGAGTTGCCGTCAATCTGGTAATTAATGGTGATCCCATACCAACTGGTCTTGATAGGACTGTCATAGCGGTTGAGCGTATTGGTTTTTCCGTTCAGCGTGATCGACTTGAACAGCAGGTGATTGTCAGTGGTCCGTTGCGAATGAATCACTAGATGGTTCCAGGCATTCGGAGTCGGATTGCACGGGATGCCAGTCGGTGACCAGCGCTGATGGACGTTGTCCCAGATATCCCACTGATGTCCGCCCGCCACGCGACACTCATGTCCCCAGATGAAAGCTTGCCCGTTGATAAATTGATTGATGTCGAATTCCAGCGCCTGAGCAGCTCCTACATTCGGCGCGAAAAACCATACATCATAAGTGAAGTCATGCAGGCTGGGAGCCAGCGTGCGCTTAGTGTCGGGTAGCCCCTGTGTTGAGAAGTCCCCGATCAAATGGTTGTTCCAGAAAGCATCGTTGTAGGGCTGGTTGCCTCCAATGCTGGTCTTAGTAGCATTTCCACTACGCGAAGGATTCTTCTGTCCGGTACCCATCCACCAGGTCACTGGACCCCAACAGTTTCGGCATGGCATATAGTTGGGCTTCAGCATGCCAAAGCCTTGCCATTGGCCACCGTTACGCTGAAGCTCGTAGAACGTCTTGCCCTGTGGAGTTCCGCTCCCGCCACCACTACCGCCTACCGTAATGTCGATGGGAGTGCTGGATGACCCGCCGCAGTTGTCCCACTCCTGGATGACAGTGTGATAAGTGCCAGGGCTGAGTGTGACTAAGGTGTTGAGGTTGGCTCCGCTGGATGTCGCAGCCAGCTTGCCCGGCGCTGTGTATACGCCCATGGCGGAGACGCCGCAGGCCGCATTAGCGGTAGCTACATACTGGATTGTCGTGCTGACGGTTGCGCCATTGGAGGGCGCAGAGACCACGACACCCGCGTTTGCGAGTGCTGCTAACACTAGGAGTGTACCTGCCACTCTAAGATGGAATCGTGATTTTAACCGGGACAATATCAGCCTCCTGCATAAAGTTGGGTCTTTCTACGTTCGTACCGTAATCAAAGCAACTTCAGTGGCAGGAGCAGCTTCGGATCAGGCTAATCTTCGTGGTTGCTTCGCAAGAAATAAAAGACACCCAGGAGCATCTTTGTTTTTTTGAAGCCAGGGTGAGCCGGCGTTAGTGGCTAGACGAATGCCACTGAAGCCGTCCAATATATCCCTAAGTTGAAATTACGCGGTACCGCCGGAGTGCTCCAGCAATCCACAACGTCGAGTCGGAGAGCGTCATTGGCCAATCCATTTCTGAATTTAACGGCTCTCGATTCAAGCAAATTCCCTACTTCGATGTTTATACAGTTTCATCTGTATGTCAACTGCGAACGTCATGTTGGAAGACTCGTGAGTGCTAAGGTAAAAGACTTAGAATGTTTAGTCCTAAGCGAAACGTCATTTTTGCTCATGGACTGCACGTGCTAACGAATGATTCGACTGTTGTGGTCTCTAGATCCGGCTGAAGCAGTCAGTGCGCCGCGATGCAACAAGCAGTTCGGAGAGTCCGATCAAGTTTATGGCAAGTAGACACCGGAATTCGGATGCGCAAGTGCGGCGGCATAATTCACGACATTAATTTCCTACTGACTTGGCGACATGTGAGGTGGCAGGTCGAGTCCAATTTAACCAAATGATGAAAAAGACAACTTTATTTCAAATGTTACTGGCACTTTCGGTGACCGTTTTCGGTCAGTCGGTCGTACCGGGCGCATCGTCCGGGCCAAAGGGCTCGTTTACCCAACGGATCACCGGTTACGCCGCGCAGCGAAATTTTAATGGGACCATCCTGGTGCAGCAGCACGGGAAAAGGATCTATAACAAGAGTTTTGGGCTGGCCAATTTTCAATATGATGTCGCCAATAACGATCAAACCAAATACAAGATAGCGTCGATCACAAAATTGTTCACTTCGGTCCTGATCATGCAACTGAAAGACCGGGGCGTGATC
>JBDUDA010000150.1:0-7369 GCA_040003205.1 Acidobacteriaceae bacterium | reverse complement strand
AAAAGGTTGTCAAGGCGGCGATGTCCAGGGAAAAAACCACCGGCAAAGCCGCCGACCTGGAACTGACACGAGAGCGGATCAGGAATCTGGTTGGGCAGCAAGCTCAGAATATGGTTGAGACGACGATCGCGGAGGTGGGCAAGGGACACTATCTGGCGATGAAATATTTGTTCGAAATGATTGGACTGTATCCAGGAGTTGCACAGGAGGAAAGCCCGGTCGATGATTCGCTCGCCAGAACTCTATTGAGGCGCCTGGGTCTGCCTGACGATCCGATGTTTGAACTTCCAGTAACAAAAGATTGCGAGGCTGATAAACCGGTAGCGAAGGAAGATACCGTAAAATGACAAACAGCCACAGGTGTGCGATTGCGAATCGCTGGTTTTCGGCGATGAGAAGTCAGCAATTCTGCGGAATTGGGATTCGCGATGTGCATCCAAAGGTAAAGATGTCGTTAGACGGGGCCTTCAGAATGGATATGACTTGGGTGACCGCGAGAGTCGCGGTCGGCGGGGGAATCTGGACAGCGGAGCACATGGCGGATGTCGCGCGCGCGGGAGTAACGCACATCATTGACATGCAACTGGAGTTTGATGACACCGCGCTGGCGGAGCCGCACGGGATCAGGGTTTTGTGGAACGCCATTGATGATGACTTTCAGCCCAAGCCGCCAGAGGTTTTTCAGCGGGGCGTGGAATTCGCAACGGCAGCGCTCGACGAGAATGAAACCAAAATATTTATTCACTGCGCGGCCGGCGTGCATCGAGCTCCGATGATGACGCTGGCGCTGTTGTGCTCGCTGGGATGGAAACTTCAGGATGCCATGCGACTGATTCAGGCGCGGCGGCCAGTAGTAGATTTCGCGGAAGTTTACGTGGAGAGCGTCGAAAGGTTTCTGCAACTGCAAGAGGCGAGCCGTTAGGTTTGACGCTGGCAGGCCGGGGTCGGGTGACCCGCGGATAAACAGTTCTCTCCGTGCGCTGTTGGAAAAGTGAGACGCGGTAGATGGAATCGATCCCTAACAGGTTCGGATGGTGGAGGAATTATGTTCGATGTGCGCCGCCCCAACGGGTGGCTTTTTTATTTGCTATCCACAATATTTCTCTCCTCGCTGGTTTCAATGGCGCAAGGACCCGCCCTCACCACGGTCAGTGACATCGTTTACCGCGCGGACGGCGTTCCCGCGAGCGGAACGCTGCTGATTTCCTGGCCCGCCTTTAGCACGGCGAATGGGCTTGCGGTTGCGGCTGGCGTTAAAAGCGCAGTGCTGGGAGCGGGCGGTGCTTTGTCAGCACAGCTTGCTCCGAACGTGGGCGCGACTCCCTCCGGATCGGTTTACACAGTCGTATATCAGCTCAGCGACGGCGAAGTGAAAACCGAATATTGGAGTGTGGCCACAACTTCCCCAACCACGATTGCGGCCATTCGGACTGTGCTGGGCGCTTCCAATTCCATATCGCAGTTCGCCACGCAGCAATTTGTAAACGCCGCCCTGGCATCGAAGGCGGACGAAGCTGCGGTAGTACACATCGGAAGAACCGAGACCATTACCGGGTTAAAACAATTTACTTTGTCTCCACGAGTACCGACACCTCAATCCACCACGGACGCGACTAATAAAGCTTACGTGGATGCGGGCCTGGCAGGGAAAGCATATCTAGTGAATGGACTGGTAGCTCCGGTCGAATTAGGTGCCGGGACGGCCGATAATTCTGTTTGCCTGCACGGTGATTCGACCTGGGGCGGATGCGGGACTAGCACCAATGCGACTTTTATACAGAACGTCCCCGTTGATCCTACTGCTCCCACTGACAATCAGGTCATCACCTACGTTGCGTCGCTGGGGAAATATACGCCACGAGGAGCGGGGGGCGTATCCGCGGGAATGCAGGCGGTGAAATATGCGATAGATTTCAACTGGTCGTTCGCCGCGAGCGCCGATCTCAGCACGGCGGGAGCAAAGACGGTGAGCTTCACCGCGTGTCCGCCCGGGGTCACCGGAACGGAGCCGCAATACTACATCTACGTCTCTGGGACCGGAACCGCAGAGGCGATACTGATCACGGGAGGAACTTGCGCGGGCACCGGTCAGGCCGGTACCTTGCAATTCGCGACCGTGAATGCACATCCCGCTGGATACACGCTGGCGAGTGCGTCCGGAGGTTTGCAGGAGGCGCTGGTGGGAGCGCGATTTATTCCCACGAATCCAACGGGAAGTTCGCAGTCCGGCAAAGTGATTGTTTCTCCGGGCGAGTTGAAGGCATATGCGCGAGTTTCCATCCGCGCTTCGAACGTGACGGTGGATTTTTCCGGATCCATTGTTGACTGCTGGATGAACGACACGTGCATTTTTGTTGGCGATTCAATTTCCTCGAATTCATTTTCCGATGTGACGCTGGTCAATCCACGAGGCCGGCCGACGATAACAAATGGACAGAAGCCATTTATCGAGGTCAACGCGCAAAAGACGAGGATTTTTAATGTGTCCACGCGCGCCGCCTTTTCAAACGGAACTTTCAGCAGCTACGTGCAGGTAGACGACGATCAGGCATTTCTGCTGGATGGACTAGACACAACCCTGGGAGGCAGTGGATCGAATTTTGGAGTGTTGTGTAATTCCACGGTCTGCAATTCGGTTGTGTATGCTCCGGGCCCATTCAGCACGGCTGCGGCAGTGGGATGGTTAAAGAATTTAAATATTGGGATGCAGTGCGCCGGCAATGGCGTGGACTGGCAGAGCGGGAATACGCTGCGGATTTCTGACAGCGTGATCCAGGGGTATGCGCAATATGGAGTTCGCGCAGGAACGAGACGCGGAGGTTTCGGCGGATTTCAGTTAGAGAACGTTTATGAAGAAGTAGGAAACTGCTCCAATCCTGCGGGAGCGCTGGGACAGGCGGGCGTGATTGACCAGGGCTCTCCGGTAACCATCAATGGGGGCGAAGGTCCGGCGGGCAATGTTCCGGTTTATGCAAATACCGGAAGCGCCGACTATCGTTATTACATCGTGGCGCAGAATACGACTTATGGAGCGTCGAATCCGCTTTACGCGGGCCGGGCGATGAGCAGCGGAGCAGGAAACATCACGGTCACGACTCCTGATATTGCCGGAGCGACGAGCTTCGACCTACTGCGAATCACGGCGCCGGCGTCGTTGCGAGAGCAGGCGCCCTATGGCAGCGGCAATTACGCGGTGATCGCAGGAGTAGCTCGAGCCTCGGTGTGCGCAAATGGAGTTTGTACTTTCACCGACACACAGAGCCCACTGCAACCATATGCGGTGGCGACGCCAGCTTATTTTCCGCTGTTGACATATTGGCCGGGGAGTTTGGTCCTGGGAGCGAACCAGGATTCCTCCAGCGTGCTGAATGCGGGGCGGGCATGGATTCAAAGTGTCCCGAGCAATGTTGTTGCGGTGCATGGTACAGCGGCACCGGCGGTAATTTCGATGAATTGCGATTCTCTTGCAGGCTGGACGCCGGTTTGGCTCAGTTGTTTTTCCGCGATGGCGCCGGGAACATTCTTCGAGCAGGGCTCGTTGTTGATGGCCGTGAAACCGAACGCCGACGCGGGGCAGAAGACAAATCTGAAGGGCAGATTAAATTTTCCAACTTTAGGGACGGGGCCGGGACACATCATTACGCTTTCCGATTCCAATTTTCAAAAGACGATCGCGAGCGCGAACAATCGTCCTCCAAATGATGCCGCAGACGCTTTCATTGGATACGACCAGGGCGATGGCAATCCTACGCATATTGGAATTAGTATGGGTGCCCCGTTGTCGCTGTCGAACTACATTGGCAACGTTGGCGACGGAACGAACTGGCTGGAGCGATTGAATGCAACATTGAAGGAATTCAAAACGAATGTTCAGATGGATGGCGGGCTCACGGTGGCGGGCACGGTGCAAGCGAGCTCATTCGTTTCGACGGGCGCAGGGGCGTGGAGCGTGCAAGGGGGATCTGGGGCTTTGAGTCCAGCGGGGACGGGGCGGTCGCTGCTCGGCTTTGGCACCGGTGGCAAGCTGCAAGTTTCCGAAAATGCGGGAGCGGTGGTGGAAGTTGCGAAATTGGATGCGAGCGGAAATGTGTCGGCGAACGCAAATACGGCTACTCAGCTCGCAGCAGTTCCGACGCAATGCAGCGGGAGTTTCGCAACAGGGATTCAAGCGAATGGGAACGCGAATTGCGGAACCGCGAGCGTTATGCAGTTAAGCGAAACGACTCCACCAACGGGGATTGCGAATTACGGACTGTTTTGGTTTGACACGACCTGCCATTGTCCGAAAGTGATCAGCAACAACGGACAGGCGGTGCAACTTGGTTTGTTGAACGTGTTCAATCCGGACGCGAATACGGTGGAAGAATATAACGGGACCGCGGCGCAAGCTTTGAGTGTTTATGGAACTCGGACCGACAGCTCGAACTATGAGCGCACGCGGCTTGGCTACGATGCGGCGGACAGTTATTTCTTCCTGGGAGCCGACGCGGCGGGAACGGGAGCCCAGCGCGGCCTGGGCTTCTGGATGCAGGGATCGCTTCGCTGGGTGATTGATACGGGATTTAATCTGAAACCGTGGTCCGACAACGTAAAAGATGTGGGAACTCCGACATTGCGGTTGAAACATCTTTATGTGGGAACGTATGCGGACTTGACGGGAGGATCACTGGCGACAGAGATAACGAATCAAGGCACGGTGGGAACGACGTTAAACAAATTGGCTAAAGTCAGTGGGGCACCTTCGACAGCTCTGTTGGCTGCGACCTCAGATACCTCCGGCATAGTTGGAATCGTGGTGGATAGCGCGGGCACGACTGGGGCGGCTGCGATTGCGCGCGAGGGACAGGCGTCATGCGCGTTCGATGGCGCGACGACTTCCGGCGACTACGTGCAGATCAGCAGCACGGTTGCGGGCGATTGCCATGATGCGGGGGCGAGCTATCCGACAACAGGGCAAGTGTTGGGCCGCGTGTTTTCCACCAATGCCGCTGCGGGGACCTTCGCGATGCTGGTGGTGCCGGAAGTTCAGGGGGGCGGAAGCGCGGTGACTTCCGCATTCGGCCGGACGGGCGCAGTGGTAGCGGCATCCGGAGACTATGCCGTCGCGCAGGTAACGGGCGCGGCGCCGCTGGCTTCTCCAGCATTGACGGGAACACCGACGGCGCCGACGGCAGCTGCGTCCGATAATTCCACGAAGATAGCGACTACGGCCTACGTTCAGGCACAAACATGCCCTATCTGGCTTACGACGCCGAATGCGGCCAGCACTGTTAGTTTCATCACCACCGCGAATAAGGCGGCCACCTGGGGGATCGTGCTTTCGTGCAATTTGTCCACGACCCAAGTCACTTACGACGTCACCACCGTGGACAATACGGCCAACACTTACGACATTGGAATTATGAATAGCGCCGGCACTGTGGTGGCGCATATTGGTGCGACTGCGGGGACAACGTTTGCGCCAGCCCTGGGGTGGAGGACACTGAACTGGACCGCGAGTGCGGCGCTTCCGCCAGGAAAATATTATGCCGCGATAACGACGAGTTGCACTACGACCTGCGCGGCGCTGGAAGGTGGCAATAGCGGGGCGGGATTCACCTACGCAGGAAACATCAGCGAGAACGTGACGACCGGCGGAACACTGCCTGCGACAGTTACCGTCCCTGGGGACGTGTATACGGCGACGACGATTCCGACATTTTCACTCCACTAACTGAACGAGACCTTGACGTAGAACTTCTTTTGACGGCTGGCGGAAATCCGCCGGCCATTTTTATTTACATCAGGAACCGGAATGAAAACTGCTTTTGTCATCTTGCTGCTTTCAATTCGCGCACTGGCGGCCACATATTACGTGGACCCTGCGGGGAGTAATGGGAATACCGGGCTATCTCCGGCGGCACCCTGGCGCACGCTGCTGAAGGTGGGAATCTCAACGTTTCAGCCGGGAGACACGATTTTATTCAAACGCGATGGGGTATGGGACGAGTGGCTAACTCCTCCCTCGAGTGGTGCGGCTGGAAATTTAATTAAGTTCGATGCTTATGGCAGCGGCCGGCCTCCGGAATTCACGGGCGCATACGCGACGACGGCGGCGCAATGGACGAATGTTTCCGGCAGCGTGTGGCAAATTGCATTGAGCACGACGCAAGCGATTTCGCAACTGAATTTCGTGCGCTTTGGGACAATTTGGGGCAATGGCAAAAGCGCGCAGAATTTGCTGGCTCACGATCGAGACTGGTACTACGACGCGGTGGCTCAGAACCTTTATGTATGGTCGGCGGGAGGGAGTCCCGCAAGCTATTACGCTTCAGTAACGCCAATGGTGCTGAGCGGCCAGGCGCTGATCAATATCAACGGCATGAGCTATCTGCAAATCCAGCACATCAAGCTGGATTGGTACGACGGATACGGGGTGCAGGTACAGGGAGCGAGTGATCACATCTGGCTGGCTAACATGATGAGCGATAGCCGGATTCCCAACGCGACTGTGCCGATCGGATTTTATGTGCATCCGAGCGGAACTCCGGGAGACATCCATATTTACAACACGGATTCGCATCGCAACTATGTGGGCTACAGGTTTGACGGAGCAGCCACGGCGATTGAATTGAAAAATTGCCGTGCCTACGCGAATCGGACTTATGGCCTGATGGACAACACGGCGGCGGTGACTTATTCGTACTGCCATTTCTATGCGAACAATCTGGCGACGGGAATCTCAACGGACATCACTGGAACGCCCGGGCCAATCAACGGGGGAAATAATCTGGCGGCGGATACGCCTCCGAGAGTGCGCAATTTCATGCAGTATCCGGCGCGGGTGACGGTTACTTACGACGATCCCGGACTGGTGGACGGGTCGCACCAGTACATTCAAGCGCTGCTTCCGATGATTCAGGCAAAGAACGTCCCTCTAAGTATCGCGGTAGTGACGGGCTATGACCTCTCGCAGCAATTGAAATCAACTTTTCAATCCTGGATCAATTCGGGTTGGGACGTGAATTGTCACTCGGCGTCGCATCAGTATTTCGTTTTTCCGAATGCCTTCACAATCCGCTACACGGGGACAACAGCGTCGAGTGTGACGCTTTCAATTGCGAACAAGGTTTTCACGATCACCGCACCTGGGGATTCCAACGCGCAGGTGAGTTGGGACTTGAGCGCATCGGGCACGAACCTGACGCCGAGTGGCCTGGATACCTTGGGCGGGTTGATATTTACTCTGAACCAGCGCGGAGTATTCTCGGTCACGGCGGACAACAACATGAAATCCGCGGTAAAGAGCGGAGACCTGGCAGACGTGACGTCGCAAGATATTAAGAGCGCTTCCTACCTGGTAACGATGGACAAGACGCGACTCATGACC
>JBDUDA010000149.1:0-7446 GCA_040003205.1 Acidobacteriaceae bacterium | reverse complement strand
GATGAAGAGGATGACGGGGCCGGAGCGGCGGGAAAAATTCCGCCTGCGCTGGTATGAAATTGCGGTCGTCATCGCCGGCGCGGGACTGGCGTACTGGAACCTGCGCGCACACATGGTGGGGGGCATTTTTCGTCCCGAGAGCACAATTAATCCACACTACCGCATGGAAATTGGCCTGGCCGGGGTGATGCTTTACTGCTCGCTTTATTTTTATCGCAGCGCGCAGCGCAGAAACTCCGTCGCGTTTACTCTGCTGGCGGTTTCGCTGGCCTTCTGGGCAGTTCTAATGGCGTTCGGTCAATTGCGGGGGCCATTCCTCGAGGTCGTTGGAACGGCCGGCCACCTGCTCGGCCCGGTTCCCCAAATGCTGCTTGGCATCGCGATGGTGATGGTTCTGTTCGAGAACGAACGCAACGCGGTGCAGGAAAATGCGCTTGCGTTTTCAACGCTGGGGGCAGATCCCAAGCAGCTTTTATCCGCCGAACAGATCACGCCCACCGTGCAGAGTATTTTGGACCGGCTGGTGGCGCCGCTTCCTACTGACCATGCTTTGATTTGTGTTGCGGAGCGTTGGCGAGCTTTGCTTCCGTGCGTCCAGCGTGGCTTTTCGCCGGAATTCCTGGACCAACTTGAAAAAACTGGAACCGGCGAATACGTGAGTGAGTTGGCGTACCGCCGGGGTGGGTTCGTGACCTTCCACAATCTGGCGGAAATGTCAGAGCCATTGCCCACTCTTCCGGGCGGCGGGTTTGAGAAGCTCAGAACTTTGCTGGGCGAGCAAAACATTCGCAGTGTGACAGCGGTTAGCCTTCAGACGCGCGAACATAATTTCGGAGTTCTACTTTTTCCTCACATTGAACGCCGCATTTTAGGCTCGTCCAATCTTCGGCTGTTGATCGGGCTGGCGCTGCAAATTGGATTGACGCTGGAAAATTACGTCGTCATGCACGATGCTCAGCGACGGACCAAAGAGTACGCGCTATTGAATCAGATTGGACAGGCAATCAGTTCACGACTCGACCAGGAAGAGGTTTTACGAGCCATCCAGGAAGAGTTGGGACAGATTTTTGATACCAGCAATTTCTACGTCGCCTTTCAGGAGGGCGACAATCTTCAGTTCGAGCTGGAAGTTGAAATGGGTGCGATGCTGCCGAAGCGAGCGCGCAAATTCAGCAATGGGTTATCCGAATATGTGATTCGTACCGGGCAGCCGCTGTTGATTCGGTCCGATGTAGAAAAGGCGGTGGAGCGTCTCGGATTGACGATGATGGCCGAGAAGCCTGTGAAATGTTTTTGTGCCGTGCCGATTCTCTTCGGAGGCAGGCCGGCCGGAGTTATGGCCGCTATCAATGGTGAGCGCGAATATGTCTACGAGGAGCGCGATTTGGAAGTCCTGCAAACTGCCGCGGGACAAGTTTCGGTCGCTATCGAGAATGCCCGCCTGTTCGCGGACGAGCAGCGGCGATCACGACAACTGGCATTCTTGAACAGCATTTCAAAGACAGCGATTTCCAGTGAAGATGCGGAACAGATGATGGCTGAAATTGTCGGTCACATTCAACGCAACTTTCGCTTCGACCACATTGGAATCGGGATCCTCGATTACGCGACCAAAGATATCGAAATCAAAGCCGAGGCGGGTACCGTGGCGGGCGCGTTAGGTAAGCGCATCCCATTAGGCACAGGCATTCTAGGCCGGGTTGCACGCACCGGGGAGACTGCTTTAGTCCAGACCACGGGCGAGGGACAGTTGCAGGGAGTGTTGCCGGACTCGCGCGCGGTCTTGTGCATCCCCATCGCCTACAGCGACAGTTTGCTGGGAGTTTTGAACGTGGAGAGCCGCGAGCAGGGCGCGTTTTCTCCTCATGACGTATTGATTATGAACACGCTGGCGGACTTGCTGGCCACGGCCCTGCATAATTCTTTTGTATTTCAAAAACTTCAGCAGCAGTCCATCACTGATGGACTGACTGGCATCAAGACGCGGCGGTTTTTCTGGGAGTCGCTGTCCTCGGAATGGAAGCGCGCTTCGCGCTCAGGGCGTCCGTTTTCGATCGTGCTGCTCGACCTGGATAAATTTAAGGAAGTGAACGATTCGCTCGGACACCTCGAAGGCGATCTGGTGCTGGCGCGAGTGGGACGGCTGCTGGAGCAAAAGTGCCGGCAATCCAACATAGTTGCGCGCTATGGCGGCGATGAGTTCATCATCCTGATGCCTGAAACTGGGATGGAGCAGGCGCAGATTTTGGCGGAACGTTTGCGATTGTGGCTGGCGACCGATCCTATGCTCGACGAGCATGAAATTACCGGAAGTTTCGGCGTTGCAAGTTTCCCGGTGCATGGTTTTTCCGCGGAAGACATTATTCGGGTGGCGGATGCCGGCATGTACGTTTCCAAGAAGGCGGGAGGAAACCAGGTTTCCGTTGCGGAGGAATTCACAAACGATGAAGTTGGCGCCGGCCAGCGCCTGCTGGTCTCGGGCTATATCGAAGGCTTCCTACAACGCGAGCATACCAGCGACGAACAACTTGAAGAGCTGGTTACGACGCTGCGAAAGCTTTGCGGCGGCGACGAAAACTGCAATGTCCAGGTGCTGCGGGAATCCATCGAGGCACTGGCACACATGGCGGAATCGCGAGAAATGTACGGCGCGGGCCATGGTGATTTAGTTGGGAGATATTGCGAAATCATGGCCCGCGCTCTGCGCCTGACGGCGGCGGAGATATCCGACTTGGTTTATGCTGCGCGCATCCACGATGTTGGGAAGATATTCGTCGAGGAGCGAGTCCTCAATAAGCCTGGCCCGTTAACGGAGCCTGAGTTTGCGAAGCTGAAAGCTCACACTCGGCTGGGTGCGTCTATTGTCGCGGCGCTGCCCGCCAGCGATGTGGTCCAGAAAGCCATTGAATCTCATCACGAAGCATTTGACGGTACTGGATATCCAGCTGGCTTGCGCGGGGAGGAGATTCCCCTGTGGGCGCGGATCGTGGCGATCGCCGATGTCTATGCCAACATGGTGAGCGAACGTTCCTACGGTGCTTCCAAAGGTCCGGAACAGGCACTGGCGGAATTGAATAAGCTCAGCGGAGTTCGCCTGGACGGGATGCTGGTAAGAATTTTGATTCGCGAACTGCGTGCCGAAAAGCTTTTGCCCAACTTGCCGTAGACTTGTCCGTCGCCAATCTTCGTTGGCGGTTCCGCTTGCAACTTCCCTTCGAAACATCGGAAACTGTATTCATGAATCTTTCAGTCGAAGGAAAAGTTGCGCTCGTTACCGGAGGCTCTCGGGGCATCGGCGCCGCTACTGTCCGCATGTTCGTCGGCGCCGGGGCCAAAGTATTTTTCAATTATGAAAAAGCTAAAGACCAGGCTGAGAAGCTTGTCAAAGACTTAGGTTCGGAGCGGTGCGCAACTGCCCCTTGCAATCTGGCGGGAACCGAGACCGCGGAACGACTGGTGAAGGACACTGTCGCCAAATTTGGACGCCTCGACATTCTGGTGGCCAATCATGGCGTGTGGCCGTCCGAAGATCAGCCAATTGACAAAATGCCCGACCAGCAGTGGAGCAGCACAGTAGCGATAAATCTCAACAGCGTTTTTGCGCTCGTCAAACATTCCGTGGCACAGATGAAGAAGCAAGGAAGGACGAGGAGTGCGGCGGGACACATCGTTCTCGTCAGTTCTACCGCCGGACAACGTGGGGAAGCGTTTCACTGTGACTACGCTGCCACCAAGGGCGCACTCTTAAGTATGGTCAAGGGGCTATCGTCCGAGCTCGCGACCGACAGTATTTATGTGAACGCCGTGGCTCCTGGATGGGTTGAGACCGATATGTCGGCGGCAACCTTGGGCAACGCCGAAACTGGCAGGGCGGTACTTCAGACGATCCCACTTGGCAGGGTAGGGAAGCCGGAGGAAATCGCCGCTCCAATTTTGTTTTTATGTACTCCCCATGCCGGCTTTATTACTGGAGAAGTGTTCAATGTGAACGGCGGAGCGGTGTTGGCCGGTTAACGCTGGGCACTTCACGACGCATCTTAGAAGAATGCGAATAAGTGTTTCAGCATTGTTCGAAAGACAAATAGGCAAAATGCGGCGCTTTCACTTGATATTGCTGTTCGTGGTTCTCATCGCTTCGACGGCTGTCTCGCAGACGAATCCGATTGCGCAATCTCAGGACGAATCTAACGCAGGTAAAGCCAAAGTCCTGTTGGATGAGATGGTGAAAGCCCTTGGCGGCCAGGCATATCTGGATGCCAAAGACGGCACCAGCCAGGGCAGGGACTTCGTACTCCACAATGATCAGGTCAGTGGCGGCGGATATTACTGGCGATTCTGGAAGAAGCCTGACAAACTTCGACTCGAGCTCAGCAAAAAACGTGACATCGTGGAAATTTACAACGGGGACGAAGGCCACGAAAACACTTACAAAGGCTTGCAGGCACAAGATCCGAAGATCATGGAAAACTATCTACGGGCGCGCCGGCACTCTTTGCGCACGGTCATAGAGAAGTGGATGAACGCTACCGGGGCCGCCTACTTTTACGGTGGTCAGACAATCGCCGATCAGAAACTTTCGGACCAGGTCACCATCTTCGATGCCGACAACGATTCGGTAATTTTGTATTTGGACGTGAATACTCATCTGCCGATTAAAAAGTCATTCAGCTGGAGAAATTCTGCTGACCAACTCCGCGATGTGCAGGAAGACACCTACGACAACTACCACGAAATTCAAGGGATTATGACGCCATACAATGTCACGCAATATCGCAACGGCGCCATGACCAGCCAGGATTTTATGAATAAAGCCAGTTATAACCAGGGCCTGCCGGATTCGTTGTTCGTGGCGGGGTCGTCGTCGAAAAGCGCGGAGTCTGCACCAAAGAAGTAACCCGGGGCTATCCCCCTCGATTTCGTGGAAGTTCGCACGCGCCTCCTGCCCCTAAGATCCCTAACGCCACGTTTATCTTAGAGGCTATAGGGATGCTTCGACTCCCTCGTCGTTCACTACGTGAACGACTCTGTCGCTCAGCGCATGACATTTGTTTGATTAAGCGTGGTTAATTTACCACAGCCTTTAATCATCTCCCGCCTGTAGACTCGCTCTAAAGCTTGATCACAGAACAGACAATTGCGGCTCCGGTAGAGTGCGAAGGCTTTGGCCTGCACAGCGGCGCACCCGTAAAGCTTCGCATATTGCCTGCGGGTGCAGGCTCCGGAATTGTATTTCGTCGTACTGACCTCGACAATTTTGAGGTCGAGGCGATCAGCCGGAATGTGGCTCGAGTGAGCTATGCCACCAGTTTGATGAAAAAGGGCGTTCTGATTTCCACGACCGAACATTTGCTGTCTGCCTTCATTGGTACCGGCATTGATAACGCGATTGTGGAGCTAGACAATCTGGAATTGCCGATTTTGGATGGCAGCGCGTCTCCTTTTGTGACCCTCATTCGGCAGGCTGGGACCCGCAAGCAGCGCCGTCCTCGGACTTATCTGCGCATCTGCCGCGAACTAGAGTTGCGGGAGGGCGATAAGTTTATTGCGGTTTATCCGGCGTCGGTGTATTCCGTTTCCTACACCATTAATTTTCCCCATCCGCTGATTGGCAAAGAGACGTTCTGCGTTGATCTGGAGAGCGAGAGCTATCTTTCCGAGATTGCTCCCGCGCGCACATTCGGATTTCTGCACGAAGCCGACGCCATGCGGCAACAAGGGTTGATTCGCGGCGCATCGGCCGACAATGCAATTGTGCTTACGCGCGAAGGCGTGATGAATCCGCCATTGCGATTTTCGGATGAATTCGTGCGCCACAAAGTGCTGGATCTGATTGGCGATCTGGCGTTGTTGGGAAAACAGATTTTAGGGAATGTAGTAGCCGACCGTGCCGGCCACGCCATGCATACGGCCCTGGTTTCCCGACTGCTTCGCGATAGCACTTTATGGGAGAAGACTACCGTGGAAGAGCATGCACCAGCTTCTGAGATCGGAATTCACTCAGTGTCACATCAGTTAGCTTAAATGCTTCTCGGCTTAATCCGCAGCCTGAGGCGTGTGGTCATTCGAACTGTGGAATGAGCCCTGAGCTAATAACTTCTCAAGCTCAGCCCGAGCGTGGGCGCGTAGCCGTTCTGCATAGCTCTTGGCGGAATGCTGACGCTCCGGAGTCAATTCGGCGACCCGAATCGCGAGCAAAGGCGCGTCTTTTTCCAGCATCCGCACTAAACGCTGTATGCGGTTAATTCTGTCGTGAATGGATAACATTGCTTTCACCCGGCAGTAGATTTTCTACCAGCCTATGCGATAAGTTTGCTGTCGCAAGTCACAAGGCTGATACCTGCTAGCAGCAGCGCCGTTAGAAAGACTTCCACGGAATCATGGGGAATGGCGGCGCGCCTAAACCACGCGCGTCAACGGCGCGTTGGGCGGCGGAGTGGCGCAGTGTTGGGTGGCGCAGCATTTGGTGGCGCAGCGCTTCAGCGCTGCGATAATGTTATTT
The DNA here is from genome assembly GCA_040003205.1 of Acidobacteriaceae bacterium. GTDB lineage: Bacteria > Acidobacteriota > Terriglobia > Terriglobales > Acidobacteriaceae > JALYIM01. The sequence continues at coordinate 947 of JBDUDA010000149.1, read as the reverse complement.
TTGCGTGGCGGCTTCAGCCGCTGAGGCAGGGGTAAGACTTCGGGCGACTGAGAAATCTCTGCTCTTTCCGCGGCATGAAAAAGTCGTGCCCTTTTTCCAAACAGGGCGTCTCGGAGAAAAAAAAAGTTGGGAACTGAAAATTGCAAACGATTGCCTACCTATCGCTTGGATCCAATCTCAACACTCCGGTTGCGAACCTCAATGCTGCGATCACGCAGCTTAAGGCTGCCATGACCGTCCTGGCAGTGTCTTCCTTCTACGAGACCGAGCCGGTGGAATTCACCGACCAGCCCTGGTTTGTCAATTGCGCTGTGAAGGTACAAACAGAAAAAACTCCGCAACAGCTAATGGCCGACATGCTCAACATTGAGCGAGAAATGGGAAGAACACGGGGACTGACCGAAATAAAAAAAGGGCCACGGATCATTGACTTGGACATACTGTTGTTGGGAGACCAGGTCGTAGAAATGCCCGGCCTGTCAGTTCCACATCCTGCACTTCAGGAGCGACGATTTGTGTTGCAACCGCTAGCTGAAATCGCTTCCGAAGTTCGGCATCCCACGCTGAATCGGACTATCGAGGAACTGCTCGCTGCACTCCCTGACGGGCAGGCCGTGCGGAAGATTAGACCCGAATGAAGACTCTATTTTGCAGAGTCAGCCGGGTCAGGGAGCGATGAGTCTGCTATTTTCTTGAACACTGGAATTCTCACTGGGGAATTGCGCGAACACAAAATCCACAAACGCACGCGATTTCGGTCTCCCCGAGGTGCGCGTCTGTGCCAGACGCAGAAGAAATACCAGCGCCCGCAAAATGTCAGAGTCCTTCAGCCGCGAGTAGCCGAGATGTTTTGTCTCGGTTTCGCGATACTCCTTGATCATGCCTTGAACTTCGCCGGCGACAGCTTGATGGAGAGGATTCGTGTCCGTAGTCTCGTAATGCAATCC
>JBDUDA010000012.1:0-24630 GCA_040003205.1 Acidobacteriaceae bacterium | reverse complement strand
CACGCGGCCGGCGGAGATTCTGGCTAGTCTCCGGGAGGGACCACTCTCCGGACGCGCCTCGCGCACCTCGAAATCGAGTCCTCCGGTAAGGTTTTCCAAGGCCATAACGTAATAAAGAGCCGAACCATCGCCGGCAGGGGCCGGTCCGGTTGCGCGTTCGTTGCGGACAGCGACCGGTTCTCCGCCATCCACGGAAATTTTCATCAATCGGCTGGATTTCGAAACCTCTGTCGGGAGGGCCTCGGCGTAGTAGAGAAAACGTCCGTCCCCGGACCATGCCCCCCACGCTCCCTTCTCCACCAGACTGCGCAGGTTGCCGCCGTCAGAATCTACCTGCGAATATCCCACGCTGGCCCAATTCGTTATCTTGTGAGTGGTGGCAAAAGCAATCTTGTCGCTGTGCGGGGACCACACCGGGGTGCCGACTGTATTGCGGGTGTCCTGCTCATATGTAATCTGACGCAGATCACCGGTCTTCAAATTTTTTACCCAGATATTGCCATGGCCTCCGCTATCTGAAAGAAAAGCGATCTCCGAATCGTCCGGGGAAATCGTCGGCGTATAGACGCTGCCGCTCTGCTGCGTAATGCGTTGCCCTTGAAGCACATTACGCCTGGGGTCATCGCCCGTGGGATATTTCCAGATGTCGAATTGCATGCTCCGGCGGCTGCAAACAACCCGCCCGCCAGAAACATCGGGGTGTTCGTACACCGTATCTCCGAAAGTTAATTGTTGGGGATTATCCTCGCCAGGTTTTGTAAGCCAGAGCTGGAGCGTAGGCAGATAAAGAACTGTTGCGCCTCGCGCAGAGCTGTAAACGATTCCGGCGCCATCCCCGGTCCATGTGAGACCTCCCATGAGCTGCCCCTCGTGAGTCAGTTGACGAGGTTCGCCGCCCGATGCGGACACCATATAAAGATCATCCGACCACATGGCCAGGGCATGCTGGTACGCAATCCATTTATCATCCGGTGACCAGCGCGGAAAAGAAAAGTCGAAGCTGGGCTGTTCGGAATTCATCGGAGATTGCAGCAACGTTTTAGGATTGCTTCCGTCGCGATCGGAACTCATCAGCTTGACGGTGCCATTTTCTAATCTGAAAAACGCCAGCTTGCTGCCCTCGTGACTCACGTCGGCTCCGCTCATGCTGCTGGTGAGTTGCCGGGGGAATCCTCCCAGAGCGGATATTTCCCATAACATACCCTGCGTCTGCTCTGGCAACGGCGCGGAATAGTAAATCAGAGAAGCAGAATCGTGCGACCACCGCGGATAGAGATGCTCAATCGCATCGTGAGTCAGTTGTAAAGGGCTGCCTCCGCTCAACAATCTCACCCATAACTGCCGTTTGCCGCCGGCATCCGAAACAAATGCGACCGACTTGCCATCCGGTGAAATGGCGGGGAACTCCTCGAGGCCGACAAAATCCGTGATTCGTTCGGAGCGGACAATCCGTGGAGCGGAGGCAGTTTTGAACCTTGAACGTGCCAGCCACAAGCCCGAAGCTACCAACAGCAGTGCGAGCGCGCTCCACAAGAGCATTTTCTTTCCGGTCCGAGTACCTTCAATCTCTCCAAGATGTGCGGCAGGGGATACTCCCGAGAGCGTTGAAACCGAGGACAACGCGAAACCAAGGTCCTTGATGGATTGAAAGCGGTCCCCGGGATCTTTTTCCAAACAGTGCCGCACGATCTGGTCGAGAGCAGGCGATACTTGGGGATTGAGCGCGAACATCTCGGCGGGATCCTCCTTGAGAATCGCGCTCGCGATGTCGGCTGCGGACTCTCCACCGAACGCGCGCTGGCCCGAAAGTAATTCGTAAAGAATGGCGCCGAAGCTGAAAATATCTGCTCGCGGATCGGCCGCTATCCCGCGGACTTGCTCTGGCGACATGTATCCGGTCGTGCCCAGCACCGTGCCCGCGTCGGTGCCTGCGGTGACCGTGGGCGCTTCATCATGAGAGTTGTTATGGCCATCCTGCTCCATGAGCTTTGCGAGCCCGAAGTCGAGGATTTTCACGCGGCCGTCTTTGCAGAGAAAAAGATTCTCGGGCTTCAGATCGCGATGCACGATCCCCTTCTGGTGAGCGGCGGAAAGGCCGTTCGCGATTTGAACTCCCAGATCTACCACTTTTTTCTGGCCCAGTTGTTTCTGCGAGCTCAAAAGTTCTCTGAGGTTTTGCCCTTCCAACAACTCCGTCACCAGATATGGAGAATCCTGGTAAGACCCGATATCGAAGACTGTCACTATATTGGGGTGGTTCAGAGCGCTGGCGGAGCGGGCTTCCAAAGAAAAGCGTCGAAGCCGGTCCTGATCGGAAGACAGGGCGGAAGGCAGAACTTTTATTGCAACACTTCGTCCAAGCCTGGGGTCCGAAGCACGATAAACCTCACCCATGCCGCCCGCACCCAGCGGTGCGACGATTTCGTAAGGACCAAGGGTAGTTCCGGGAGCCAGCTTCATGCGTTCGCCGAATTATAAGCTGCCGAACCTTGGACGGTATATTTGCCTCGATCCCTTAGATTGTCGTCCAGAGTCCGGTAGATGAGCTGTAATCCACGCGTAACTTCCATGCTTAAGAAAATTCTCCGAGGCGTCGCGACTAAATGCGAACTGGAGGGTTTTCAGATATGCGCTGAAAATTACCACCTGGAGGCGTTTAAAATGGGCCCCTTATTTTCGCAGTTTCCGTTAAGCGCATGAGCATCGCATTCGACAGCCGGAAGCATCTGAAGATCGGCGTTGGCAGGCCGTAGTTCAGCAGAGGATTTGTGCTTACGAACGAATTTGATTGTGGAAGGGAGATCAAATGAAAAGATCAAGAGTTATGCAGGGAGTTTTAACCGTAGTGCTGGCCTTGGCGACTGCCCCACTGCTCGGCAGTTTTGCGACCGCGCAATACGACGATGAAGATCGCTATTCCCAACGCGGTGGTGGGCAGCAGGCGCGTCAATACGGATACCAGAGCGGCTACCGCGACGGATACAGCAAAGGAAAACATGAAGGCCGTGAAAACGATCCCGGCGATATAAACGTCGGTGACTTGCAGGACGCAACCCGCGGCTACCAGCGTTGGATGGGCCCCGTGCGATATTTTCAGGACGGGTATCGAGACGGCTATCGCAGCGGATTCCAGTCCGGCTATCAAGCCGTAAATCGTGGGGGAAATCGCGGCGATGAAGGTGGCTACTACCCCAGCGGCAGCTATGACCAGGGATCACAGTACGGCCAGTATGGAAATTCCGCCTATGAAATCGGATACCAGGACGGCTCCTCGGTAGCTCGCGAGGATGCGCAAAGCGGCAAGCCATACAATCCTCAACCCCGTGGCCGCTACGACGACATGGACCATGGGTATCGTAGTGAGTATGGCAACAAAGAAGCGTACCGGGCGCAGTACGCAAACGGATACCGCGTAGGTTATGAGTCAGGGGCGGGAAGATACTAAATCGCGGAAATCGGATTGTTCAAGAAGGGCGCTGACATTCTCGTCAGTGCCCTGCATTTTTTTGGCCCGATTTATCACGAATCCGGGCGATGAGATAAACCACAATCACCACATTAATGACGAGCACCACAAACTTAAGCGGAGTGGCGTGACGATAGATCTCGTAAACTTCCAGTGGAACGAGTGAAGCGGTCACGATGACGGTAAGCCATTCCGCCCACAGCTTTAGCAACCAGAGTCCAATACCTTCAGTAAAAAAGACACTGCTATAGATCACACTGGCAACGCTGACCGCTTTCAGATGCCCGGGAGTAAGTCCCGAAGCCTTCTGAATTAGTCCGCCGACGACACGACCGTCGGGGTCAAGCCCGAAGACCTGCGCCCAATGCTCCAAAGCATCGCCCACGTCCTGATGCATCATCTTCAGCGCCCCTGCCGCCACCAGGAGGAATAGGATTGCCTTGGCGAATTTGAAGATCGCAATAAATCGTAAAACAGCAGAGTGGGAAAGAAATTTCATGTGGGCAGGACTTGAGTTCGATCATAGCAGTGATGCGGATATTGCCTCAGCTTGCCCTGAAGCTGTCAAAATCCACGATCATGTTGATACCCCGTGCTAACGAAACCGTTATAACGTAGGGTTATGGATCGTCTGAGGGCCGCTCTGGCTTGCTTGATGCAAAACCATCGTTACAGCCAAAAGTTCCGGCCAGGCTTGAGTTCGGAGGGACCTGAAGCAATTCCTGCGGGGCGAGGTTGAACTTGATTGCGGCCCGCTTCTTTAGCCTGATAGAGGGCCGTGTCTGCCGCGCTCAGAAGCGCTTCCGGATCGCAGATTTCACCGCTGGCAACTATGCCGAGACTGAGAGTGATCGCCAGACGGCTGCTGGCCATGGAAATTGTGGAACTCGCGACTGAGTTTCGGATGCGTTCAGCCAATTCCCAGGTTTTTTCCATGCCGCAGCCCGGAGCCACGATCAGGAACTCTTCGCCGCCATAGCGTCCCACCGAGTCGTAAGGCCGAAGTACAGCCGCCACCTCGCTTGCCACAATGCGTAGGGCAACATCCCCTGCGGCGTGCCCGCCGGTGTCGTTCACAGTTTTAAAGTGGTCTACATCGGCCATGATGACCCCGACGGTGGTTCCGTCCCGTTCGGCCCGCAGCAGTTCCGTTTCTAAAATTCGCAGAATCGCCGTCCGGTTCAAAAGCCCAGTCAAGCCATCGTGCGATGCCTCGCGCCGGAGAGCTTCCTTAGCTCTCAGAAGACGATGATGTGTCACCAGCAGTCTGGCGCTGGAGCACACGAACGAGACCAGAACAACCACTACCGCCAGCGTGATCCGCTCGTGTGCGATCTCAGCGAACATGATCAGTATGAGTAGCGGATAAATCAGAGGAAAAAGTTGCGCGATCACCAGGCTTCCCACGCGAGTAGGAGTTTCAGATTCCGGCTTGGGAAGCTCAGCTTTGTTCCACGTGGCGGCTGTGACCAGCGGCATTAGAAGCAGCAAGCTCCAGAAAATGTCGAACCAGGCTCCGGTTTTCATATGGCTTCCGGGTCCGTAATAATAGAACGCGTCCATCATCTCGGACGCAAACAAGTAGAATCCGATCCTTCCCATCAAAGCCCTCACAACGTCCGAAGAACTTGCGAACGCGCGCAGCAGGAAGGCGGCAGCAAGTAGCCCGTAGCCGATGAAGTATGGCGTCCAGACCGAGTGCGCAAGCTCTGCGCCGCCGTCCGAACGGGAAGGAATGTAAAAAAAATAAAGATAGGCAGCCAGACAGAAAAGAATGGCTTGCACAAAATCCAGGATCAGAAGAGTGTCAAACGCTTTGGGTTCGTAATCTGGATCCAAAAATAGCGCCATCGCCAGCGGGACGAACCAAAAGCAAAATAGCAGGTTGACGGCCCACATGATGAATATGGAGCCAGGAAAAATGTCCTGATAGGTCCCAAGCGCCTGCGCGACCACCCACAAACAAAACGCTATTCTGGCTAATTGCCAGAAATGCCGGCCAAGGTTTCCCGAGCGTCCGCCGGCCTGAGAGCAGGCAACAAGCAAAGTCACGCCAATCAGCAATTGAATGAGGTCGGAAAGAAAAGGCCCAGGACGGCTGGTGCCGAGCACACTAAGCACCAGGGCATGGACTAACAGCAGTCCGAAGCCCGCTAACATTATGTTTCGCGACGAACGCAAGGCGGAAACCTCCCGGCAACAGTATCGCGAACAAATCGGGAAAGGGCCAGATTACCCCGGATTCTAAAGGGTGAACATCGGTGCTGAAAAACCCCGACTTTTGTGCCAGTTTTCGACTTTCCGCACCTTGGTAACTTCCGAGCTCCATTTGTGCGGGGTCGATCAACAATCTTCCGCAAATTGAATTAGCGGGTACAATACGGAATTCTCAAGTTCCCGTGAAAGGGAGTCGCATTTGATTCTTGGCATCCCAAAAGAAAGTTACCCGGGCGAACGGCGAGTCGCGCTGGTTCCCGCCGCCATTGCTACTCTGACAAAAGCCGGACTGACGGTGGTCATTGAGGCTGGCGCGGGAGAACTCGCGGGCTATCCCGACGCGCAATACGTTGAAAAAGGAGCCAAGATCCTGCCGGCGCGTGGCGATGTCTTTGCTCAAGCCGATGTCATTGCACAAGTGCTGTGTCACGGCGCGAATGACCGTACCGGAGAATCCGATCTGTCTTTGCTGCGCTCCGGGCAGGTGCTCATCGGATTTCTGAGGCCGTTAGGTTCGCGCGAAACTATCCAGCAAATCGCCGGAACTGGAGTTACATCTTTTTCAGTCGAATTGATGCCGCGCACCACGCGCGCCCAAAGTATGGACGCGCTGTCAGCCATGGCAACCATATCCGGATACAAGGCCGTGCTGGTCTCGGCGGATACCTCTCCCCGGCTGTTTCCCATGCTAACCACGGCGGCGGGCACTATTACCCCCGCCCGAGTCTTGATCATTGGCGTTGGAGTTGCGGGCCTTCAGGCAATAGCCACCGCGCGCAGACTAGGAGCGGTCGTTTCCGCCTACGATGTGCGTCCGGTCGTGAAAGAGCAGGTCCAGAGCCTGGGAGCAAGATTCGTTGAACTTGCGATTGCAGCCTCCGATGCCCAGGACGCTCGTGGATACGCCAAGGCGCAGGACGAAACTTTTTACAAGCAGCAGCGCGAACTGCTTGGCAAGGTGGTTGCCGAGAGCGACGTCGTGATTACGACGGCGGTAATCCCAGGTAAAAAGGCGCCCGTGCTTGTCACCGCTGAGATGGTACGAGGCATGGCGCCGGGTTCCGTGATCTTTGATTTGGCGGCTGAGCGCGGAGGAAATTGCGAGCTCACCCGCGCCGGCGAAACGGTCGTTGAGAACGGCGTATCTATCCTTGGGCGAGTCAACGTTGCCAGCGGCATCCCTTATCACGCGAGTCAGATGTATGCGAGAAACATCAGCACGTTCCTGCTCCATCTTGTGAAGGATGGCAAATTGCAACTCAATACCGAGGACGATATCACTCGTGAAACCTTGGTGACGCGTGATGGGAAAGTCGTGAATAAGAGAGTGCTGGAGTCATTCGAGACCCCGGCAACTGTTTAAGCTGTAGGCATCTCAGGGTGAGTTGCGAAATCGCGTTTCGGTCCGATGTGGAGGCAGAAAACAAAATGGGTTCGGAACTGATTGACGGTCTTTTTATTTTCATGCTGGCGGGCTTCATTGGCTTCGAAGTGATCAAGCGGGTCTCGCCGTTGCTGCACACGCCTCTGATGTCTTTGACGAACGCGTTGGACGCGATTGCCGTGGTCGGTGCCATCGTCCTCGCTGGCGAGCACAAGAGCACATTGTCCACTGCGCTCGGAACCATCGCCATAATCGCCGCCACCAGCAACGCAGTGGGAGGGTTTTTAATTACCGATCGCATGCTCAAAATGTTTAAATCCAGCCGCCCGGCCAAACCATGAACGATCTGCCAGTGACACAACCTGTCATCGAAGTAATCTATCTCGTCGCCAGCGCGCTCTTCATACTTTCGCTGCGATGGCTGAGTTCACCCGCGACCGCCCGCCGCGGCGTTTGGGCCGGCGAAATTGGGATGGTGCTGGCGGTTGCCGGCACGTTGTTGCATCACGGCATCGTTGATTACAAGTGGGTCGTGATCGCCCTGGTGCTCGGGACGGGCATTGGTATCCCGCTCGGCATGGTGCAAATGACAGCCGTGCCCCAGCGAACGGCCTTAAGCCATGCCTTCGGAGCTTTGTGCGTAACCCTCGTCGGGACGGCGGAGTTTTATCTGCGCTCCCCTAACGTTTCTCCCTTCATGATGAGTGTGCTGTCCATGGAAGTGATTCTGGGCTCACTAACTTTTACGGGCAGCCTGATGGCCGCAGGCAAACTTCAGGAAATTTTGCCGCAACGTCCAATTACCTACAAGGGGCAGAACTTCGTCAATTTGTCGTTGCTGGCTATCTCCATCGGACTCGCTGTCTATCTGGTGTTGCATCCGGATGCGAGAAACGTCTTCCCATTCATGATTGCCATCCCGCTGATCTTCGGCGTGTTCATGGTCATACCCATCGGCGGCGCGGACATGCCCACGGTTATCTCGCTGCTGAATTCTTACGCGGGACTTTCGGCGGCGGCCATGGGCTTTGTGCTGAACAGTAAGCTCTTGATCATCGCTGGCGCGCTTGACGGCTCCTCAGGTTTCATTCTCTCGGTCATCATGTCGAAGGCCATGAACCGGTCGTTCACCAACGTCATCTTTGGTGCCTTCGGGCAAGTACAGACTTCAGCCGCAGCTGAACAGGAAACCCGGCCCGTACGCAGCGCCGTGCCCGAAGAAGCGGCCGCTATTTTAGGTGTCGCAAACAGTGTGGTGATCGTTCCGGGATATGGAATGGCCGTGGCTCAAGCGCAACACAAAGTTCGGGAACTCTACGACGCTCTCACCAAGCGCGGAGTTGACGTGAAGTTTGCCATCCATCCGGTAGCCGGACGCATGCCTGGACACATGAACGTGCTGCTGGCCGAGGCCGATATTCCCTACGACCGCCTCATTGAAATGGATGATATTAACGGAGACTTCGCGCAAACAGACGTCGCGCTGGTCATTGGCGCGAACGACGTCACTAATCCGGCCGCGCGCACCGATCCTTCTAGCCCGATTTTCGGAATGCCGGTGCTCGACGTCGATAAAGCTCACACTGTGATGGTTATCAAACGAGGAATGAGCCCGGGATTCGCGGGCATTGATAACCCACTCTATTATCTTGATCGCACGTTGATGCTCTTTGGCGACGCCAAGGCATTTGTGAACAGTCTGGTTCGAGACCTGACTGGTGGCGGCGGACACTAAAGCCCTGTCATGCTGAGCGAAGCGAATTTTCCGCTCGCGAAAGATTCGAGAGTCGAAGCATCCCTATAACCACTGTGCTGCGGGGCAATAGGGGTCCTTCGACTTCGCAAGTCTGGTCGCAAGCGAGCACACTTGCTCCGCTCAGGATGACAAAACTCGCTACGACCTTACTACGGAAGATGATCCAGATAGCACTGGCCACCGGTAATCTGCGCAGGTGGCGACGGCGGAGTCTTCCAGGGCACAGCCGCGAAATCGAAAAACTCGAGACTGATGTCAGGCTGCGCCGCATCACGAGCAGTTAGCGGGGCTAGACTGAACCGGTTTTCGATGAGCTTCAAAATTGCCGTATTGTCAGCGGGAAGATGCGATACAAAATTCTTCTTGGTAAACGGCGAAATTACAATCATTGGAATGCGGTAGCCGGTGACGGTGAAATCGCAAAGAGGACCGGTAGTTACGGTACACACGTCACCGCTGAATAAATCTACCGGCGGCTTGCCATCTGGACTGACGGTAGGAATGGGCGCGACGTGATCGTAAAACCCGCCGGGCTCGTCGAAAGTGAAAATGAAAGCGGAATCCTTCCAGCTGGGCCCGTTCATCACTGCATTAATTAATGTTGAAACGTACGCCGCTCCCGCCTGCACGCTGCAACAGGGCGGAGCCGTCGGGGTTGGATCGCTGTCGGCGGGATGTTCGTCTAATCCAGTCTGCGATGCCGGCTCAATTTGCGCAACCTGGGGTAAGGTTCCATTTTGCGCATCAAGAATGAACTGATCGGTGGACACGATGTTTTGCGGGTATTGGCTTAAAACGGTCTGTCCCCAGGTGAAGCTTTGAATGTAGCTCTGGGCGTATAGACACTGCGTCGTCGCGCACTGGCTGCCATCGGGATTCGTCTTGGGATGTACATAAATCTTCCAGGTGATGCCGGCGGCTTGGAGTTCCTGGAAAATTGTCGCCGAACTGATGGGGGCGCTATCGAACGGTGGATTGACACCCTCGGGGTAAACATATCCTGCGGAAGTCGCGCCAATTAGATATTCGCGGTTCGGCGGCGTCCGGCTCATGACGGGCGCGAACCACCGGTCCGAAGTAGCGAAATTCGACGCCAGAAAGTAGTAATAGTTCAAATCGCCGCCATCGTAGTAGCCCATGGCGCGAATGCCGTTGGTGTCAAAAAATGGTGGGACGATCTGACGGGCATCGTCTCCTGCGGTCTTGACGAAACCATTGAGGGCCGCAGGCGCTCCTGAAACCTGAGAAAACGAGCCGGACGGATCGTTGTAGTTCCAGTCCACGTGAGCTTCGTTCCACGAGGGACTGGGATTTTCCACGCACATAGTTTGCAAATGGAAAGACGAGACCGGATTTGTAGGGTCCGGAACACAAACGTTCGAGGCCGGGTAAGGCTGAGTAGGATCGCATCCCGGAATCGCGGGAGCGGTGCCGCCCGGATTAAACTGCGGCAAGCCGTCCACGGCCTGATCTGGAAATCCATGCGTAGCCCAATAAGCGCGCAGCGCTCCAAAATAACTGTCGAACGAACGGTTTTCTTGAGCAAGGAAAATAATGTGATTAAGGCTCAGCAGGCTGGTGCCGAAGTTCGCGGTGACGGTCGTGTTTCCAGCCAGCGTGACGCTACACGTGGATGTTCCTGTGCATGCGCCGCTCCAGCCGCTAAACGTGACGCCCGGGTTTGGAGTCGCCGTGAGAATTATCTGACTGTTATTCGGGAAAGCTGCGCTACAGGTGGTCCCACAATTTATTCCCAGAGGGCTGCTGGAGATGCTGCCCGCGCCCGTTCCGGATGACACCACCGTCAGCTGAAAAGAATCACCCGGGCCCTTTTGAAGACCCTGGCAACCGACCAAAAACAAAATGCTAAGGACCGAAATTGATAGAGCGACTACTTTTCTCATGAGCACACTGCTCCCAGGAACTCCGCACTTAAGTCAGATGTGGACCAAGCGGCACTGGTTGGCTCACATCTTAAGACAACAAAATAAAGGGGATAGAGGCCGATGTGAATTGACTGGCGATTAAAAAATTTTCGTAATGAGCGCACTTCGTTGCATCTACTTGGGCCGCGTAATCGCCCCTTCAGAAGCACATGATACCAGCGCGGCATACTTGGCGAATACACCAGTTGGATATCGCGGGGAGGGTGGTACCCAGTTAGACATCCTGTCTTTTAGAACGTCGTCCTCAACGTCCATCTGAAGCAACCGTTTATTGACATCAATCGTAATCGTATCCCCTTCTCGCACTGCGCCGATAGGTCCGCCCAGAGCAGCTTCCGGAGAAACGTGTCCCATCATGAGCCCGTGAGTAGCTCCGCTGAAGCGTCCATCGGTCAACAATGCCACCGAATCGCCCAGACCCTCTCCGACAATGGCCCCGGTGACACTCAACATTTCGCGCATGCCGGGACCGCCCTTGGGGCCTTCATTGCGAATCACGACTACGTCTCCGGGCTTAATGCGCTTCGACGTCACCGCTGCCATCGCGTCTTCTTCGGATTCAAAGACGCGCGCCGGACCGCGATGACTGAGTCGCTCGTGCCCGCTGATCTTCGCAACGCATCCCTCGGGAGCAAGATTGCCGCGCAGAATGACGATGCCTCCGCTTTGTTTCAGCGGACGATTGAGCGGAGCAATCACTTCCTGTCCCGGAGTCTCTTTGGCTCCGTTCGCTTCCTCGGCAAATGTTTTTCCAGTTACGGTAAGCGTCGTGCCGTCCGCGCAATTGCCGTCGAGCAACCGTTTGGCGATGACTGGAATTCCGCCAGCCTTGTGTACGTCCGCTGCCACGAAGCGCCCGGACGGTTTCAGATCAGCAAGCAGAGGAGTGCGCTCGCTGACTTTCTGGAAGTCATCAATCTCAAGCGGGACCCCCGCCTCCCTGGAAATCGCGAGCAGATGTAACACCGCGTTGGTAGATCCGCCGGTGCAAGCCACTCCGGCAATCGCATTTTCAAAAGCGGGACGCGTCAGGATGTCCCTGGGAAGAATCCCCTTTTTCAAAAGATTCAGTACCACCTCACCGCAGCGGAATGCGATTTCGTCTTTGTGAGGGTCCATTGCGGGCACGCTGTTGAACCCCATGGGAGAAAGTCCGATCAGCTCCATCACAGTTGACATGGTGTTCGCGGTGTACTGTCCTCCGCACGCGCCCGCGCCCGGACAAGCCACGTTCTCCAGATTCAGCAATTCTGCATCGCTCATCTTCCCAGCGGCGTTGGCGCCTACGGCTTCAAAGACATCCTGGATGGTCACGTCTTTCCCTTTGTAGACTCCGGCTGCAATGGTTCCCCCGTAAAGAACAAGTCCGGGAATATCCATACGCGCAAGGGCCATCGCAGCCGCAGGGATCGTCTTATCGCAGCCGACGACGCAAATCACGGCGTCAAACATTTGTCCGCGACACACCAGTTCGATGGAGTCAGCGATCACTTCGCGGCTCACCAATGACGCGCGCATGCCCTCCGTTCCCATGGTCTCACCGTCGCTGATGGCGATGGTATTGAATTCCATGGGAGTGCCCCCAGCGGCACGAACTCCCTCTTTCACCTTGGCAGCCAGACGGCGCAGGTGAAAATTGCAAGGCATGGTCTCGATCCACGTGTTGGCCACGCCAATCAGCGGACGACTGAGATCGTTGTCGGTAAATCCAACAGCCTTGAACATGGCGCGCGCCCCAGCACGATCGCGCCCCTCCGTAATACCGCGACTGCGATGTTTGAGGTCCATAGATTTAGAGGAGAACACGAGAATGTATATCAGAATCAAAGTATCGGGAGAGCAAAACCTATCCGCATTGTCATCCCGAGCGAGGCCGAGGGACCCCTATTCCCTCATAGGAAGCGTGCTATAGAGACGCTTCGACTTCAGAGCCTCTTCGTTCCTAAGAGGCTCTTCCGCTCAGCATGACATTTGTGTTGGAGTTGAATTTGGAGGCAGCAAGACTGCAAAATCGTTCGTGCAGAGCTGTGACGAGACCCCTGTTCACGCCATGGCAGCGCTAGCCAGCGAACTCCCCGATGACACTGCCGCAGCGGGACGATGTGGCGCTGCCCCCCAGGCTTCGCTCTTCTCGAACAGGTCTTGCGAGGGCGCTCCCGAGCGCACGTCGGTCACGTCCACAATCGCGTACCAGTCGCGGCTCAATTGTCCAATTTGTTTCGCGTTCACTTCGAGCAGCAGCGTAACCGTGTGAGCATCCGCGAGAGGCGACGCCTGAACGTACGGCATGTCAATCGCGCGTCTTGATGCGGCGTTCAGGATGCGCATCAGCGTGCCTTGCGTGTTGCGATAGCGAATGTGAAATGCGTGCATGATCACTGCTCCCGTGTTCGAACTTATTCTTCTTCGAATAACATCTCCGATAGCGCGGCTCCCGCCGGCACCATGGGATATACATTTGCATCTGGATGACAATCGAAAACCAGCAACTCCGGCTCGGTCGAATTCAGAAACTTGTCGAGCACATCTCCAGCCTCGGAGGTCAGCGGAAAATCCGTCATCGCCTCTTCACCCAATCTCAGGGCGTCGATTCGGTAAGCCTTCGCAATTTCTACAAAGTCGGGATTATCGCTAAGGTCCGTTTCCGCGTAATTGCGCTGGTAAAAAAGCTGCTGCCATTGCCGCACCATGCCCAGGTATTTGTTGTCCACGATTACCATCTTGATCGGCAGATTCAGCCGCCGCACCGTGGCGAACTCCTGAATGTTCATCTGAATTCCGCCATCGCCCGAGACGCACAATACCGTCGTCCCTGGCTTGGCAAGTTGCACGCCAACTGCGGCAGGTAAAGCAAAACCCATCGCGCCTAATCCGCCGGAAGTGATAAATCCTCGAGGAGAAGATGACCGATAACGCTGCGCGGCCCACATCTGATGCTGACCAACGTCAGCAACAACCACGCTATTCTCCGGAAGCCGCTTGAACAGCTCATCGAGCAGCCGGATGGTCGGCTGCGCCAATCCGCGCGAATCTAACTCGGCGCGCTCGGGACCGCCAGCCAGCGCACGCCACCCGCTCCAATCAGGTAGCGACGCGTGACGAAGTTCCGAGTGGAACGCCGGAACTGTCTCGGCCATATCTCCGATCACCGCCAGCTCACACTGACGAACGCGATCGAGTTGCGCAGGATCAACTTCAAAGTGAACGATGCACGCGTTCGGAGCAAATCGCGAAGGCTCGCCCGTGACGCGGTCATCCAAACGAGCGCCAAAAATCAGCAGCAGATCGGTTTCATGGAGAGCGGTATTGGCAGCGCGAGTGCCGTGCATGCCGACCATTCCCAGATAATAAGGAGCCTCAGGCGGAACCGCGCCCAGTCCATGAACAGTGGCAAACGTCGGAATATTCAACGTGTCCAGCAACTGCCGTAGGTCTGTGATAGCACCGGAAATCTTCGCGCCCGCCCCAACCAAGGCCACGGGACGCTTCGTTTTTTTTAGCAACGCGATCAAAGCTTTAGAAGTGTCGGAGTTCGGCTTGGGCGGCTGTACAGGGGGATAAAATTTTACCGGCCCTGCAAATTCCATCTTCGCCTTCAGCAAATCAGTAGGAATATCCAGCACCACCGGCCCCGGACGCCCGCTGCGCGCCCAGTGAAATCCCTCAGCGATCACCACCGGAATCTCTTCAATAGTCTTTACCAGGCGGCTCCACTTGGTTAGCGAAAGCGTGAGTCCGAAAACGTCGGTCTCCTGGAAAGCGTCGCTGCCGATCAAATGACTGCGCACCTGTCCGGTGATGCAAACTAACGGAACCGAATCCATCTTCGCATCGGCGATGCCGGTTACCAGATTGGTCGCGCCCGGACCACTGGTGGCGATAGCAACTCCAACCTGTCCGGTAGCGCGCGCCTGACCTTCAGCGGCAAATACTGCTCCCTGCTCGTGGCGCGTGAGGATGTGTTTGATTCCGCTGCCCAAAAATGCGTCGTATAAGGGCATGATTGCGCCGCCGGGATAGCCGAATACCAGCTCGACGCCCTCGGCGCGCAAACAGCGCAAAACGATTTCTGCCCCTTTAAGCATTTACAACCTGCTCCTTGGACTTCTCTGCGGCCGCAGCTTTTTTGCCATCTTTCTGCAGCCACGACATCATGCCGCGCAACTTGGAGCCGACTTCTTCAATGGGATGGCGACGTTCGCTTTCACGCAGGGCGGCGAAATTCTTTCCGCCTTTTTTGTTTTCTTCAATCCATTCACGTGCAAATGTTCCATCCTGAATGTCGGACAGAATCTTTTTCATGGCAGCCCGCGAGTCGTCTCCCACCACGCGATTGCCGCGCGTCAGATCGCCGTACTCGGCAGTGTTGGAGATCGAATCCCGCATGCGGGCCAGACCACCTTCATAAATCAGATCCACGATGAGTTTGACTTCGTGCAGACATTCGAAATATGCGATCTCAGGCTGATAGCCAGCCTCGACTAATGTCTCGTAGCCTTTCTTGATCAACGAAGTCAGCCCACCGCAGAGCACAGCCTGCTCGCCGAAAAGATCACTCTCGGTTTCTTCCTTGAAGGTTGTTTGCAGAACTCCCGCGCGAGTTGAGCCAATGCCGTCGGCGTAGGCCAGCGCATATTCGTGAGCGCGTCCGCTCGCGTCCTGATGCACTGCCAGAAGTGACGGCACGCCGCGCCCTTCGGTATAAATGCGCCGCACCAGATGTCCTGGGCTCTTGGGCGCGATCATGACCACGTCAACATCTTTGGGCGGGACAATGGTTTTGAAATGAATGCTGAAGCCATGCGACACGCCGAGAATTTTGCCGGGACCCAGCGCCGGCTTGATTGCAGCTTCGTAGAAGTCTCCCTGCGTTTCGTCTGGAGTAAGAATCTGGATCCAATCCGCACGCTTCGCTGCTTCGGCGGGCGCGACGACTTCCATGCCATCGGCCTTCGCCACTTGCGCGGTTTTACGTGTGGGGTCAAGTCCGATGATCACTTTGTGTCCGCTGTCTTGCAAATTCTGAGCTTGGGCGTGTCCCTGGCTGCCGTAGCCGAAGATGGCAATGGTTTTGCCCTTAAGAGCGGAAGGATTGGCGTCATGCTGATAGAAAACTGTGGCCACAATGTCTCCTGTTGAACTGACGAAGCTGACTGCAAACCGACCGGTCGGTCGGCTTACCATTATCCTAATCATCAACATTTGGTATGTCAAGCCAGAATAGACGTTGGTAGTTGTAGAGCGGACACTCCTGTCCGCTGCCTTTGACCTGCTCAGACGTGATCTCCCACAAACCCGCCACCTACACACAACACTGTCCTCTCGAGCGGAGCAAAGCGATTCGCAGTCGAGAGCCTTGCTGTCAGGTGGCATAGAGCGGGAAGCAGGTCCCTCCACTCACCGGGGGCTTCGCTGCGCGCAGCCACCGGACCGGGTCGGGATGACAGAGTGATATTTGCCTAAAGACGGGATAAGCCCCGTCTCGTAAGGGTCAATTCGCTGGGCAGAAATTGTCCCCAGAAAGAAATTGTCATCTCGAGCGGAGCAAAGCGATTCGCTTTGCGCAGTCGACAGACCTGCTTTCCGTCTGATCACCACTGAAGCCGAAGCAGGCCGAGATGACAGGTTTGCTCAGTATTAAGTCCGGGCCAAAGTTGGCATTCCGGCCCGTCCATGTATATTCTGTCCGCCGGATGACTCGCGACCCCGCCGCCGACCCTAGACAGCAAATCTTGCGAATCGCTGCCCGCCTCTTCCAGCAGCAGGGGTACGATGGAACCTCCATGAACGACATCGCAGCGGCGCTAAATTTAAGTAAAGGCGGCCTTTATCATCATTTTCAAAGTAAGGACGAGATTCTGTTTAACCTTATGGATCACGCGATGGACATCACACAGCGGCAAGTGATTGATCCGGTGGTGAAAATTGCCGACCCTGAAGAACGCCTGCGGATGCTGATCAAACTCCACATCGGCGTGGTCTTGAGCGAACGCGATCGCGAAATTACCGTCATGCTGCACGAAAACCATCCGCTGCCCCCTCCGCTCCGCAAGCGAATCAACGGCAGAAAGAAAGACTACGTCCACTTTATGGAAAAGCTGATCGCCGAAGTGCAACAGAAGCGCAAGTCAAAGGGATCGGTAAATCCGCGCGCAGCCGCCTTCGCGCTTTTGGGGATGATCAACTGGATTTATCAATGGTACCGTCCGGAGGGATCGCTGCACGAAGACGAACTGGTCTCGCAATACACCGAAATTCTACTTGCGGGAGCATTCGAGTAAAGACATCTGCTCCGATGATGAAAGGCAAGTAAGACGAGCGAAGTGGAGCGCCATAACAAGATTTCACTGATGTCAATCGCCATGGACGTTCAGCGTCTCATGTCATTGTCATCTCGAGCGTAGCAAAGCGGCTAGCTTTGCGCAGTCGAGAGACCTGCTGTTGGCCAGTTGCTTTGCGCCGACACAAAGCAGGTTCCTCCACTCCCCGGACGCTGCGCCGCGCGCAGCCTCCGACTCGGTCGGAATGACAGGGTTTGTGTTGTAGACAACTCCCTGAAACTGTCATCTCGAGCGAAGCAAAGCGGCTAGCGTTGCGCAGTCGAGAGACCTGCTTGCCGATGGAGCAGCACTGAAGCCGGAAGCAGGTCTCTCCACTCGCCGGTTGCTTCGCTTCGCGAGCAACCGGGTCGGTCGAGACGACAATTTTCTAAGTATTTCGTGGCGATTGAAAACGCGTTCGCTTTCTATGCGCCAGACCCTTCAGCAACGTGCATCACCAGACGGCGAATGGATGAGTGCGATGAGTTAGCTGGCAGTTTCTTTCGGCGGAATCCAATAGATTTCTTCCTTCAGCCCATCTTTACTAAAACCGATTCGCCCCAATATGCTCTTGCCGTTCGCGATCATCGTGGGATGTCCGCATAAGTAGCCGACTGAATCCGCGCCCGTCAGCCCCCAAAGGTCGGTGTATTTGCGAAGCACATCGTCCACGCGTCCGGTTTCGCCGGACCATTCTTTATCCTCCCACGGCCGGCTCACGGTCGGCGCGTAGGTGAGCCACGGAACTTCTTGCGAAAAGTTCTGCAACTCCTCGTGGTAGCCAAGCTCCCATGACCGGCTGGCGCCATGGAGAAGAAACAGTTGCTGCTCTCCCGCGAACTTTCCTTCTTTCCAGTCTTTGTACAGCGTTCGGATATAGCTGATATAGGGCGCGACCCCAGTCACGGTGGAGACCAGCAAATGCTTGGTGCGCCCACCTTTATTTTCCAGGGTAAAGCGACCCTTGGGGATCTTGCGCATCAGCAGTTCGTCGCCAACCTGTAGCTTGTAGAGTTTAGGAGTCAGCTCGCCTTCAGGCACAAGTTCAAAAAAGAATTCGAGTTCCTTTTCGTAAGGAGACGATGCGATGGAATATGCGCGCTCCGAGCGCTTAACCGGACCATTCACACCCAGCGTGGCATATTGTCCAGGAACAAACTTGAAGTCGCCACCCGGATCAATGCGGATCACCCAAAGATCGCCGGCGAGATCCAACCGTTTCGTAATTTTAGCGTGAAAGAATTTGTCTTCGGAGCCAACGGCGGGAGTCGGGGGTCGCGAACTCATAAGCTGGGGATCTCTTCCGGCTCAACACCTAACTGAGCGTTGTCTTTCTTGTTGTCAGTTTTATCCAAGCTCTTGTCGTCTTTCTTCCCGGGATTTTTGTTTTGATCTGGTGTGGTCGGGGGAATCTGCCAGGCCTTGAGTTCGCTGATCTCGCGGGAAGTTTTTTCCCACGATGACTGGGCCTTTTTTATGTCTTTTTTGCTGGCTTTTTTTGCCATTATCGGAGCGTTGACATTGGTGTAGAAAGTCAGAATATTCTGTTGCAGCTCCGGAGTCATCTCGTCAAAGTGATGCTTGTGGAGATCATCCAGCAGGCGGGCGTAAGTGCTGTCCGCCAGCGAGTACTCGCCCGGCTTGGTCTCGCTAGCGGTGTCGAAGTCCAAATTTCGCAGCTGAAGTTTTCCGTCTTTTGTGTCACGCAAGAGCGCAGCATAATTGTCGAGCGTGTTGTTAATGCTCTTGATGTACATGTCTTCAGTCTGCGTAGTGGGAATTTGAAACGACACCGCCTTGAAAGGCCCGACTTTAGGCACGATCTTCAAGAAGAATGCCAGGATGCGCGTTCCAAATCCCGGCTTGCGGTAGCCTTTGCCCCACTCCTTCTGATAGCTCGCGCGCGAGAGATGGTAAAGAAACTTCTTCTCATTGATATTTGGAGTGTCCTTGATGATGGCTTTGTTTCGCGAGAGCAGGGCCACGCGAGTCATTTCAGGAATCACCCTGCTAACGCCGCGACGAAAACTCCCGATGGCAAGATCTTCGTTGCCGGAAATATCCGACATTTTCAAACCATAGGTCTGCATGAAGGCCCGCTCCATCACAGGTTTCGAGACCTCGAATCCGATGAAGTCGTGGTAGCGGTCGGAGGTGTATCTGTTTTTGGCAACCTGCACCATATCGAACCCGAATTCAGTCCGAATGTGCGCCTTGGGATCGTCGGCATAGGTCACTGCGTTGCCGAACTTGGTACGCAGTTTGGGAAACGTAATCGCCACCGCTTGATTGACCGCGGGATGCCCGTTGGTGTCGGCTGCGTAGTGAGCCAGCGCCCCTAGGGCAAACGCGTATTCGTTTACATCGTTCGATTGTTCCAGCAGCGCTTCGACGAAGTCTCCCGTACGAACATAGTGAACGAGATCGCTAAAATATTTGCTGCCGAATGGATAGTACCCCATATCTTGCAGCAAGCTGCCACCGTAGGCGAAAGCGTGAGCTTTTTTGAGGTCGGCGTCGGTGGTTCCCGGATAGCGCTTCGTCAGCAGTGGCTGGATCTGGTCCTTCCACAGGAGGTCAACCACTTCTTCATGCGTGAGCACGGAGTATCCGACGCAAACTTGCGCCAGGCAAAGAAGCAGGACGACGAATCCGAAGCGTCGAAAGTCAGCGAAAAATTTGGAAATTATGTTAGACATCAATCGTGTCTTCTCCCATTCCAATATCTCATCTCCAACCAATACTTCAAGTCTGGCGATGTTTAAAACCAGGACGCGAATCGCCCGCTTGTGATGCCCGACAGCAACCTTAAATCTAACGCCAGCCAGTGATCGCTGGGCGAACCAACGTAACTTTATCCTATTTCACCCGCTCTCTAGACTAAACAGGTGGCGGTTTCAAAGCAGGATAACGCTCTCAACCCAACTCCGGACTACGGGAGCCTTGGGCCGGATGCGGATATGCGTACCGATAGGCCCATAGAGCCCGGGAGCGCCAACTGGCGGCGCTTCGCAGCCATGGCGGCAGGCCTCATGGTCGGACTGCTGGTCGTTTTGCACCAAAAAGGGGTGACGGATATTGTTCAATCTCTGGCGCTCCGAACATCCTCTGTACAAAAGTTTTTAGCCAGCGGGCATCCTCTCAATCGCAAGCAGCAGACCGTCAGGCATCAGGCAACGCAGAATCGGGCGGAGTTCTTGCTGGAACGCGCCGTCCATCATTCACCCGGCGCGCGTGAAGAGATCGCTGCGCAAGTGGACGAATGGCGCGGCAACCTAACTCTTACTCCTGAGCTGAACTCACTCATCACAGCGGCGCTGAATTCCGACGATTTCGGGGTCCGCAGTGACGGAATTGAGGTTGACCTTGCCGCTATGAACCTGGCGAAGACATCGCAAAGCGCCGATCAGTTAATTCGGCAGGCCAGCTTTGGTCCGAACTCGCAGCGAATTTGGGCGCTTTGGACGATGGGACTCATGGGAAATCGCGGCGTCGAAGCTGATCGAATTACGGAGTTCCTAAAGCAAGAACTCAACAACGCCGATCCTCAGTTGCGTCAGTGGGCTGTTGAAGGCATGTCATACCTTGGCAGCGATGAGTCCATAGGCCTGTTGATGAAGGCTTTCCATGACGATCCATCGCCGGTGATAAGAGAGCGCGCGGCCTGCGGTCTGGCGCAAACTGACGTCGATTTTTCTGTCTACCCTCGTCTGACTCGGCTGCCAAACCTCGTTCAGCCTGTTATTTAAACTCACTTCAGTTGCTGGGAAGACGATTTGGGCTGATTTTGCGTCCAAATACTTGGTAGCATTCGACAGTGACCCTCTCCGGCCAAGGTAGTCCCGTATTGGGAAGTCCTATTCCAGGAACTTCAGAGCCGAGTTCTATTTTGGAACCGGAAGTGGCTGGCTTTTACGAAAAGAGCAACGCCAAGGAATACGGTTTCAATCCCGAGGATTTTGCCGGAATCCTCGCGGATGTCGCCAGAAAATCCCTTTCCACAAATAATCACAGTGACACTCGAACGTTCCTCGAGGCTCTCCGCCTGGATGAGCTTGCTCTGGCTCGTGGATGCGCCGCCGGCAATGAGCGCGCGTGGGAAGTTTTCATGGGACGTTATCGCGAGA
This sequence comes from Acidobacteriaceae bacterium, assembly GCA_040003205.1. Taxonomy (GTDB): domain Bacteria; phylum Acidobacteriota; class Terriglobia; order Terriglobales; family Acidobacteriaceae; genus JALYIM01. The sequence goes on along the minus strand of JBDUDA010000012.1, from coordinate 3,414 downwards.
AGCTCTATGACATTGCCGGCTACATCGCCAAAGAAAGCTCCGCCGCCCGCGAACTTGCGGACTCGCTCTATAGCGATCTATACGGCACCACCATCCGCGACGGCAAGCGAATTTCAAAACTGAGTTCCTACACTGGACGCGGATCGCTGGAAGGCTGGCTGCGAACGGTGATGGCGCAGGAGTACGTCAACCGCTATCGCCGGCAGCGCCGATTGGTTAGCCTCGACGAAGAAAGCGAAGAAGGCCGGCAATTTGCAGCCGCCGAGTCCGAGGGCTTTCCTACCATCGATCCAAAGATAGAAGCGGCACTGGACGAAGCCATGGGTATGCTGTCTGCTGGCGATCGGTTCGTGCTGGCTGCGTATTACATCGACCAGCGGACGTTAGCGCAGATCGCCGGAGTGCTTTCGGTGCATGAATCGACGATCAGCCGGAAACTGGACAAGCTGGTTAAATCCATCCGAAAGCAGATTCTCGCAGGGCTAATGGCACGCGGCATGAGGCGTCGCCAAGCGCAGGAATGTTTAGACGTTGACGTTCGTGACCTTCGTTTGAATATAGGTGCCAGCCTGGCGCAAGAATCCTCTGGGACGACGTTCCCTGAGAAGACGGCTCGGACCCGGACCAAGTGAAGATGGCGTATGGCAGAGAAAACAGTCGTAAGTTAATGACCGAATTACCCAAAGTCGCGCAGCAGCGTTTACGGGTGTCGAAGGGGGGCGCACACCCCGAAGCCAACCTGTTGACTGCCTTCGCGGAACGCAATCTTACGGAGCCCGAGCGGCTGGACGTGCTCGCGCACCTGGGACAATGCGATGAATGCCGCGAGGTCGTGTTTCTGGCGCAGCCGGAAATACAGAAAAAGATTAATACGGCGCCGGGTGCTTCCCGATGGCTGGGATGGCGGACGATGCGCTGGGTGACGGCGGCTGCTTGTGTTGTCGTAGTGGGAGCGGCGGTGACTTTGCGTCATGAACGGAGCGAGCTGTCCTCGCGACCGGCAGGCGCTCGGGCGGACGCGATTTCCGAGCCCTCGAATGAGACGGCGGCTCTTCAACGCGGCAATTCGATAGTGAGCGACACTGGGGCCGCTGCGTCGTCTTCCCTTGTAAAACAACAGGCCGTCGTTAAACCTCGAGAGGAAGTCGCGGTTCGCAGGCAATCGAGTCGAAACCTCGCGCCTCAGCTTTCGGCATCGGCGTCGCCCGCTTCTCCGCCGATGGAAGATGGACGATTGGACGAAAAGAAAGAGGCTCGGGACCTGAAGGCTCTCACTGCCGCCGACAAATCGGACGATGAAGTCCCTGCCAAGGTGAAGCCCGCTACCGGATGGACGTCGAACCAGACGATGACTCAAGCAATGATTGCCGCCCCTGCGGCGCTGGCTCCGAAATGGAGGCTCGCGTCCAATGGATCGCTCCAACGCACGACGGATGCGTCCAAGACCTGGGAAACAATTTCGGTGTCGGATGGAATGCGATTTCTCACGCTCTTCTCCCTCGGAAACGAAGTTTGGGTCGGAGGCGAAAGAGGCGCTCTCTACCACTCTTCCGACGCAGGTTCGCATTGGATTTCGCTGAAGCCTTCCGTTGATGGCCAATCCCTTACGGGAAATTTGGCTGCGATTGAATTTCTTGATCCTCAACACGGGAAAGTGACGACTTCCGATCATGAGGTCTGGACAACGGAAGATGCCGGGCAGAGCTGGCAGTTGGACTAGGACAGTTTCAAAGGCTTATGAGATCTTCGTTGCCACTCATCAGCGAAGGCTTGCGCCTTCCACTGGAGGATTCGATTTAGATAACCTTCATTTTCTTACCAACACTTTGCAGAACATCCAACGCTTTCTGCAACTGCTCTCTGGTGTGGGTCGCTGTCATGATGGTGCGAATGCGGGCTTTGCCCTCGGGGACGGTGGGGAATGCGATTCCAGTGCCAAGTACACCTAGTTGAAAGAGCTCGCGCGAAAAATCCATAGTCAGCTTTCCGTCTCCGATGATGATCGGGGTGATCGGCGTCTCGCTCGGGGGAGTGGTTTTGCCTCCGATGTCGAAGCCGAGAAGCCCGAGTTCTTTTTTCCAGAAGCGGGTATTCTCCCAAAGCTTTTCGATTCTTTCCGGCTCGTTTTCGAGGACTTCGAAGGCGGCAATGCAAGTGGCCGCGACCGACGGCGGGTGAGAAGTTGAAAATAGAAATGGACGCGCACGGTGATAGAGAAAGTCGATAAGGTCGCGCGATCCGCAAACGTATCCTCCCAGCGCCCCGATCGCTTTTGAGAGCGTGCCGACTTGAATGTCCACGCGGCCATGGACCTTGAAATGATCAATGGTGCCGCGGCCATTTTTTCCAAGGACGCCGGAGGCGTGGGCGTCGTCCACCATCATGATGGCACCATATTTTTCGGCGGCGTCACACAGGCCGGGGAGCGGCCCGATATCGCCGTCCATGGAGAAGACCCCATCCGTGATCAGCAGCTTCTTGCCGGGCTGATCTTTGATGCTCGCGAGTTTTTCTTCCGCTTGCGCGATGTTCTTGTGTTCGAAGACGAGAATTTTCGCGCGCGAGAGGCGCGCGCCATCGATGATGGAAGCGTGATTCAACTGATCAGAAATGATGAAATCATCTTTGCCCAGAATCGCGGAAACGGTGCCGGCGTTGGCCGCGAATCCCGATTGGAAGACCACGCAGGCTTCCACATTTTTGAAGCGGGCAATTTTCTCTTCCAGCTCCATGTGGATTTTCATCGTCCCAGCGATGGTGCGGACGGCGCCGGACCCGACTCCGAAGCGTCGAGTGGCTTCGAGCGCCGCTTCGCGCAGTTTGGGATGGGTGGTCAGCCCCAGATAATTGTTGGACGCAAGATTGATGACCTTCTTCCCGTCGAAAGTGCAGCTCGCGGCCTGCTCGTCATCCAAAACGCGCAGTCGGAAGTGCGTGCCCTTCGCCTTGAGGTCATTGAGCTGTTCAGTTAGATAGGAAAGCGGGTTGGCGCGCGTGATTGATGCCATGCATGCTCCTGAGACAATTAGTCTAATACTGGTTAGACGACGGCATAGGGGAAGGTGCAAACAATACTAGCCGCAGTCTGGAATTATTTTTTTTCGAATAGTTCAAGAGCTATGCGCATGCCGGTTTCGACTCTTTCAACCTGGGGCGGAACGGCGATGGCGGCGACTCCCGCAGGACGCTCGGCCTCGTGATTTATTTCGAGTAAAGACAAAATTATTATGTCATGTTGAGCGGAGACAGTCGTTCGCGTAGCGAACGACGACGGAGTCGAAACATCCCTATTGCCACCCACAGTGCGGACTCTGTAGGGACCCTTCGACGCAGCATCCGATTCGCGAGCGAATCGAATGCTTTGCTCAGGGTGACACAGAAGGCTGAGGGGTGACAGAAGGCTGAGGGGTGACA
>JBDUDA010000148.1:0-7463 GCA_040003205.1 Acidobacteriaceae bacterium | reverse complement strand
AAAGGCGAATCGCATTTCCTTACTCAGAATGACATTTTAATTTTTTTAATTTTCTCCCGCGCGAAAGTTTCGGCAGTGGTGTCATTTGAATTCAAAGTAGCCCACTACCAAAATTTCTTTTCGCTTGCTTCTGCAACGCTCTGAACTGTTATAATCACCAGTTTTCCAAACATATTTATTACGCACTAATTTTTTAGATTTTTCCCGGCAACGCTTCATGAGCCAGAGGGTGGAGATCCCGCCTTCGCTGCACTGGAACGATGCAGATTTTTCACCGCAGTTCTAATACGATTTCGAAAGCCACGATCTTTGTCGTTCTGATCGCGGCCGGCGGCCTGCTGTGGGCGGCAATTCAGTTCCAGCGCTCTCCATATGTGACGTATGAGCGCGTAGTGCGGCCGCAGCCCGTGCCATTCAGCCACCAGCACCATGTTGCTGGACTCGGAATTGACTGCCGCTACTGTCATACCTCGGTTGAGAATTCGAGTTTCGCCGGCATTCCTCCCACCAAAACTTGCATGAACTGCCACTCGCAGATTTGGACGGGGGCAAAGTTGCTGGAGCCGGTGCGGGAAAGTTATCGCAGCGGCAATTCGCTGGTGTGGAATCGGGTGAACGATCTCCCCGACTTCGTTTATTTCAATCACAGCATTCATGTCAATAAAGGCGTGGGCTGCAATACTTGCCACGGACCCGTGGACCGCATGCCGCTGATGTATAACCATGCCTCGCTGCAAATGGAGTGGTGTCTCGAGTGTCACCGCGCACCCGAAAAATTTATCAGGCCTCGCGAGCAGGTCTTTAACATGCGTTACGAGCAGCCGTCAGGTTTCAAGCCGGTTGTCGTGGACGGCAAGGAATATAAAGATCAATTAGCTCTCGGTACAGACCTCGTTCACAAGTACCAGTTGCGCAGCGTTACCGACATCACGAATTGCTCGACGTGTCACCGCTAAGATAAAAATGGAAGAACAAAACAAAAAGCGTGAGGAAGTCTGCCCCAGCAAGAAGGGCAAGCTCGACCTGGACACGGCGCGCGCGCGGATCTCGGAAGCGAAAGGTCCGGAGTACTGGCGCAGCCTGGAAGAGCTCGCGGGCAGTCCTGACTTTCAGGAGATGATGCATCGCGAGTTTCCTAAGGGAGCCTCCGAGTGGCTGGACGCAGTTTCGCGCCGCGGGTTCATGAAGCTGATGGGGGCCTCGCTTGCCATGGCCGGCATGACGGCCTGCACCAAGCAGCCGCTCGAATCCATCGTTCCTTATGTGAAGCAGCCGGAAGAAGTGATCCCCGGACGTCCGCTCTTCTTCGCTACCGCGTTCACTCTCAGCGGTTATGCCGCGCCCATATTAGTTGAGAGCCATCTTTATCGTCCGACCAAGATTGAAGGAAACGACAAGCATCCCGCGAGTCTGGGTGGCACAGATGTTTTTGCGCAGGCCTCCATCCTCGAGATGTATGACCCCGATCGCTCGCAAGATATTGAGCATTTGGGCGCAATGAAGACTTGGGGAAATTTCGTGGATGAAATTCGCGGTCCGCTGAGCGCGCAGAAGGCAGTCCAGGGCGCGGGCATGCGAATTTTGACGCGAACAGTTTCCTCGCCCACGCTGGCCGACCAGTTGCATGAGTTATTGAAATTTTATCCGCAAGCCAAATGGCATGTTTACGAGGCTGCAAATCGCGATTCTTATCGCGCAGGTTCGCAGATGGCTTTCGGGCAGCAAGTCGAGACGCAGTACAAGTTGGACAAAGCTGAAGTCATCCTCTCGCTGGACGCTGATTTCCTCTACGCAGGCTTTCCCGGCTTCACGAGATACGCGCACGATTTCGCCGCCGGCCGCAATCCGAATGCCGAGAAGATGAGCCGCCTCTACGTGGTCGAGAGCACGCCGACAACTACAGGCGGGAAAGCTGACCATCGCCTGCCGATGCGCGCGGTGGATATCGAGCCCTTCGCCAGAGCGCTGGCCTCGGCTTTGGGCGCAGGCAGCAGTTCGACGCTCAGCGGCGAGCAGCAGAAATATCTGTCCGCGCTGGCGAAAGATTTGCAAAGTCATCGCGGATCGAGCGTAGTGATCGCGGGCGACAATCAATCCCCGGCGGTTCACGCGCTAGCTCACAGCATGAATCAGGCGCTCGGCAATGTTGGTAAGACCGTCGTCTACACCGAGCCGGTGGACGCAAATCCCATCAACCAGACCGAGTCGCTCAAGGATCTCGTCGCCGATATGCGCGGCGGAAAAGTTGAGCTGCTGATTATTCTGGGAGCGAATCCCGCTTATGACGCGCCCGCTGACTTCGCATTTGCTGACGCCCTGAAAAATACCAACATCCAAACCCGTGTTCACCTTGGCCTTTATCAGGACGAAACCGCTGAACTCTGCCACTGGCACCTGAACGAAGCGCACTATCTGGAAGCATGGGGCGATGCTCGCGCCTACGACGGGACTGTCAGCATCGTCCAGCCGTTGATTGCGCCGCTTTATGAGGGAAAGAGCGCGTACGAGATGGTCTCCGCGCTAGCGGGACAAGGCCAGACTTCCGGACACGAGTTGGTACAGAATTACTGGAAGAAGCAACATACCGGCGCAGACTTCGATGCCTTCTGGCGCAAGTCTCTGCATGACGGTTGGGTCGAGGGCACGAAGTTTTCTTCCAAGCAAGTATCCGCGAAATCGGTGAGCGCTCCTTCCAGCTCAAGCCCCGCGCAGGGCTTCGAGATTAATTTCCGGCGCGATCCGAGCGTTTACGACGGACGATTCTCCAACAACGGCTGGCTACAGGAAGTTCCGAAGCCGATGTCGAAAATCACATGGGACAATCCTGTGATGATTAGTCCGGCCATGGCTGATCGTCTGAAATTAGCTTCCGAGGCCATGATCCAGATTGAATTGAACGGGAAGAAAGTAGTCGCGCCGGTCTGGGTGCAGACGGGCCATCCCGATAACTCGATCACCGCGTTTCTGGGTTACGGTCGCCGCCGCGCCGGACGCGCAGGCACTGCTGCCGGATTCGACATGTATCCGCTGGTATATAGCGCCACGCCCGGATTCGCGACTGGCGTGAACATCACCACCACTGGCGACACTTACAAACTGGCCTCCACTCAGGGCTACCAGACGATGGAAACGCAAGATGGCGCGACTCGTCCGTTGGTGCGAAGCACGAGCCTGGAGGAATTCAAGAAAGAGCCGAAGTTCGCGCAGGAAGAAGAGCCGCCGCCGAGTCTGACGTTGTATCCCGGATTCGATTACTCCAAAGAGCCGAATTCGTGGGGCATGACGATTGATATGAGCTCCTGCGTGGGCTGCAACAATTGCATCATCGCCTGCCAGTCAGAAAATAATATTCCAGTCGTTGGTAAAGAGCAGGTCGTGCGTGGACGGCACATGCACTGGCTGCGGGTGGACTCTTACTATCAGGGAGACCGCGCCAATCCCAAGGCTTATTTCCAGCCAGTCCCGTGCATGCAGTGCGAGAACGCTCCCTGCGAAACAGTATGTCCGGTGGGCGCGACGGTGCATAGTACGGAAGGCCTGAACGACATGGTCTACAACCGCTGCGTGGGCACGCGCTACTGCTCAAACAACTGTCCTTACAAGGTGCGACGGTTCAATTTCCTGCTGTACCAGGACTGGGAGACGCCGCAATACAAGATGATGCGCAATCCGGACGTAACCGTACGCAGCCGCGGTGTGATGGAGAAATGCACCTACTGCATACAGCGGATCACGTGGGCGCGGATTGATTCCGAGCGCGAAGGCGACAAAGGCGGCAAGATCACCGGGCAAGTGCGTGACGGAGAATTGCAAACCGCCTGCCAGCAGTCGTGCCCGACTAACGCCATCACGTTCGGCAACATCAATGATCGCAGCAGCAAGGTTTCCAAGGCGAAGAGCGATCCGCGAAATTATTCGCTGCTGGCCGACTTGAACACGCGGCCCCGGACGACGTATCTCGCCGAGGTACGCAATCCGAATCCTGAGCTGGAAGGTTAAGCGGAGCGCAGTTACTCATGGACGAGAGAAACGACAGAGTGGCACTTCTCGAAAAGCAGGCTCCGGTCATCGAGCCTGGCCATACTTTTGCCACCGTGACCGACAAGATCAGCGATGTAGTGCTGACTCGTCCGATCACCATCGGATGGGTGTTCGGATCCTTTGTCGCCTTCATGGCGGTCATGGGATTGCTTCTCGCAGTCAGCTATCTTTTCCTGAAAGGCGTTGGGATCTGGGGCATTAATATCCCCGTCGGCTGGGGATTTGCGATTGTCAATTTCGTCTGGTGGATCGGAATTGGCCACGCTGGAACTTTGATCTCCGCCATCCTCATGCTGCTGCGGCAGTCGTGGCGCAACTCTATCAACCGCTTTGCGGAAGCGATGACACTGTTTGCGGTGGCCTGCGCGGGAATGTTCCCCGTCCTTCATATGGGGCGTCCATGGCTCGCGTACTGGCTATTCCCCTATCCCAACACCATGAACTATTGGCCGCAATTCCGCAGCCCTCTGGTGTGGGACGTGTTTGCGGTTTCGACCTACGGAACCACCTCGCTTCTGTTCTGGTTTATCGGACTCATTCCAGATCTCGCGACCATGCGCGATCGGACCAACAAGAAACCGTTAAAGTTTATCTTCGGAGCGCTCGCATTGGGCTGGCGCGGATCGGCGCGCCACTGGCATCGCTACGAAACTGCGTATCTGCTGCTCGCTGGACTGGCGACTCCGCTGGTCCTGTCGGTGCACACGGTCGTGAGCTTCGATTTCGCAATCGGCATTATTCCCGGATGGCATACCACGATTTTTCCGCCTTACTTCGTCGCGGGCGCAATCTATTCGGGATTTGCGATGGTGCTGGTGCTCGCTATTCCGATCCGGCAGTTCTATAAGCTGAAAGATTTTATTACCGACCGCCACCTGCAGAACTCCGCGATGGTGATGCTCGCTACGGGGCTGATTGTCGCCTACGGTTACGGCATTGAAGCGTTCATGGGCTGGTATAGCGGCAACCGCTACGATTCCTTCCTGCTGTGGAACCGGCTGCATGGTCCGTACGCGTTCTGGTACTACTCGCTGCTGGTCTGCAACATATTTATCCCGCAGGTTTTGTGGATCAAGAAGCTCCGGTCGAGTCCGGCGTTCCTGTTCCTTATTTCACTCGTCGTGCTGGTTGGGATGTGGCTGGAGCGTTTCATCATCGTTGTCGTGAGCTTGCATCGCGACTTCCTGACTTCTTCTTTTGGAATGTACTACCCCACACGCTGGGACTGGATGACGTTCATCGGCACCCTCGGCTTCTTCTTCCTGGCGATGTTCCTGTTCATGCGGGCGCTGCCGGCGATTTCGATTTTTGAAATGCGCACTCTGCTGCCACAGGCGGAGGTGAAGCACAAATGAAGCATTCGCATCCGCCGATTTACGGATTGATGGCTGAGTTTGACACTCCGACCGCGCTCGTAGACGCGGCGCAGACGACGTATGACGCTGGCTACCGGAAGATTGACGCTTACAGTCCATTTCCGATTGAAGAGTTAGCAGAGGCCATTGGATTCCACCGCAACGGCGTTGCTCCGATCGTGCTTGTTGGGGGATTGCTCGGCTGCGCGACCGGATACCTGATGCAATGGTGGATTTCGACGGTGAGTTATCCCATCAGCGTGGGAGGCAAGCCGTATCACTCATGGCCGTCATTCATTATTGTGACCTTCGAATTGACGATTTTGTTTTCGGTGCTGTCGGCCGTATTCGGCATGCTTGCGCTGAACGGTTTGCCGATGCCCTACCACCCGGTATTTAACGTCCCGCAGTTTGACGGTGCGACCAGAGACAAATTTTTCCTGGCAATTTTTTATTCTGATCCGAAATACAACGCCACCGAGACGCGCCGATTTCTGGAAACGCTAGGTGCGCGATCCATTGCGGAGGTCCCAAGCTAAGTGGCGAACCTTCGCAAACTTTCGGGGCTGGGATTGCTGGCGGTGTTGGGGCTGGCTGGCTGTCGTCAAGACATGCACGATCAGCCGCGCTTCATCCCTTACCGGCAAAGTGATTTTTTTACTGACCTGCGTTCCGAGCGGCCTCCGGTGGATGGCACCGTGGCCCGCGGACAGCAACACGAGAATACGTACTTGTACACAGGGAAGATGGGCAACAATCCGGGCGATTACATGCCGTTTCCCGTAACGACCGAAGTGCTGGCTCGCGGACGCGAGCGCTTCAATATTTATTGCACTCCCTGCCACTCGCGACTGGGAGACGGCAATGGAATGATTGTGCAGCGCGGATACAAAAGGCCGCCCTCGTATCACACCGAGCGTTTGCGAAAAGCGCCGCTGGGATATTTCTTTGACGTTATGACCAACGGCTTCGGCGCCATGCCTGACTATGCTTCGCAAATTCCAGTGAACGATCGCTGGGCCATCGTGGCTTATATTCGCGCGTTGCAATTGAGTCAGGGAGCTACAAAGGCAGACATGCCGTCCGGGCAAAAGATGCCATCCGATGCGCCCGCATTTGAAGAGCCGGGTTCAGGAGCGACGCTGCCCACCGTGGATCCGAATGCTGCGAAGCAGATGGGAGAGGAACAGAAATGAATCCGGCGCGAGTAGACAACTTCGATTTAGTGGCGCCGCCAATTGCGCAGACCGTCCAACAGCGCGCGCTCGTAGTGGGTGTCATTTTTGGATTGGTCGCGGCAGTTTTCGCATTCATCTCTCCCGATCAATTCTTTCATTCCTACTTAATCGGATTCATGTTGTGGTTGGGCGCGACGCTGGGATGCATGGCCTTCCTCATGCTTCAGCACCTCACGGGCGGAGCCTGGGGCAAAGTAATCCGCCGCATGCTCGAAGCAGGCACGCGAACGCTTCCGCTCATGGCGGTATTGTTCCTCCCGCTGATTTTCGGCATGAAGCACTTGTATGTCTGGATGAATCCGCAGGAAGTTGCCAAGAGCCCGCACCTTCAGGACATCACGCGATCTTACCTTTCTCCCGCGGGCTACGTAGGGCGCGCCGCGCTGTATTTTGCGATCTGGGGAATTCTGGTGTACTTCCTCAATCGCCTGTCGGCGCAGCAGGACAATCCTCCCGCGGTTGACCTGAGTCCGCGCTTCCGAGTCATCAGCGGTCCAGGATTAGTTCTTTATGCCTTCACGATTTCTTTTGCAGTGATTGATTGGGTGATGTCTATTGACCCGCACTGGATTTCGACGATTTATCCGCTGATCTTCATCGTCGGAGAATGTCTAACCGCCCTCTGCATGATGGTCGTGGTCGAGACGATTCTTTTCCCGTACAAGCCGATGTCTGCGTTGTTGCGTCCCAAGGAAGTGCACGATCACGGTAAGCTGACCCTCGCTCTCGTCATGCTCTGGGCGTACTTCAGCTTCTCTCAGTTTTTGATTATCTGGGCAGGCAATTTGCCGGAGGAAATTCCGTTTTACCGGCTACGCCTCTATAACGG
>JBDUDA010000147.1:0-7476 GCA_040003205.1 Acidobacteriaceae bacterium | reverse complement strand
CGACTGCGGTAAAAGCTGGTCAAGCCGAAATCGAGCCACAGAAGCCCGCAACCATTGCGCGCTCGCTGGCGATTGGAAATCCCGCCGACGGCCATTATGCAATTCGAACAATCAACGAGAGCGGGGGCTGGGCGGAAGATGTATCCGATGACGAGGTGGTGGATTCCATCCAGTTACTGGCCGAAACAGAGGGGATTTTCACAGAGACTGCGGGAGGGGTGACTGTTGGGTGTGCGTCCAAACTGTACCAGCAGGGCCGCGTTCGCCCAGAAGAAACCACCGTCCTCTGCATCACTGGCAACGGCCTTAAGACAACGGATGCACTGGTTGGCCGCTATCAAGCCGAGCAGCCGATTCCACCGAAACTAGCCGAGTTCGAAAAATACCTCGCGAACGCCGTCGAAGCCGAGCGAAGGAACGCACACCGCTCGCGCACGTTTGACGTCCCAGAAACGGTGGGTGCGTGATAACGATCACGGTACAGATTCCGACCGCGCTTCGTCGACATACCGCGGGCACCGGTCAAATTAGCTGTTCCGCAAAAGATATTGCAGAGCTCTTTAACGTACTTGACGAGCAATTCCCCGATCTGAAACCTCACCTGCGCGACGAAGCCGGACAGATTCGGCGCTTTTTGAACGTCTACGTAAACGAAGAAGACATTCGCTTCCTGGGGGGCGGTGCCTACGCTTTTCAGGATGGAGACGAAGTGTTGCTGGTGCCTTCTATTGCCGGCGGAACTATTTAACTCTCCTTTCTCCAGGTCATCCTGAGCGACGAGAGTCGAAGGACCCCTGTTGCACTCGGCATACTGGGGATAGGGATGCTTCGACTCTCCTCATCGCTGCGCAACTCCGGCTCGCTCAGCATGACACTCGCGGGATGTGGTAATCTAACTAACCGTTTAATTAGTTATAAACATGAAGTCTCTCATTAAAAGCCGTCTTGGCTCCCGGGGGCGTCCCGTAGAAAGCCGTGCAGCCATTCTCACCGCTGCGGTCAGGGAATTCTCCCAAGAAGGCATCGCTGGAGCCAGGATTGACTCTATCGCTCGGGCGGCGAGAGTTAACAAGGCCCTAGTGTATTACTACTTTCAGGACAAGGAGGCGCTGTATGGGGCCGTGCTCGACCATGTGTTTAGCGGACTGACGGCGTGTATTAGCGAGGCCCTAGACAAACACTTGTCTCCACGAAATCGAATCCTCAACTACGCGGGCGCCCATTTCGATTACATCGCCGGCCACCCGCTCTATCCACGAATTGTGCAGTCGGAACTGATGCGCGCTGGCGGAGGGGGCGCGACGCAACTTGAGCGTATCGGCAAACAATACTTTCGTCGAATTTTTGGCCAGGTTGCAGAAGTGCTTCGGCAAGGGATAGCGTCGGGCGATTTTCGAGCGGTTGACGAGATGCATTTCATTACTTCTATGGTCGCGATCATTACTTTCTACTTCAACTCGGCACCTGTAATGCGGTTTATGACAGGAGTGGATCCCACCTCCAACGAGGAGGTGGCAAAGCGGCGGGCGGCAGTCCTCGATTTCATCGCCGCCGCTTTATTTAAATCAAAACGAAACTTAAAAGGAGCGCGCTCATGAGTCCGCGCAACCGGGTTCTGATTTTGCTGGGTACTATCGCGGCAATTTCCTTGATCTACTATCTCGCGTCCACACCCCGCTCAAAAGATATGGTGTTGATTGGCACGGTGGATGCCAATCAAATCATCGTCAGCCCTCAGGTCGCGGGCCGCATCAGCAAACTTTTGGTGGACGAAGGGACGGCGGTCAAGCAGGGGGACGTGATCGCGATTCTCGACCCTGCCGAGCTTGAGGCTGGAGCACGCGCGGCCGCCGCCACCATCGAAGGACTGAAATCGAAAGTTTCCGAAACCCGGTCCAGCGAGCGCGCTACGCAGGGTTCTACGTCCAGCTACGTGGCGAACGCGCAGGCGCGATTGGAATCAGCGCGCGCCCAGCTGCTGCAAGCTGAGGCTACTTTGCAACGAACGGAAAGTGACAGCCGCCGCGTTGTCGAGCTGGCGAAACAGGGGATTACGTCAGACCAGGAGCGCGTGCAGGCAGAAAGCAACTTGAAGGCGCAGCAGGCGTTAGTGGAGTCGCTCAAGCAGCAGGTAAGCGCTTCCGAGGCAGACGTGAAGGCGGCGCAGGCCAACACCTATCAAGCGAGTGCGGCCCGCAGTACCGTGCAATCCACCCGTGGTCAGTTATTAAATTCAGAGGCTATGCTGAAGCAGGCCCAGGTGCGCCTGGGATACACGAAAATAATTGCTCCTGTCTCCGGAACTGTTTCCGTAAGAGCGGCGCGCGAAGGCGAGGTCTTGACTGCCGGGCAACCGATTGTCACCATCGTTGATTTTTCGGATAGCTGGGTACGTGCTGCCATCCCCGAAACCAATGCTGACCATATCACGCTGGGAGATGCCCTGCGAGTGCGTTTGCCGGGCGGCACGATCACCACGGGTAAAGTATTTTTCAAATCTCCGGAAGCTGATTTTGCGACGCAGCGGGATGTCGGCCGGCGCAAGCGCGACATTAAGACAATTATCATTAAGGTGCGGCTCAATAACCCCAACAGCGCGTACGTTCCAGGGATGACGGCGGAAGTGCTGATCTCGCCGTATCGCCTGGTGGCGCCCAGCCCGAACGCAGGGAGTGGCCAGAATCAATGACGCCGGTCACCACATCACACGCGATGGATTTAAACATTCCCGTCAGCGCCATCGAGGTTGACCACATCGTGAAGAAGTATGGGTCGTTTACCGCTGTGGACGACGTCTCGTTCGACGTGAAAGAAGGTGAAATTTTCGGATTGCTTGGTCCCAATGGCGCGGGTAAATCCACCCTGATAAGAATGATGACTACGCTCATTCCAATTACCGGCGGCCACGCCCGAATTGTCGGTCACGACGTGCAGAAAGAGCCTGACGCCGTCCGCCGCGTGATCGGAGTCATTCCCCAGGCGCTAACCAGCGACCTCGACCTTACGATCGAAGAGAACATGAATATATACGCCAAGCTCTACGATGTGCCGGCGAAGAAGCGCAAGGCGGCGGTGGACGAATTGCTGGAACTGGTTGACCTCACCAAGTGGCGCGGCGCACAGACGAAAACACTATCGGGCGGGATGCGGCGGCGGCTGGAAATCGCGCGCGGCCTGGTGCATAGTCCGCGACTGTTCTTTTTGGATGAGCCCACAACCGGGCTGGATCCGGTCTCCCGCGTGGCGGTGTGGGAGATGCTCACCAACATTAAGAGTCATCGCCAACTTACAATCCTGATCACCACACATTATATGGACGAAGCCGACCGTCTCTGTGACCGCATTGCGATTGTTGATCATGGAAAGCTGGTCGCCTTAGACACTCCGCCAGCTCTGAAAGCCAGCGTGCCGGGATCCAACGTAGTCGAAGCCCATTTCGACAATGCGCCCGCGGGCTGGGAAGCCCGCCTGCATGAACTGACTGGCGTGACTTCTGTACAGCATGAAGGGGCGGGAATGTATCGCGTGCTTACCAGTGACGGTTCGCGCACCACTACTGAACTGGTTGAAAAGGCGGTGCGCGCAGGCGTGGTTATAAAATCGCTCTCCGTACAGAACACTTCTCTAGATGATGTATTCGTCCACTACACAGGACGGCAGTTGCGCGACGAACTGGTGAAATCCTACAGCTTCGTGATGCCTCCCCGGCCGGGGATGCAGCCATGAACCGTATGCTCGCGATTATCGAGCGTGAGATGCGGAAGTTCTTCCGCTCTCCCGCCCTGATGGTGGTGTCTCTGATCTTTCCTCTCGTGCAGTTGATTGTGCTTGGCAACGCCTTCGGCGGCAAAATTCGCGACGCCAAGCTAGGCCTCGTAGACCAGGATGGGGGCCCACAGGCTTTGCGAATTCGCGAAGCCTTCGATTCCGTCCGCTCCAATATCCGAACCTTCCAGCCGGTTTACTACAGTGACGAAAAAAGCGCGATGGAAGATGTGCGCAACGGCAAGATTCAAGGGGCGGTGATTGTTCCTCCGCAATATTCGCGGCGGGTGTACGAACAAGACCAGCCGCGTATCGGGCTGATCGTGGATAACAGCGACAACTTCATGAGCTCAACTCTTGAAGAAGAGCTGTCGCAGATCACGGTAGCTCTAAATTCGCCCGCCGTGCCGCCGCGAATGCTCCAGCAGACCGTTTTGCAGATCGTCGAGCTCTATCCGTATATCGAATACATGAAATATCTGCTGCCGGGATCGATCACGCTGGCGATTTTTATGTCGGTGATGATCGGCGGCGGCATGCTTTACATAGACGATAAAGCGCGCGGCGTGCATGAAGGCTACCTGGTCACGCCTATCACAAAGATGGAACTCGTCTTTGGACTGAATGCCGCCAGCGCGATCAAGGCGGTGATGACGGGCACGGTGATTACCGTCATTGGATCGTTGCTCTCCGGGGTGAGCGCGCTGTTCAATTTCTCGACCGCGCTCGGATTATTGGTAATGATCGTCCTCACGGCGATTTCGTTCAACGCCATGATGTTTCTCATGATGGTGCGCGTCGAAGATCCGCTGGTGCCGCGCGCCACTTTCGGAATCCTTAACACGCTGCTTTTTTTTCCCAGCGGCGCGATTTATCCCATCCAGGCATTCCCCCCTTGGCTGCGCGCGATTGCCAGCGTTGATCCATTCACATTTGCAGTCCACGGATTCAAGTCGCTGCTGCTGAAAGAAACGGGCTTCGTAGCGATTTGGCCCGATATTCTGTATCTCTCCCTGTTCGCGGTTATCACGCTGGGGCTGGCGATCCCACTGTTCAAGCGAACCCTGTAAACTTTCCGCACTTTTACCTGACACAACAATCCATTATGCTAGTGACGCTATGACCCTCATGGATGCCAAGCAGTACGATCCGGCGCGTGATCGCCGCAAGCGTGACCGGATCCTCACGATTGTGCTGATAGTACTTCTGCTGGCCGGATTGACATGGTGGTTTCGCAACTGGCCCGAAGAGCGCGCTGTAGATCACTTCTTCGACGCGCTACAGCAAAAGAATTATGAGAGTGCGTTCGGGGTCTGGCTGAACGATCCGCAGTGGCAACAGCATCAGGAAAAATACAAGCAATATCCTTACAACGATTTTTACCGCGATTGGGGTCCAGGCGGAGAATGGGGCTTGGTCAAGTCACACAAGATTCATGGCTCAGGCAATCCAAAAGGCGGTGGCAGCGGAGTCATTGTAGAGGTCATCGTCAACGAGCGCTCCGAACACGCGCGAGTGTGGGTGCAGAAGTCGGACAAGACATTGAGTTTCTCGCCTTATTGAACGACACGTACCGCGAGGGTCAAAAGATTCGGGCGGACTTTGATGCAGGCCTTGTTCGTCACATCTAAAATGGGCTATGCCTACGCCAGCTGACTGGTCCGAGAAGTTACAAGCATTTCTGAACACTTGGAAACAGAATCCCCGCTCCGATGAGTACCTGGGCGACGGTCCGTTCATTCAGTTCGTTCTGACTGAACAAGCAGCATCGTGGGATGATTTTCTAATATGGCTGCGCGAGTTGGAGGGCTCTTGGTGCTTCCGGGGCCAACGCGAGGCTGCTTGGTTACTAAATACGTCCCTCGACCTTGCAGTAAAAAGGGAATATTCATCGGAAAACAGCAGCGGCTCCTATCATCTCGATCGAGAAACTGAAGGACGTGAGCTACTCTTTCGATTCCAGCAACAAGCCCATTCTTACATCGCCCATCCTCCACCAAGTGAGGACTTAAGCAGCTGGTTTGCTCTGATGCAACATCACGGCGTGCCAACCCGATTGCTCGATTGGACCTCCTCTCCCTACGTGGCACTTTTCTTCGCGCTGGAGGAGCAAACGCAGGAAAAAGATGGCAGCTCCGCCCTATGGGCAGTTGACATGGATTGGTTAGAAAGAAAAGGGCGCGAACTCCTTCCTCCGCAACCACCGGCGGCGACGCTAGATGGTTCTGAAACCTCAGCAGAATATATTAACGGCCTGCTTCGCGAGACAGAACAGCCGGTAATCGTTAAAATAAATCCCCGCAGGGCCAACGAGCGCATGTTCGCGCAGCAGGGAGTTTTTCTTTGTAAACTCTTCCATCCTGCGACGTTCGGTCTGATTCTGATGAGCATGATGATCCATCCCCAACCGCCAGCACGACCTGTTGTTCGAAAACTTGAATTGGGGACTAATCTGCGGATCGAGTTCCTAAAAAACTTGCGAGCGATGAACGTTCACCGGGCCTCGCTATTCCCAGGCATCGACGGCTTTGGTAGGTCACTGAAGCTGGATTTAGAGATCAAGGTTAAGAGCGGAGAAGATTAATCTCTGCCGCATCCCTGCTAAGTTCAGCGAATGCCATCCACGGTTTTCTGCAACGACGCCTCGTCTCCAACATTCGAACAAGTTTTCGCGCGATCAATCTGCCGCAGCAAGCCGCACAATACTTTCCCCGGACCTACCTCAATAAATTTTGGCACTCCTTGCGAGAATAGTAATCGCATGGATCCATCCCAGTTCACCGATCCCGTAACTTGCCGGATGAGCGCGTCGCGACTACGTTCAGCATCGTCAATGAACGCGGCATCCACGTTGCAAACTACCGGAACTGTGGGTTTGTGCAAATTCAGTGCTTGCAGATCGGCAGCTAAGCGGTCTTGCGCCGGCTTCATCAATGAACAGTGGAAAGGGGCGCTCACCAGCAGCAGTTTGGCGCGCTTGGCGCCGCGCTCGTCGGCCAGCTTGATTGCGCGTTCTACCGCCGCAGTGTTACCAGAAATCACAATTTGCTCGGGAGAATTAATGTTGGCGGGTTCGCAGACTTCTCCCTGGGCAGCGTCATCGCAAATTGCTGTGACCTTTTCCAGTGTCAGTCCAAGGATGGCGGCCATGGCTCCCACGCCGACGGGGACTGCCTCCTGCATGTACTTCCCGCGATTGCGTACGGTGCGAACTGCGTCCGCAAAATCAATCGTACCGGCAGCGACATGAGCTGAGTATTCTCCCAGGCTGTGGCCGGCCACGAAGGCGAATTGGATGTTCTTTTCTTTCAAGACACGGAATGCCGCCACGGAAGCCGTCAAGATTGCGGGCTGCGTGATTTCCGTTAATCTCAGCTGATCTTCGGGACCTTCAAAGCACAACTGCGACAGTTTGTATTCCAGCGCCTCATCGGCCTCTTCAAACGTCCGGCGGGCAACGTCGTATTTCTCCGCCAAATCTTTTCCCATGCCGACGGCCTGTGAGCCTTGGCCGGGGAAAAGCAGCGCAATCGGGGATGCATCAGTCGAGGTCGTCATGGTCTCCATTATGTGGCGCAGCCGAAGGATCCCTACGCCTCAGGTGTGGTGTCGTTAATAGGGGTTCCTCGCAGGCTTGCGCCTACTCGGAATGACATCTCCGGTGAGTGGATATTGGACTCCCTCGGATTGACAGTGCGGCAAAAAGCAGGT
>JBDUDA010000011.1:0-25017 GCA_040003205.1 Acidobacteriaceae bacterium | reverse complement strand
CCTGGTTGAATATTTCAGAGCGGGATACGTTCGTCGCAGGGTACCTGCTTGCTGCCCTTCGGAATCCTCGAAAAACACGGCCCACATCTTCCTCTCGGTACGGATCTGTTAAACGTACGGTACGCAGCGTTGCACGCGGCTGAGGAGGAATACGCCATAGTTTTCCCGGAATACTATTTTGGACAGATTTTCGAAGCGCGTCACGAACCGGGGACCGTGGCTTACAGTACGCATCTTCAATTGGAGCTGCTGCAAGAAACCACCGATGAAATGGCGCGGAACGGATGCACAAAGATCATCATCGTGAACGGCCACGGCGGAAACGAAAGCCTTTTGCCGTTTTTTGGACAGACTCAGCTTGAAAAGCAGCACGACTACGTCGTTTACATTCTGGGTTTGATCGACACTCCGGGAGGGCCAGCCAAGAAAACGACGATCGATCTGCATGCCGGCGAATCAGAAACGTCAACCATGATGCTCTCGAATCCTGCTCTGGTACATATGGATCGAGCGGCGAAAGAGTCTGGAGCTGACCGCGCTCGACTGAGATTGCCAGACAGCTTATACACCGCCATTTGGTGGTACGCGCGCTTCCCAGAGCACTACTCGGGCGACGGTTCGGCCGCCACAAAAGAGCTTGGCGCCTTCAAAATGAACGGTTGGAGTGGCGCTATTGTGAATGCTATACGCGCTGTGAAGTCGGACCAAACCAGCTTGCAATTGCAGAACGAATTCTTCGACAAGGCCAAACATCCACTGGATACAAAGCAGTAGCAGCCGCGGGACAGGACATGCTTCGACGCCCGCCCTCCTCGGGCGTAACTTCAGTAACTTAAGGCGCAGATTTTCACGTGTTAGGCTTTCCGAATAAGACCAATTTAGCTTCCGATGATGCATGCTTATCCATGGGCATGCGTGCCAGACCGTGATCGTGAGTACGATCTTACGGCGTCGGTGACCAGGAGCCGCCTTTCCATGCCGCGCATTCCGATTTTTAGACTCGGGCAGTCATCGGAAGAGTTGTTGCCTCCGCTTCTCTGTAATTACAGTCCCGAGCTTTCGTTGAGCGGTCTGCAACTGGGCGTGGACAATTTACGGCACGACGTTTTCCTGAGTCCAAAATTTGTTCATCATGCAAGATTTCAGATCAGCCGTTTAATTGTGCGTGCGGGAAGCCTCGAAGGACTGCTGGCGGCAGAGTCCCCTGCCCCGCTTCCGACCAATCGCTTTGTGGGTCCGAGCATGTCGCTCAAGCCTCGCGCGCAGCCGGACACTCCCGAGCTGAAGCCCCTACTCTCCGGAATTCATCTGGCGTCGCTTAATCGCGCGAAGGACGCGGGAAACATACAAATCGATCTGCTCGGCCGCTCGGCGATTTTGAAATTCCTACGCACAGAGCTGAGCGTCCAATTTGTTCAGGTACTGGAACGCTGCCGCACAAACCTCACGTTGCTTGATGGAGTTCGCCAACAAAAATCGCTGGAGTTCCGCGATCGGGTAGCGGCATTTCAAGTTTCGAAAAAACGTATTTTGCGGCAGACCGGACAAGAATTATTTCGTACCCTGCGCGAAATTGAAAAGGAAACGCTGGCGCGTATGCGGCGTTCCCTGTTCGGCAATGAGCGTGACGCTGAGTATCAACTTTTCCTTAATCCTCTGATCTTTACCGAGGATGGTCAGGACGCCCATCTCAACGCCGAGCACTACGTAATGCTCGGAAACTCCGAGCGCGATGCCGATGGGTTTTCGAATGTCCGGCGAATTGTCATAGATTTCCTACAATCTCTGGCGGTGGAAACCGCGGAAAGCGATCGTATATGGGATGGGTGGCTGAACGTTCCGGAAAATGCCCATGAACTGCTGGGTGGGGGCAATGACGACGATGCCACGCTGAAGGGCCGCTCCCAGAAGGCGCGACTGAACGCCTGGTTGGATTTGATGGAGCAAGAAAATATCATGGAGCTGGTCGCAGCTTCCTACGAGTCCGTGCCGCTGTTAGCCGAATATTCGGTACTTGTGAGCGCGCAACAACTGAAAAACAGCCTGGTCATTCGCGAAGAGCGCGAGCGCGTCCAAAAACTTATCGAACAGCATGGGAAACTTTCTCTGACCGGGCTTCGCACTGCGAGCGAGCGGCTGGCAAATTGCCGGGGAGCCGAACGAGCGAAAGTTGCCGGGCGGTTTTTCCGCGACTTTCTCCGCTATCACCGCGACCTGCGGCGGCTCGAAGTCTTGAAGGTCGCGTTGGAGAGCGTCAATCTCATAAGCGGAGAAAAGATTCGAGAATTGTCGGCCATGAATGGCACGCTCTACGAATTTCTAGGAGTGGAAGAGCAACGGCCGCGCGAGGCGAAAGTGCTGCGTCACGTGGTACTCAAGGCGGATGTGAGAGACTCTTCGCGACTGACGAAGTCCCTCATGGAACGTCAGATGAATCCCGCTTCCTACTTCAGTCTCAACTTTTACGATCCTGTGAACAAGCTACTGGCAAAATATGGCGCCGAAAAGGTTTTCGTTGAAGGAGACGCTTTAATTTTGGCCTTCCTCGAACGCGAAGGCGAACCCTCCATGGCGGTGGGGAAAGCCTCAGTACTAGCCAGAGAGATGCTTGAGATAGTCCAGGGTTACAACCAACTCTTGGAGCGCGCGGGATTGCCTTCGCTCGAGTTGGGAATCGGCATCTCGTACCAGGATTCAACACCGATGTATTTAATGGACACTCAGCATCAGATCATGATCTCCGACGCAATTAACGAAAGTGACCGCCTTTCCTCTTGCAACAAACGCGTGAGAAAAATGATCTCCTCCATGGAGACGCCGTTCAACGTTTACGCGTTTCAAACAGTAGCGGAAGCTGATGCGAGCGAGAGCCCGGATGATTTCATTCTTAAATACAATCTGGGCGGGATCCGCATCAGCGAGGCGGCATTTCTTAAGCTGAAGCAGGAAATATCTTTTGAGCCCCTGACTGTATCGCTGCCAAAGTTATGGGGAACGGAAGATTCCAGGCTTTTCTCGGGACTCGTGCCTCTGGGAAATGACATTTTTCGCAAGATAGTCGTTCGTGCCAGCCAGATTCCTCAGGTCAAACCCGACGACTTTTCCCTTAAGCATTGGACTGAGAAGTGTTACTACGAGGTGTGTACGAATTCGGCTATCTATGCGGCGTTGGAAGGAAAGAGCGTCGCGAAGTAACCTTCTGAACTACTGGCCGGCGCGTATAGGGGAAATCAACAAACGTCCGGCAGGCTTCTTTTTCGCATCAATTTTATTGCCTTTAAGCGAGGGGTTTTGAGAATCCTCCTCGTTCTTTGATGCTTCTACCAAAGTTCCAGCTAACGAGCGGAACCTCCGACTGATTTCCTGATTTTCCTGGAAGACGACCGGCATCCCTTTATCGATTGCGGGGGCCACCGTCTGATAGCTGTTTGGGAGCTTGCAGAGCAAAGTACAATTCGTAACCTTTTCAATGTCTTCGTCGCTGAATCCCGGAATCTTCGCATAGCGATTCAGCACCAGGCGTACCCGTTCCCGGGCCGAGCCGTCCTCGAGGAAAGCATGGATCCGTCCCGCGCTCCAAAATGACACAACATCGGACTGAGTGACGAGCAGAGTTACATTGGATAAATCACAAAGCAGACGCGCCGTCTGATCCGCGCGCCCAGAACAATCCACAACAATGTGGCGAAAGTATGTCCCCAGTAGATCAAACATCTGGGTAAGTTCCGATGCCGTTGGCGCCGGCAGATAGGACTGCTGCGACCCCGCCAGCAAGTGCAGGCCACCTTTAGCTGTGGTCAAAAACCCTTCCAGAAGAGACGAATCCAGACGATGCAGATTTTGCAAAACATCGGAGATTCCAAAGGTCGGGCGCGCATTCAAATGGAGAGCGCAGTGACCCAGAAGAGCGAAATCAACCAGCAGCGTGTTCCCCTGCGACTCTTGCAAAGCTACGGCAGTATTTACAGCGATGGTGGTTGCTCCAGCGCCGCCCTTGGCATTAATCACCGTGAAAATATTGGCTCGTCCTGCACGGCCCTGAGTTTTCCCTCGTGAAGAGGTGTGGCGCGTAAATGCTTCTACCAGACTCTCGGCCGAAACCTCCTTGTCCAGATATTCGGGCGCACCCGCACGCATGGCGGAGACGATTAAACCTGGATGGGTCATTTCTCCGATGGCAAACACCGCGATCTCATTACTGTTTCGATCAATCAGCTCGATGGCTTTTATAGCTGAAGGCTCGTCGCGGGGATCAATGTCGAGAACTACGATTTCGGTGCCCACATCTTGAATCCGACGCAACACAGGATCGGTTGCAGTCGCCGGAACTGAGAGACTGCTGAATACAAGATTCGCCATGTTTGATTGCTCCAAACGATGTTGGAGCATCGCCAGCCGTTCTTTGTCGTACGTAAGAAGGCTAACCGCTATGCCGTGCATGGCTCGAACCTCACTGCTGGAGTCGGAATTTCCATGGTATGGGAGGGGCGAAAGTTACGCCAGTAACGGTCGTAACGTAGCCCGGTAGTAATGCCTTTCCTCAGCAACAATCGGCGGTCACCGGAGATCAAACCTGCGGCGGAATGGGCGATCCGCCACCCTGAAGGACTTGCGCAGCCTCTATTCTATTCAAAAACCGCCTGGCTGGAAAGCCAAGGGCGAGCGTTATTTGGGCGGACGAAACAGCCGTCTGCAACGATTTTGTTAGCCTTTATACTGGAATGGTCATAGTCCAAGTTGTGTTCACTGCCCCAAACGCTAAATCGATACCTGTGAAACGGACAGCTTAGATATCCCGATGCCCGATGTAGACCATAGTGAAATCAAACCCCGCTCCTCTCGAGGCAATGGAGGGTTGGCCTCGACGCTGCGAGCGTTGCGGCATCGAAATTTTCAGCTCTTTTTCAGCGGCCAGCTCATATCCCTGATTGGCACCTGGATGCAAAGCGTAGCCCAAGCCTGGCTTGTTTATCGCATCACAGGCTCTTCCTTACGGCTGGGGGCCGTGGGATTCGCGAGCCAAATCCCGGTCTTTCTCTTCGCCCCGCTTGGCGGAATGGTCGCTGACCGATTTAATCGTCATCGAGTGATCCTGACAACGCAAATTGTTTCGATGATTCTGGCAGCGATTCTGGCCACTTTGACGCTCGCGGGAAAGATTCACGTTTGGCACATCTTCGTGCTGGCGGCGCTCCTTGGCGTGGTTAATGCGTTCGACCTTCCCGCCAGGCAATCCTTCCTAGTCGAAATGGTAGGTAGAGAAGACTTGATGAATGCGATTGCGCTGAACTCCTCCATGTTTAACGGAGCGCGGGTCATCGGCCCAGCCATTGCAGGAGTGCTGGTAGCCAGAATAGGGGAGGGCTGGTGCTTCTTTTCCAATGCGCTGAGCTACGTCGCCGTCATCGTCAGCCTGCTGATGATGCAAGTTCCGCCCCGCGCTTATCGCGCCGTTACGGTTTCACCTCTCGCACACATCGTTGAGGGATTCCGTTTCGTACGTCAAACTACTCCGATTCGCGTGCTGCTCTTGCTATTGGGATTGGTCAGTTTGGTGGCCATGCCTTATACCGTGCTGATGCCTGTTTTCGCCGACAAAATATTGCACGGCGGCGCTCGTGGCCTGGGAATTCTGATGGGCGCCACCGGCGTGGGGGCCTTGTTCGGGGCTCTGACCTTAGCGACCAGATCTGGAGTCCGTGGGCTCGGAAATTGGATCGCGCTTTCTTGCGGAGGTTTTGGACTGACCTTATTACTTTTCGCGTGGTCGCGAAATTTCTGGCTCTCTGCCGCTTTGCTGCTGCCAGTGGGATTTTGCATGATGCTGCAAATGTCGTCGTCCAATACCTTGATTCAGGCCATGGTTCCGGACCATCTTCGCGGACGGGTGATGGCCGTGTATTCCATGATGTTCATGGGAATGGCTCCCTTTGGCGCGCTGTTCGGCGGAGCCTCGGCCGACCGCCTGGGTGCCCCAGTGACAGTCTCGATGGGCGCGGTCGCCTGCATCGGAGGCGCAATCCTGTTTGGCAGGCATCTGCCAAAAATAAGAGGGGAAGCGAGAAACTTGATTGTCGCGCAGGAAGGGGCGGGCGGCGAGCCTGCCGTTGCGACCACGGCTGCCGTCGTCGAAGACTGAGCAGCAACTTGATCAGTGTTTTTTGAATTCCTTCAGCATTTCGATTAGTGAACTGTGCGCGATCGGAGAAGGAGTAAGCGTAAGCACCAGCATAAGGAGCGCAAAGACTCCCAGCCAGCGCCTGCCTGAGCCGATGCCCGGCCATTCCGCAACCATGGGATGCCGCATTCCACTCAGCCTGAGTAGAATCGCCCACAGCAACCATCCAGCCCAAAAGTAGAGCGCCATCGGAATTAAAGCGAGAATTGCCAGCCGCGAGATCCAGCGATGCTTTCCTGGGGCAATCGCGAAGACGATGTGTCCACCATCAAGCTGGCCGCCAGGAAGGAGATTGAGCGCCGTGGCAAACATCCCTACCCAGGCCGCAATTACGACCGGATGTAGATAAACCGCGTGCAATGAATAAGTGCTGCCCTTGATGGCTACCAGAGGCAGCAGCCTCCATGCCACACGGAAGATCAGTGGATACCCGAGCTCAATATCGGAACCCAATGTCGCTGCGTCGATTAATTTCGAATGCGGCAACGCTATGAACAGGATCACTGTCGCGACTACAAATCCCGCGATCGGTCCCGCAATCCCAATATCGAAGAGAGCGGCCCGCGATCGGATGGGAGAACGTATCCGGATGAACGCCCCGAGCGTGCCAATCAACGTGGGGGCAGGAACGAAGAACGGAAGCGTCGCGTAGACGCCGTAATACGCGCAGCAAAGATAGTGTCCCATCTCGTGCGCCAGCAGAATCAGCATCAGCGAGGCTGAAAATGGAACTCCAAGTAAGAGTCTCGAAGGCTGCGCGAGAATCCAGCGGAAGTGAAAAAAAGGTAAGAAGCTATCATCGGTCGTGAAAGCCGGCAGATTGTGCTGGAAGTTGAACTGCAAGCCTGCTCCCACGACGCACGTAGTAAAAACCGTCAGCGCGAATAGCAAGGCATGTATCCAATAACGGCGGTTTCTCCGCTGCGGAATAAAAACTGGATTCGGTTCGCGCGCTTCAAAGGCTATGGCGTCAGGTGAGATAGGTTCAGACATCTGCGAATCCGGATGGAGCGGCCATTTAGTAGGTGGCAATTGCTGGGAGTTGGGATGTGCCGATCGCGGAGTTAGTTCAGTCTATGGACTGCAATTCTTTGCCAGGTTTGAAGCGGACAGCTTTGCCCGGAGGGATGGAAACTTCGGCGCCGGTGCGGGGATTGCGGCCGATGCCGGTTTTTCTCGGACGTACGTTGAATACTCCAAATCCCCTTAGCTCGATACGGTCACCTTTGGCGAGCGAGCGCTTCATGCTTTCAAATACGGTTTCAACGGCCAGCTCGGCTTTCGTCTTGGTAATTCCGATCTTATTGACGACGTCGTTGATTATGTCGAGCTTGATCACAGGTCGCTCCTGGCGGCAATCCGCCGTTACAGTACCAAGTTATTGATGCTAAGGAAGATAACAAAGATTGTCAACGGGCGGCGCAGTCCCGTAAGATGACGGAACCTTAGTTGCCAGCCTTGGAAAATCTTATATATTTGTCGTTCCCATAAATTGCAATCGCGTAGGCGCAGATAGTTTTTGAGCTTCGCAGACTAATTATTCAGGACGAAGGAGAGGCATGTTAAAGAGTGATCGCTGGATCCGAAAGAATGCTCATGACCACGGAATGATTAACCCTTTTTCGGAAAAACAAGTCAGGGAGGGCGTAATCTCGTACGGGCTTTCGTCTTACGGATACGATCTCCGTGTCGCCGATGAATTCAAGATTTTTACCAACGTGAATTGCACGGTCGTGGATCCCAAAAATTTCGATGAACGTTCGTTTGTGACGGTGCGTTCCGATTGCTGTATTGTGCCTCCGAACTCGTTCGCGCTGGCGCGCTCGGTGGAATATTTTAAGATTCCCCGCGATGTGCTGACCATTTGCGTTGGCAAATCAACTTACGCGCGTTGCGGAATCATCGTGAACGTCACGCCGTTCGAGCCTGAGTGGGAGGGCTTCGTCACTCTGGAAATCTCGAACACCACGCCTCTGCCGGCAAAAATCTACGCCAATGAAGGGTTGTGCCAGATTATCTTTTTCCAATCGGACGAAGTGTGCGAAACCAGCTACGCCGATCGCAAGGGAAAGTATCAATCTCAGAAAGGAATTGTGCTGCCGAAGCTATAAAAACTGCACTTGTCATGTTGAGCGAAGCTGCGCTTTCGCTTGCGAAAGCGCAGAGAGTCGAAACATCCCTATCGCCGTTTCAAACTTAATCCCTCTTATTTTCGCCCTCTTTAAACATGTACTTAATAGCGGGCTTATAGATCATGAGATTTGGAGAATCGGTGCGATTCACCTTGAGGCAGGCCTTGTCATACCACTCGATGACGCCGTGAATCTGCTCTCCGTCGCGCAAGACGATCACCATTGGCGTCTTCGACTGCATCTGCTTCTGATAGTAAAAGTTTTCAGCGTTGGTTTGGTCGGGAGGGGTAGCCTTACGCGCGCCCCCGTTTGCCCGGAAACCTTTGTCATCCGAACGATCATTGCGGTCTGCGCGCTCGCTATGATCGCGTTTCTCCGAGCGCTCGGGGCGGACGATACGGTCTATGCGCTCGACGCGGTCAGGCCGTTCTCCTAGAGCATGCAAAGGATTTTGATTGTCGGCCCGCGCTTCGAACCGATTGAGAGTGGGACGAATGAGTTTACGGTTGGAGAAACTTTCTTGTTGCAGCGGCCGTCCGGCCAGGGACGAACCTATCGCTTCTTTCATCACAACCACCTGTCGGTCACGCTTTAGGGGGCCACATGGCGCGAAGTAGCTGTGGGATTGCTGCGTGAACTTTCAAATAACCTAGCACAGGAGTCCGAGCTGTGACAATCCTGAACTTCAACCGCGTTCCAAAGCGGTCGCGAAGGCATCCAGGGAGAGAGAGCGCAACAAATTGCGGCGCATACCGCGCTCCACTTCAGCCAGACGGTCGGCGGCGCGGGTAATCCAGTTAAAATCGGTGGATTCGGCGAGCCGCTGAAGCTCATTTTGGATGTCAGTATTCCGAATGAACTCGGGAGTCTGGGAAGTGAGGAAGACCAAGTCCTGCAAGAGAGAATATAGAGTTCGCAGCAGCCGTTCGATTTTGTCGCGGCCATCAGCCCCAGCGCGGTACGTCTCGGTAATTTTAAACAAGTCGGAATGATCGCCGGTTCGCAGTGCGGAATTCAAAATTGCCAGGGCGTTAGCCCGAGCGCTGGTGTAGGCGGCGAGATCGAAGCTTCGGGCTCGCCCAATCGCTCCCTGGCACAACCGAGCAACCAGCGAGCGCTGCTTGGAACTCCACTCGGCACGATGCCTCTCCAGATATCGTTCGATTTCATTCAGAGGGAGTGCGCACAGCGTGATGATCATCGAGCGTGAGCGGATGGTAGGCAGCAGCGCGCCAGCATTTTCAGTCAGCAGGAAGATAGTGGCGAATTCCGGCGGCTCTTCAAGGACCTTGAGTAACGAATTCGCCGCTTCTTTCATAAAAGCCGAGTCGGTGAAAACATAAACCCGCTCTTTCGCATCTCCGGGTCGGTAGTAAATGGTTTCGATGACGCGTCGAACCTGGTCCATCTTGATCATCATCTGCGGCGGATCCGGTGGAACGATCAGCACATCAGGATGGGTCTGAACAAAAATTCGAGTTTCCTTCTTGTCAGTCTCGCGAAGATTCTCACGGGCTTCAACCGCCGCCGCAAATCTAGCATCGAGGTCCTCGGACTGGGCAATGCGCGCACAGTTCGAGCATTCGCCGCAAAAATCTGGCAAGCCGTCTGTCGCCGGCGGAGTGAGGCAGTTCATTGCCTTCGCCATCATGAGTGACAAAGTATATTTACCGCAGCCGGGCGGACCCGCCAAAACAATCGCGTGGGGGAAGTGATTGCGCGCGAGCATATCTCGCAGGCGATTCACAACTTCGTGGTTGCCGTGAAAATCAGAAAATGGCATCTAAAAGTTTTTTACGTTCTGGGGCGCTCCTCCCGGCAGGAGGTCACGCGCTCTCGCTTTCGAGTTTAAGTTTACGCTGAACGATTTCGACAATTTGCTTGTGGGTTTCCGCCGCCGGGCCGCGGGCATTGACCAGCATCACACGCTGCGGCTCGCGTTTCGCAATTGCCAGGTAAGCAGCATGCACACGTTCAAAAAATTGCTGGTTCTCCTGCTCAAAGCGGTTTTCATCCGAATCTCCCAAGCGATCAGCCACTATATGCATGTTTCTGCGGCGCGCCCGCTCAACGCTCGCAGTCACATCGGAATCCATCAGGATGGTCAATTCGGGTTGCAAATCACCGCACAGGATGCGATGTAGCTCCAGAACGGGCCTCGTGCCCAGCTCACGCCCCCCGCCCTGGTAGGCTTCCGTGGAATCGGTGAAGCGGTCGCACAGCACAATCTGTCCTGCTGCAAGCGCCGGTTGAATGATTTCCTTGAGGTGCTGAGCGCGGGATGCAAACATCAGGGCGAGCTCCGCCAAGGGAGACAATCCGACGGTTGAACTATCGAGCAGCACGTTGCGGATTTTTTCGCCGGCTATTGTCCCGCCCGGCTCTCTGGTGACTGTTACTGATTGTCCCCGCATGCGCAGCGCGGACGCGAGTTTTTCAACCTGCGTGCTCTTGCCACAGCCGTCCAGTCCTTCAAAAGTTATGAATTTCGCGCGCCGAAGCATGGAACATCATAAAGCAGGCTGGGCACGCCGTCATGATGAGCCCTTTAGCTCCTCGGCCGCCCGCTATCCCACGAGCGAAGCGGCTGATATATTCGTTTTTCGATTGGAAGTTAGAAGCTATGCACTTCTGGAGACTCACAATGAAAATGTTGCCACGGACCGAATTAACCCTTTGGGCGGCTGGATTCGCTCTGGTGCTTTTGACTTTGCAATTAGCGTCGCAGGCTTCGGCACAGAGTAAAGCGCCCACGGTGAAAATTTCGGTAGACGCCAGCGAAGCGCCGCGCAAAATATTTCATGCACAGCTTTCAATCCCAGCCAGCCCCGGAACGCTGACCCTCTATTATCCCAAGTGGATTCCCGGAGAACATGCGCCCAGCGGACCGGTTGAAGGCCTGGCAGGTTTGAAGTTTTCGGGCAACGGGCAACTGCTGAAGTGGCGGCGCGACTTGCTGGATGTCTTCACCATTCTGGTCGAGGTTCCCGAAGGAGTGCGAGAGGTGAATGCTTCCCTGGACTTCCTTTCTCCCGCCACGCTCGAGGGCGGATTCTCCGCCGGCTCTTCGGCTACCGCCGCCATGGCGATAGTGAGCTGGAACCAGGTTCTGTTGTATCCCAAGGGATGGAAGTCTGATGACATCATGTACGAGCCCAGCTTGCGGCTACCTGCCGGATGGAAGTTCGGGACTTCGTTGCCCATGGCGAGTCACACAGGAGAAGAGCTAAAGTTCGCTCCATCGACTCTTACTATGCTGGTAGATTCTCCCGTCCTCATCGGCGAACATCTTAGAGTTGTTCCGTTGAACGAAGGCCAGGCCCCACTGGCTGAAATGGATATCGCAGCCGACAGCGCGGCGGCGCTTGAGGCTCCGCCAGAAGTTTGGGAACACTATCGCAGCCTAATCACACAGGCGGCCACACTTTTCGGAGCTCATCACTACCGCGACTATCACTTTCTCTTTAGCCTGAGCGATCATGTTGCGCATTTCGGATTGGAACATCACGAATCCGACGACAGCCGCATCGCTGAACGAGGCCTTGTGGACCATCAGATAAGGCTTTTACATTCTGGCTTGTTGCCTCACGAGTACGTCCACTCATGGAACGGTAAATATCGCCGGCCAGCGGGCCTTGCTACTCCTGACTATCAACAGCCGATGCAGGACGATTTGCTCTGGGTTTATGAGGGCCTGACTTCCTACCTGGGAGAGGTGCTGACAGCGCGAAGTGGTTTGTGGACTCCTGAACAGTTGCGCGAGGATGTAGCCATCATCGCCGCCAGACTCGATCATGAGCCCGGCCGCATTTGGCGCAATTTACAGGACACCGCCGATGCCGCGCCGCAGCTCTATTTTTCTTCGCGGCAGTGGGCTTCCACCCGTCGAGGCGTGGACTTTTACGATGAAGACGTCTTGAACTGGCTCTGGGTGGATACAATTATTCGCCAGCAAACTCACGGCAAAAAATCACTCGACGACTTCTGCCATCTGTTCCACGGCGCTCCCGAGTCTGCCCCCGAAGTGAAGACTTACACTTTCGAGGACGTCGCGAATACTTTAAATCAGGTGGCAGCTTACGACTGGAAAGGTTTTTGGACGGAGCGTCTGACGAATCACAATGCGCACGCGCCCTTGAACGGAATTGAGGGCAGCGGCTGGAAACTCACCTATGACGAGTCCCCTTCAGAAATGATGCGTGCCTGGGAAGCTGACCATAAAGAAATCAACGCCGGCTACTCTGTCGGTCTGCTGGTGCGCGAGGACGGCGGAGTAGTTGACACTGTGGAAGGCATGGGCGCCGCCCGATCAGGGATTGGTCCCGGCATGAAGCTGCTGGGTGTGAATGGACGCCGCTTCACATTCGAAGCTTTGCGCGATGCCTTGCGGGCGGGCAAGAACGATTCCAAGCCGCTGGAGTTGCTGGTCGAAAATACCGACTACTACAAGATTCACCGCATCGACTATCACGGTGGAGAACAATACCCGCATCTGGTTCGTGATCAGTCGAAGCCCGACCTGTTGAGCGAGGTCGTGAAGGCCCACTAGAGCGCAATCAAACGGCGTCTTCGATGCCGGCAAACAAATCACTCTCCGGCCCCACGGAACTTGTGGCCGAGGTGGTGGCCGCTGCCAGATGGAACATTTCTCTGCGCGCTCTCTGTCGTACATGGTTCTCGAACTGCGGCCAAAGCGGCGACTGGGTAACGTGAGCTTTGAAGGCTCTGACCTTGGTGTCAAGCAGGTCGCCAATTTCTATGATTGCGCTCGCGGGGGAAAAACTAATCGGTTGCCGGTCAGGAAGCGCAAAGTCGGCGGTAGCGTAATAAAGCTTCTGCGGACGATGCGTCGTCAGTCCATCCTGCAGCTGAGCGGTGTAGCGGTTAGTTCGACCCGCCCAATGAAACGCCAGGGTCGTGAAGATGGATGCCATGGAATGATCGGGATGTCCGGTCAGTCCACCCTCTGGACCAAACGACATCACGACCTGAGGACGGAAGCGTCGAAGATTCAAGACCAGGTCCCCGACCACCCTGTGCAGGTCCTGACGATAAAGCTGGCCGTCCGGATAGTCCAAAATGATTGGCAGGTTGACCCGCAGGATCTCGCAAGCAGCGACAAACTCTTTGCTGCGGAGTGCCGAGAGTTCCGAGTCATTTTTTGCGACTCCCCGGTTCGTTGCCGCTTGCCCTGTTGTCAGGCAGATTACGCAGGTTTCGACTCCGCGGTCGCGGTAAAGCCGCAGCGATCCCCCGAATCCCCCCGCCTCATCGTCCGGATGGGCGGTAACACACATCAATCTGCGCATGAACAATTGTAACTTGGCAATATCTCCGCGCCGTTTTGACCGCGGTTGTGCAAGAGTTTGCAGTTCGAAACGTGCCGAATAAAGTTTCCGGACGCGCTCTTCCGCCAACTAAAATGCTGGGCAGAGATGCTCTGAGGTGGCGCGCATCTAAGTTAGAGACGTCGGGGATATCTATGCACGTTCTGGTGACAGCCGATACGGTGAGCGGCACATGGACATACACCCGCGAGCTGGTCACCGGCCTCGTCAGCCGAGGAATTCGCGTCACGCTGGTCAGCTTCGGCGAAATTCCCTTACCAAAGCAAACGCTCTGGATGGATAATCTGCTCGGACTCGAGTATCGCCCAACCGGGTTTCGCCTGGATTGGATGCAAGAGGCGGAGAGCGATTTTCACGAGTCACGGAACTATCTCTCCGCGCTGGCAAAAGAGATAAAGCCCGACCTGCTGCACTTGAACCAACCCTGCTACGGAAATCTGCCGGGAGATATTCCGCGAATCGTGGTTGCTCATGGCGACTACATCAGTTGGTGGAATTCAGTACACAACTGCATGCCCGCGGAGAGCCGGTGGCTGCGCTGGTACCGCCGGACGACGCAGGAGGGTCTCGCGGGAGCAACTTTGGTGGTGAGTCCCTCGCAATGGATGCTGGAAACAATTCGCAACAGTTACATGGATCCGCCCCGTTTCACGGTAATTCATCACGGCCGAAATCCGATTTTTTTCAATCCTTATGTGGCGAAAGACGAGTCCGTGCTCGCGGTGGGGCGTTTTCTCGACGCCAGCAAGCAACTCAATTTGCTCACCCAGCAGGTGCATGCGCTTCCCGTTTGCATCGTCGGGTCGGACGCGCCCGTTCCTTCTCAAAACGCGGTTCCCATCCGGGCAGACGTCAAACTGGCGACGGAAACTGCATCGGTATCGCTGAAGGGGCCCCAGACCGAGGCGCAGCTCCGCGCGCTATATAGTCGCGCCGCCATTTACGCCGCGACCTCGCGCTATGAACCTCTCGGAATGTCAGCACTGGCAGCCGCTTTTTCCCGCTGTGCGATTGTCGCAAACGATATTCCGTTGTATCGCGAAATCTGGGCTAATGCCGCGTTGTATTTTCGCGCCAACGATAGTGCGAGCCTCGCGCAAGTAATTCAGCGTCTTGGTAACGATTCCGAACTCTGCCGCACCTTCGCAAACCGTGCCTTCCAACGGGCTCGCGACTGCTTTACCGCAAAAAGGATGATTGACGAGTATCTACAGGTCTACAACACTCTGCTCAAGCAGGAATTGCTGGCCGCGTAGTGTAGCCTTTGTTCAGCGCTGGCCGTGTGGTCGAGTGACGGCGGTCAGCCTTCGGGGCGTGATATCTTCGTAGATCGCTTCTGGTTCTTAAATCTATGTGCTGCGTGGAGGCACTATGGCTACAATCAAAATCACCATAAAGAGAAATGGCCCATACCGCGTTGAAGGTCCGGAGGGTTCCATCGAGTTGGTGGATGCGGACGGCAACAAGCACGACTTAACCGGCAAACTGGGCTTCTCCCTCTGCCGCTGCGGCGCCAGCAAAAACAAACCCTTCTGCGATGGGCAGCATTCTGCTATGGGATTTCAGGCAGCAGAGCTGGCAGTGAAGAAGGCTGACGAACAACAGAATCCCAAATCGTCTCTGTAATGCGCTCACTGATACCGCAAACTTAAAAACATCGTTTCGTGATCAACGAGCGAGGATCCTGCATGAAAAATCCCAAAAACAAAAATCGGGCAACAGATAAAGAGTTGGGGATGCACCGCGATATTTCGCGGCGCGATTTTCTAAATGGAGTCGCGCTCACGGTCGGGGCCGCGATGTTGCCCCCAAATCTGCTGGCCGCCTTCGATCAGCCAGAGCGCGAAAAAGCGCCAGATTATTATCCCCCCGAGTTAACCGGGATGCGCGGCAGTCATCCCGGATCCTTTGAAGTCGCGCACGGACTTCGCGACGGAACATTCTGGCAGCAGGCAGGAACTCCCGTAGATACCGGCGAGAGCTACGACCTCATCATTGTCGGGGGCGGGATCAGCGGTCTTTCAGCGGCACATTTTTTCCGCAAGGCCGCCGGGCCGGGTGCGCGTGTGCTCATCCTCGATAACCATGACGATTTCGGAGGCCATGCCAAGCGCAACGAATTTACGGTGGATAAGCGAAAGATGCTGGGATACGGCGGGACCTTCTCGATCGAAAGTCCGGCGCCCTACAGCGCGGTTGCCAAGGCATTAATTGAAGAATTAGGAATAGACGTAGCGTCGTATCCTAAATACGTTTCCAAAGATTTGTATCGATCGTTCGGGCTCGCTCCCAACGTTTTTTTTGACAAAGAAACTTTCGGCCAGGACAAACTGGTGGTCAATCCGGCGCCGCGCGGTGGCGGCGAGAGCAAGGACACTCCTGAAGCGGGTGACGGTCCGTGGGCGAAATTTTTGGCCAGAGCGCCGCTCTCCGAAGCCGCGAAACGGGATATGCGGCGGCTGTTTCAAGACAAAAAAGATTACTTGCCCGGGCTAACGTCGGAACAGAAAAAAGCGCAACTCGCGCGCATGAGCTATTTGAAATTTCTGACGGATCTAGTGAAGGTCAACGCCGATGTGGTGAAGCTCTATCAGGCATATCCGCAACCTCTATTTGGAGTTGGGATCGACGCGGTCTCGGCGCAGGATGCCTGGGGACTTGATCTACCGGGTTTCCAAGGAATGAATCTCGACCCTTCCCCAGGACGCGGTATGAATCGCGATGCGATCCCTGACGAAGAGGCGGAGAAATTCTTTTTTCACTTTCCCGATGGCAATGCTTCCATTGCGCGATTACTGGTTCGCAAGCTGATTCCCGATGCCATCCCCGGCAATTCCCTGTCCGACGTGATAACGGCGCGCGCCAACTACGCGAAGCTTGATGAAAGCGCATCTTCCGTTCGCATTCGTCTGAACAGCACTGCGGTGCGCGTGAAGCATCGCGGAGACCCTGCGTCGGCGAAAGAGGTCGAAGTATCGTACGCGCGCGGCGGCAAAGTTTATACGGTGCGGGCGCAGCGGGCCATTCTTGCCTGCTGGCACGTTGTAATTCCGTATATGTGCGAGGAACTTCCGGAGAAGCAAAAACAGGCGCTCGCTTCGGCGGCGAAAGTTCCGCTGCTTTATACCAACGTCGCATTGCGCAACTGGACTTCGTTTGAGAAACTCGGAGCGAGTTCCATCTACGCGCCTGGCAGCTATCACAGTTATATGGCGCTCGATTTACCCGTAAGCATCGGAGAGTATAAGTGTTCACAGAAGCCTGAAGAACCGATTGTTATCCACATGATGAAGACCCCTTGCAAGCCGGGACTTCCGGCCAGAAATCAGCATCTGCTAGGACGCATGGAACTTTACGGGACCAGCTTCGAAACCATGGAGCGCAATATTCGCGACCAGATGGCCCGTACGCTCGGCCCGGGAGGTTTCGATCCTGCTCGCGATATCACCGCGATCACGGTCAATCGCTGGTCACATGGGTATGCCTACGAATACAACTCGCTGTGGGATAAATTTTGGCTCGAAGGCGGAGAGATTCCTTGTGAGGTCGCGCGTAAACCTTTTGGACGTTTGGCTATCGCAAACGCCGACGCAGGCGCGTATGCATATACGGATTGCGCTATTGATCAGGCTTATCGGGCGGTGGAGGAGCTCAGGAAAACTTAATTCCTGGGAAGTCAGCGCAATCAGTGAATAGTTTTTGTCTTGCGCGACATGTAATCCATCAGAAGATATTGTCCCAGCGTGTAGGGCGTCGTGAAGTAGGCCTTGCCTTTGCACATCTCGGTAACTTTTTGTACGAACTGTACCAGTCCGTAATCGGACGCAAGCATAAACGTATTGATCAGAACTCCTGCCCGCTTGCACTTCGAAACTTCTTCGAGAGTTTGTCCAACGACCAGCGGATCCAGGCCGAAAGCATTTTTGTAAATTCGTCCATCTTCCAAAGTGAGCGCGGAGGGCTTCCCGTCCGTGATCATCACAATCTGCTTCATGTCTTTGCGCTGCCGCTGAAGGATACGCTGAGCAAGCCGCAGCCCTTCGCGCGTATTGGTGTAATAAGGACCGACCTTAACTCGCGCCAATTGCGAGACTGGCACTTCTTCCGCGGAATCGTGGAACAACACTAACGACAGAGAATCACCCGGATACCGTGTTCGGATCAACTGGGACAGCGCCATCGCGACTTTTTTCGCGGGCGTGAAACGATCTTCTCCGTAGAGAATCATCGAGTGTGAGCAGTCGAGCATCAAGACGGTCGCGCAGGAAGATTGGTACTCGCACTGATGTACCTGAAGATCGGAGTACTCGATGTTCAGCGGCGAGGTGAGCCCTTCGCGTTGAATGGCGCTTGAGAGAGTAGCAGTGATATCAAGATTGAGAGTGTCGCCAAACTCGTACTGCTTGGATGCCCCGCTGGCCTCTATGCCGGTGGCCATGTCGCGAGTGTCATGACGTCCAAAGCTGGATTTTCCCAGCGAGCCCATTAAATCGCGCAGAGTTTTGAAGCCGAGGAAGTCCAGGCCCTTATCGGTAATTTCAAACTTTGCTGAATGGGCCTCGCCAACTTGTCCGCCACCCATGCTTGGTCGCTGCGACGGATCATGGGGCTGATCAATGCTAATGTAGTTTTCCTGCTGCATGCGTTCGATGAGCTGCTCGATCAGCTGCTCAAGACTGCCGTCCCCCTGCATTTGCTGAAGTTGCTGCTGCATTTCTTCATTCAGCAAATTGTTGTCAAGCAGCGCATCTTCGATGGCACGGCGCAGATCGTCGAGGGTCTGCTCACCGTCTGGAAAATCATCGTAGTAATAATCTTGAAAACCACTCTGCAACAGAAAATCGGAGAGCGCGCCCAGCAAATCTTCCAGGCTCATTTCGCCTGCCGGGTCCGGAACGTATTTGCTGTAGCGTATGCGTTTCATGTTTTATGTGGCGCGGGCGCCCTCGCCTGCGAGGTTTGGGTTTCAGTCGTCAGTTGTAAGTGCGCCGCCCACCCCGCATGGGCTGGTCTTCCCGATCAAAAGTTTTCTCCACAGGCTTGGGCGGCTTCTCCCCCGCGGTGAACAGACGCTCTTCATTTCGTCCGATGCGCTTGTGGGCGTGCAGGCCTTCAAGCACAAATTCTGCCGCCGAAACCTGCGATTCCGAATGATCTTTCGGACCGACATTTACCTTGCTCAATTTTTCCATCAACCCTTGAATTCCGCGCAGCGCTTGCAGTGAATCCTCGGCGCTCGCGGTGTCCGCAAGCTGAATTTCTCCGCCCAGATCGAACCACTGCACAATCTGCTGCATATTTGAGTTATTGAAATACTGATCGAATGTTTTAGAGATCGCACTCCGAATCAGTTCCCTTCCAACATAATCCGCGCCCTTCATTTCACCTTCATACTCGAGCTCGAGTTTTCCCGTGATGGATGGCAAGGCGGCATAAACATCTCCAATGCGAGGCACCACTAATTTCTCGTCATAGCGAATGGCCCGGCGTTCCGCATTGGAGATCACATTCTCCATGACAGAGATCGGCAGACGCTGACTGACTCCGGAACGCTTGTCTATTTTCTTGTCCTCGCGCGCGGAAAAAGCAATTCGCTCGATCACTTCACGAACATATTTTGGGACGGCGAGCTTATATCCATCACGCTCTGTCCACGCCTCCTGCGTGGTAATGGCGATGCCTTCTTCGACCGTGACAGGATAGTGCGTGCGAATTTCAGAACCAATGCGGTCTTTCAACGGAGTGACAATTTTGCCGCGAGCGGTGTAGTCTTCCGGATTCGCGCTGAAGACTAGGGCAACATCCAGCGGCAGGCGAATGGGATGCCCCTTAATCTGCACGTCGCCTTCCTGCATGATGTTGAATAGTCCAACCTGAATTTTGCCCGCCAGGTCGGGCAATTCATTAATGGCAAAAATTCCACGATTGGCACGGGGCAGCAGTCCGTAGTGAACGGTCAAATCGCTGCTGAGTTCGTGGCCTCCGCGAGCGGCTTTGATGGGATCAATGTCTCCGATCAGATCAGCGATGGTGACGTCAGGCGTAGCTAACTTTTCCACGTAGCGGTCATCGGGAGTAAGGTAAGCGATCGGCGTGCTATCGCCCATTTTCGCAATCAGGTCGCGGCAGCGGCGGCAAATCGGCGAGTAGGGATTGTCGTGGATCTCGCAGCCTGCGATGTA
This sequence comes from Acidobacteriaceae bacterium, assembly GCA_040003205.1. Taxonomy (GTDB): domain Bacteria; phylum Acidobacteriota; class Terriglobia; order Terriglobales; family Acidobacteriaceae; genus JALYIM01. The sequence goes on along the minus strand of JBDUDA010000011.1, from coordinate 5,177 downwards.
AGGGGTTTGCGCATCAAGCAGGTACGTGAGCGCGCGAAGAATGCGGCTCTTGGCCTGCCCGCGCAGTCCGAGCAGAATAAAATTATGGCGCGAAAGAATGGCGTTTACGATTTGCGGAACCACGGTGTCGTCGAAGCCGACGATCCCAGGGAAAATAGGCTTGTTCTGGCGAAGCTTTGTGATCAGATTTTCGCGCATTTCGTCTTTTACACGGCGCGTGCGCGAATGCTTTTCGGAGAAGGGACTTTGGCGAAGTTCGCCAAGGGTCCGAGGAAAATCCATGATAAAAAACCCCCAATACACGACCTAACTCGGATTATACGCCCGCCAATTCACCTGCTCGTGCGGCGCGGCGCGCCTTTTCGGTTCGCTCGCTGCAAAAAAATCGATTTGCTTTTTCATACAACTTGTCATCCCGAGCGCAGTCGAGGGATCTGCTTTCTTTCCCGGATCATCGTCTGTCGAACCCGTGTTTCAAGCAGCTAGAAGTCGAAATTGCATAGACGACCGTTGAGCCCGTACGGCGCACCAGCGGATAGGAAAGCAGGTCCCTCGACTTCGCTCGGGATGACAGGATTGAGACAGCATCGCTTGACTTCGAGTTCGTTGGAGATTAAAAGCACGACATGCCTTCACAGCAAGCTGACTTAAAGGGAAAAGTTGTCGCGGTGACCGGCGCTTCAATGGGAATCGGCGAAGCGATTGCCCTGACTTTCGCTGAACACAATGCCACGGTCGTCCTGCTTTCAAGGGACGCATCACGAATTGAGGCTGCCCGCAATCGCATCGGTCACAGCGAGCGAACTCTGTCGCTGGCCTGCGACGTTCGCCACCGTGAGGATGTTGATCGCGCCATCGGTTTGATCATGCATCACTACGGGCGCATTGATGTCTGGATTAACAACGCTGGTCACGGCATTCTCGATTCCATTTCGAGAGTTGATATGGCGGCGGCGCGCGAGACATTCGACACCAATTTGTTTGGCACGCTGTCCGCGATGCAAGCGGTGCTGCCGGTGATGAAACAGCAAGGCTCGGGCGCGATCATCAATGTTTCCAGCGTTGCGGGCCACATTCCGCTTCCCTTCCACGGTGTTTACAGTGCGACTAAATTCGCCATGAATGCGATTGGGAAAGCAGCGCGAGTGGAACTGCACGGCTCTGGCATCAACGTGCTGACGGTGTGTCCTGGGTATGTGCGAACTGATTTCGGAGCGAACGCGATTAAGGGAACGGAATCGAATCAGGTGCGTCCCGAAAGCGTGCGAGGAATTTCTGCCGCAAGGGTCGCGCGGGCTGTGTTGCACGGATACTTAAAGCAGAAGCGTGAAGTAATTGTGCCCTGGACGATGCACGTTCCGTTGAAGGTTTATCAGTTATTTCCAGGAATCGTGGATTGGTCTATGATAAAAATGGCGCGACGGAAAAAGTGAATTTTCGAATAATTCTCAGCCTAAGTCCGCAAGCATGGCCTGCATTTCGGAAAGAGCGTGAGAGTTGCCAGTGCGATTCGCGGAAGCCATCCCATCTTCCAGCATCGTACGGGCCTCTGCAACACGATTGGCTTTCGCCAGGGCTTGCGCCGCCATGAAATATCCGGCAGTGTAATCGGGATGAACTGTGAGAAGTTTCTGGAATTCCGCCAGCGCCGCCTCGACGTTACCGCTATTAGAAAATTCCATTGCCAGACCGTAACGCGCGAAGGCGTCACTGGGATTCTGTTCCAGAATTCCGTTCAACATTGCAATGCGATCCATAGCAGCCCTGAATTTCAAATAAAGATTTTAGATAAAAAGTGTGCGAAGCAGAGATTACTATAAGCTCGAATAGCGAGTCCCGGACAATTGCGGACGATCACACCGGAGGGGCAAGTGACGTGTCCATATTTCATGCCGACTGAAAAGTTGCAAGGCGGAGGCTTCCAACATCCGCAGCGTCTGCCGCTGGGCGCGGGATGGAACGGCGTCTGTTGCGCGCAAGAGGCCGAGAAGATTTCTCCCAGCGAGGAAGATGTTCGAGAGTTCTGCAATATGGGATATGCGCTGACATGCTCGCGGCTGCCCACGGTCCGCACGTGGGATGCGGTCCGATTCTCCGTCGTTCGCGATTGGCGATCGCATCTCTCGCTCCAATTTGTTTGTGAATCTAACCACACACCTTCGGAGCATGGGAAACTAGAATACGATGTGACCGCCCGCAAATGGACCGCGGCGCATAAAAATTCCCGCGTACAGAAAATGGCTGAGTGCTACGTGGAATCTTATCTGCTGCGGCAAAGCCGAACGTCGCTTGCCATAATTTCTTCGGACGGGCCGAGCTCATGATTCCCACCGACCAGCTCAAGAGCGAGAGAGCTACCACGCCACGCCCGGTGAAGGATTCGCAGTCCGAAATGTCGGAAATTGTCCTGCCTAACGACGCGAATCCTCTGGGGGCGTTGCTGGGCGGACGCCTGATGCACTGGATAGATCTTGCGGGAGCGATGGCCGCCCATCGCCACTCGCGAAATTACGTAGTGACGGCGGCGATTGATCATTTGGACTTTTGGGTGCCGGTTCATGTGGGAGATCTGGTCGTCCTGCGATCCTCGGTCAATCGCGCATTTCACACTTCGATGGAAGTCGGCGTACAGGTGGTGGTCGAAAATTATCTTTCAGAAACATGCAAGCACGTAAGCTCGGCATATTTAACATTCGTGGCGGTTGATCGCGAAGGCCATCACCTGCCCGTTCCGCCGGTCGTCCCCGAGACAGAGGACCAGAAGCGGCGCTACGAAGATGCAGGCCGCCGCCGCGAAATTCGGCGTGCGGAAATACAGCGGCGACGCGCCAATCACGCAACGTAGTCGAGGTCGAACTGCTCCCGATGCAGGGGCTTGATTCGGAAAGAACGCAAGTTACGACTTCCGGCGCAACGCCCTGGTTCAGACTTAATGTCATCCTTCGACTCCCTCACCGTTCACTTCGTGAACGGTTCTCTCGCTCAGCATGACAACGCCCGGCATTTAATGTCTAGAGTGAAAAAACCAAAATAGGAGGGCTAGCGGCGTCACAACGACAGCAGCGATCGCAATGACGATCAGCACAACTACCAGCCAGTCCCGCGTAGTAGGTGTTCTTGGGGCCTGCCTTACGCGCATGAGCAGCTTGTAGTTGCGGCGGTTGCATTTCCAGGCGATGTGAAATAAATCTCCCACGACTGGCACCGCGCCAATCATTGTCTCCAGCCCTACGTTCAACACCATCCGCGCGAGAGTGATGCCCGGAGCACCTCTCTGCCAGGCGGCAAAAACAATGATGAAGGAAGCGACTCCGGCGAAAGCGTCGCCGATTCCCGGAATCCATCCCACAATTGCGTCGAGACCAAAACGAATTTTGGTGCCGGGAATTCTGAACATGTCGTCCAGTACTCCGGCGATGTGATCGAGGCTTTCATCGGTGGTGCGCTGTTTTGGGGTGGGAGCGTAAACGGCGTCCGGGAGAGTTGGCATCCCGGCTTAGATGCTTGTTTGCATAGTCGCAAAGAAACTACGCTACGGGCTTGGCGGATTCGAGCAGGAATTTCGCAGTATAATTGAGTCTCCGCATAAAAGACAGGAAGGTCATTTTGAGCGCACACTCCGCCCCTCGTCCCGGCCAGCAGCCTCCAGCACCGCAGCCACTGCCGGGGGTTAATACGATCATCGCGGTTGGTTCCGGAAAAGGCGGCGTCGGTAAGACCACGCTCGCCGTAAACCTCGCCCTCTGCCTCGCTAAACTTGGACACAAAGTAGGACTGCTCGACGCCGACGTTTATGGTCCAAACGTGCCGTTAATGCTGGGGACGAACGCGCACCCTAAAGTCCTTGGAGACAATCGCATTGAGCCGCTGGAGGTGCATGGGCTCAAGATGATCTCGGTGGGATTGCTGAATCCAGGGGACAAGCCTCTGATCTGGCGGGGCCCGATGCTGCACTCGATTATCAAGCAGTTTCTCGGCTCGGTCGTGTGGGGAAATTTGGACTACTTAATCGTTGACCTGCCTCCGGGCACCGGCGACGTGGCGCTCTCTCTGATTCAAACCGTTCCTCTGACTGGCGCAATCGTGGTCTCAACGCCTTCCGATGTTTCGTTGCAGGACGCGCGCAAAGCCATCGAAATGTTCCGCCAGATGAAGGTCGATATCGTTGGCATGGTTGAGAACATGAGCTACTTTGTGTGTCCGCATTGCAGTCACGAGATTGATATCTTTTCGCGCGGGGGAGCGGAGAAGACGGCGGCCCAGTTTGAGGTGTCGTTTCTCGGAAATATCCAACTGGATCCCAATATCCGTAAATCCGGGGACAGCGGCAAGCCGGCAGTACTTGATGGCGAAGAGTCTGCGCACGCCAAACCGTTGTACGAATTCGCCCGCAAAGTCATCGAACGAGTGAGCGAAATCAAACAACGCGAAGGTGAGAACGTGATTCAGGTCCAGTGATTTCAGCAATTTAACCGCAATAATGCTCCGAGTGGAGTCTGATGTTCAGTTATGGTCACAATTCCTTGACAGGACCATATCCCCTTCCTAGAATCTTAGTTAACGGAAACCATTGATCGAGCTAAGCTTTTCAATAGAAGGCACTTACAGGACGGCCGAGCCGGAACTTAGGAATTCATCATCAAATAGGTTTAATTGACAAGACTAACCCTTAGGTGAAACAGGAGTAAATAAGTAAAGATGCCAGCCGGCGACCCTATTGGAAATCGCGAGCGCGAGATCCTGACCGCCATTGTGGAGACTTTCATCGCAACGGGTGAGCCTGTTGGGTCGCGCACACTCGCCCGGCTGAATCCGGAGGGCCTTAGTCCTGCGACCATCCGAAATGTGATGGCCGATCTGGTGGACGCCGGGTTCTTGGAGCAACCGCACACTTCGGCCGGGCGGGTTCCGAGCTCCGATGCCTATCGCTACTACGTCGAGCAGCTTTCCGGCGAGGCACGCTTGTCGGTCGAAGATGAAAGCATAATTAATGATTCCCTGCACGGTATCTCGGATGTGCAGGAATTCATGGAGAGAACATCTCACGTACTCTCTCTGATTTCGCGAAACGTGGGCGTTGCAGTCGCGATTACGGGCGTCAAAAACGCGCTTGAGCATGTTTACTTCTCGCGGCTGGGCGATCAGAAGGTTTTAGCAGTCGTTGTAACGAAGTCTGG
>JBDUDA010000146.1:0-7599 GCA_040003205.1 Acidobacteriaceae bacterium | reverse complement strand
CCGTGTCATCCTAAACCTACCCCCGTGTCATCCTGAGCGAAGAGACTCATTCGCTCGCGAATGAGCCTCGCAGTCGAAGGACCCCTCTTGCCCACTCAGCGCATTGGGCGTAGGGATGCTTCGACTCCCTCACCGTTCACTTCGTGAACGGTTCTCTCGCTCAGCATGACAATAACTAATTAATGTCGAATTGCTCTTGATGAAGAGCGGCATCACTCTTAATGATCACCGTCTTCTTCGTAAGCTCTTCCATCTCAAGCAGCGCTTTGCCGTTATTGCCCTTGAGCGTTTTGGCTACTTCAGGATTCACTCGGAGCATTACGTCTGCCCGCGTCAGATGACTGGCGAGCTTGCGCATCTCCAGATAGATTTCGTTGCACACCGTGGTCACTGACTTAACGAAGCCGGTCGATTCGCAATAAGGACAAGGCGAACCAATTGTTCGTTCGAGCGATTGCTTGACCCGCTTGCGAGTGATTGCAACCAATCCGAAATCGTTAAATTGCAGCACTTTTGAGGGTGCGCGATCATTGCGAAGCGCCTCTTCCAGAGCCTGCATGACTTTTTGGCGGTTACGGCGCTCATCCATGTCGATGAAGTCAATGATGATGATGCCGCCCAAGTCTCGCAACCTTATCTGGCGGACAATCTCTTTGATTGCATCAACGTTGGTTTTAACGATAGTGTCTTCAAGTCGCGTCGTCTTGCCGACATACTTGCCGGTGTTTACATCAATCGCAACCAGAGCCTCGGTCTGATTGATAACAATGTATCCGCCACTCTTCAGCCACACCTTTGACTTCAGAGCCTTGTTGATTTCTTCGCTTAGTCCAAACTGCTCGAATAGCGGAGTCTCTTTGGTGTAGAGCTTAACTTTCCGCACGAGCGCCGGTTGAAAGCGATTCGCGAATCTTAGGATGCGTTCGTATTCCTGCTCCGTGTCCACCCAGATGGCCGAGAAGTCAGAGGTGACCTGATCGCGCAACACACGCTCGACCACGTTGAGATCGTGATAAATAAGAGCTGGCGCTTTGCCGTCGTCGGCGCGGGTCTTAATCTCCGACCACAAGCCTTTCAAGAATCGGATATCCGCGCGCAATTCTTCTTCATCTGCGCCCTGAGCAGCTGTGCGAACGATAAATCCGCCATGTCCGTTCTCACGTTCGCTGAGAATGATGCGCTTCAAGCGCTGGCGCTCCTCCTCGGATGAAATCTTGCGCGAAACTCCGGTGTGGTTCACTGTCGGCATGTACACCAGAAATCGTCCCGGCAGAGCAATGTGGCTGGTGATGCGAGCGCCCTTTTTGTTGATGGGCTCTTTGGCAATCTGGACCAGGATCTCCTGCCCTTCCTTAAGGAGGTCGGTGATCTGCGGCAGGTTCGACTGTTCGTTGCGGCGGAACCGCGGGCCTCGAGTATTTCCGCCACGTCGTCCGCCCCTCTGCGGACGACGATCATACCCCGGACGCGGCGCGCGCTGCGTGTAAGGCGCGTTCGCCTCAGGAGCTCGTACTTCTACGCGGGCATCTAGGGCTCCATTCCCACGGGCTTCAGCGTCCAGAATGGCTTCCGCCTCGGCTTGGGCCTCTTCAATCTCTGCTTCCGCTTCGTCTTCTTCCGCAGCCACCTCATCAACTGGGGCTTGCGCTTCGACTAATCCTGTTGGGTCCGAAGCAATGTCTTGCTCATGATCATCCGCACGCTCTACGGCATGAGCGAATTCCTCGCTTTCCATGACAGGCTCGCCCACCGCCGCTATATCCTGCGTGTGCTGCTCCCGGTGGTCTTCCGCCGCGCGGGTCTCCTCCTCCATCTCTTCGAAAGTCGCATCTTCTTCCAGGTCTTCGACGTAATGCGCGAGATCGGCTTCTTCTTCCTCGATCTCTTCCTCCTCAATGGTCTCGATCGTACCTACGGAAGTGGCCTGCAAGGTCTCGCTGGGGTGGGTGCCGACCTTGGCTCCCTCACTGCTGCGCCCTTCGTTTCCTTGCCCCTCATTGCTCTCATCTCTAAGTTCTTCTTTAGGACTATCAGGTAGTCCAAACACGGAGGCGACATTCTGCTCGTGCAGGCGCTTCTGTTCAAGATCCCAGCGCTCAGTGCCTGAGTCGAAGCGCGCCAATTCTGGAGCCGCAGTGACGCGAACCTCGGATTTCGATTCGCTTACCTCCGTGCGCTCAGAGCGAGGCGCTTCCTCTGATTTCGCAAACAGCGGTTCATCCTCTGAAGTCGGGGTAAATGAGGATCGAGATTCCTGTTTATCGGTCGGAAGCGACGACGCCTTAGGCGCCGTTAACTTTGCGTACTTCGATATCGATTCTCCCGGCAATAGGATCGGCTGATATCCAGGAGGCGGGCCGTAGTCATTTCGGTCCGCTCGCGCCGGACGTTCGGAGCGTTCGCTTCGGTCGTTTCTCTCAGGGCGGTCTGTTCTTTCACTTTTCTCCGGACGGTCTGTCCGTTCGGGACGCTGCGTCTCGTGCGAACTTTCGCCAGTCGCAGACGCAAATTTCGAATCCGGCATGCGTTCCCCGCGGCGTCCGCGGCGGCGACGTCGGCTGCGCCAGTTGCCACGGCCCTCCGTATCTTCTCCCTGCGAGGTTTCTTGACCCGTGGACGGCTGCGATGAATCCCCTTCAGGCTCAGATTCCACCTGAGAATCTGCCGCGAGTGAGCGTTCGCCACTCCCAGGGTTCACCTCTCTGGGTTGCGGTTCATGCCTTACGATTTGACGCTCTGGTTGAACGTCCTGCACAGGCCGGTTGGCGGGAATGTCATCAACGTCTTCGTGGTCTTCCAGTTCCATGAAGTCGGAGACGTAAAGAAACGCGTCTCGCTCCAAGCCAATGTCCACAAATGCAGACTGCATTCCGGGAAGAACGCGCGTCACCCGGCCTTTGTAGATGGATCCTGCCAGGGTGTATTCGTTTTCGCGTTCGAGGTAAATTTCTGCGAGTAGGTCGTCTTCTACCATCCCCACTTTGGTTTCGTGTGGAGTGGAAGAAACGTATAGTTCTTTTGTCATGCGGGCTCCGGCGCGCGCCGCTTAGGCGGCCGCGAATGTTACCGGGCCATGAACAGGGAAACGGAGAGGATGTAGCTAGCGATTGGAGCACAGGGCACATTTCGACTGTCAGTCCGGAGTTCTCCCCGCGACCGCATCCGCTGCACTGTTTTGAAGATCTTTTCCACTTATCGCATTGCGCTCTACCGGGTTTGTGACCGCTCTCTCTGGATCAGAGGGGGCCGTTACCCAGCCCGGCAGCGCCTTAGCTTCAATCCTGACCGGCTCTAACTGCTTTTATGGCCGGTAACTGTCCCCTTAACGCGGGGACGATTCGTAATTTCTCTCTCTTAAGTCTTTAATTCTTTTAATGTTTTTCGCGCCTGGCTGGCGCGCTACCTGCCTTGCCTTCTTCGTCCCATCTTAGTTCACGAAACGGCGCATTCGGACGTTCATTACCATCCCCAGCGCCAGAAACATAAATAGAACAGAAGACCCGCCATAACTCATTAATGGCAAGGGTATTCCGGTGACCGGCATAAAACCAACCACCATGCCAACATTGACCAGAATATGGAAGCTAAGCACAGCCACCACACCCATTACTATGAACGTGCCGGCACGGTCGGGCGCCGTTTGCGCGTTCTGAGTCAACCTCATCAGCACTATAAAGTATAGCAGTAACACTCCTAAAGCGCCCACAAAACCATGTTCCTCGGCAAAAGCCGCGAAAATGAAGTCCGTCTGGGGTATGGGTAAAAACGACAGGTGGGTCTGGGATCCTTCCGAACTGCCCCAAATTCCTCCCGAACCTACAGCGATTAGAGACTGGTTCACCTGGTAGCCGGAGCCATGACTGTCCGCGTCCGGATTCATAAAGCTGGTCAACCGCTCGCGCTGGTAAGGCTTTAATACTTTGAACCAGGCGATGGGAAGCATCAGCCCTCCGAGCAGCAGAACGGCGGCCGCCTGCTTCCATTTCAAACCTCCCAAAAAAAGTCCCATGATTGCGATTGGAAGGTAGGTCAGTGCAGTCCCCAAATCCGGTTGCGTCAACACCATAAGCATCGGGATGCTGACAATCGCCCCAGCCTTTATGAAGTCGGACCAGGTCAATTCGCGTTGCTGAAGCGAAGCAAAATACTTGGCCACCGCCAAGATCAAGATCAGCTTGACCCACTCCGAAGGCTGGAAGTGCTGCCCGCCTGGAAGCTTCACCCAGCGACGCGCGCCCAGGTACTTGTGACCGAACATCATTACGCTCAATAACGAGGCCACGGAGGCGACGTACATCCAATGCACGCGGTCGAGCAATATCTGATAATTAAGAAAACTCACAATGAACATGCCGCCAATGCCGCCCGCAATCCAATAAAGCTGTTTGATATGAGAGCCCGCGAATTTGGTATGTTCGGTCGCGCTGCGAATCTCCATGACGCCCAGCCCGCAAATAAGCAGCACGAAGATCATCAACAACCAGTCGAAATCGCGGAATGAGATGTAGCGGGACATGGTCTCAGCTCTCTGCTCTCTGCTGTCAGCTCTCTGCTCTCTTCTCTCTGCTTTCTAGCTTCTAGCTTCTAGCTTCTAGCTAAACTTGATTCCTTCCTTTAAACATTTGTCATCTTGAGCGGAGTAAGTTTGCTCGCTCTGCGAGCAAACTTACGGAGTCGAAAAACCCCTACTCCCTTCGACACTCTCGATCCCTACTGCACCCCCGGAGCGGCAACCGCCAGAGGAACCCGCTGCGACTTAACGACATCCATCATGAAATGACCGCCCTTGAGCGTCTCATCGTCGGCATCCGCAGCAGTCCAAACCGCCCCCACATCCACCTTCTGATTCTGCGCCACCTTCGACGGATCCCGTTTCTGCTTCTCCACATAAGACTTGATGACCTGCGCGCCCACTCGCGCGGCAAGGTACCCGTGCTCGCCTTCTTCCAGTAAAACGGCGACTACGATCTCGGGATTGCGTCTCGGCTCCACGCCCGCGAACCATCCGTTATCTTTGAATTTTGCCTTCCCCATCGCCCCCATTTTTGCCTTGAGCAGGTTGCTAATGGTCTGGGCGCTCCCCGTTTTCCCGGCAAAATCAATGCCCTGCAAGTGCGACATCGCCGCCGTTCCTCCCGGATTCACCACATCCGCCATCGCGTCAGTAATGATTTCCCAATTTTTAGGATCAATCGGAATTCTCTGCTCATCCGCCACCGACGCCGGAATCACGTTATTTGGCAGATCGGTCGGAAAAGCCACGTGCGGCCGACGCAGAATTCCTCCGCTGGCAATGGCCCCAATCGCGCGCGCCAGCTGAATCGGTGTAGCAGCAATAGCGCCCTGCCCAATGCCAACTGAGATCGTCTCTCCGGCGTACCACTTTTGTTTGTAGTTACGGATTTTCCATTCTTCCGACGGCATCACGCCGGAGACTTCCTGCGGAAGATCAATGCCAGACTTTTGCCCCATCCCAAACATCGTGGCGTACTTCGCGATCCGCTCGATTCCCAGGCGTTCTGCGAGGGTATAAAAGAACACATCGCAGGATTGGTAAATTGCCTTGGTGAGATCAACGACTCCGTGGACGCGGCGTTCAGCCACCACCCAGCATTTAAAATAACGCCCGTAATAATTTGCCCCGCCGTTGCACGTGACCTTCATGTCTTTGGCGATGCCTTCCTGCAACCCCGCCGTGGCCATTATGATTTTGAAAACCGATCCGGGAGCGAGCTGCGCCTGAATCGCCTTATTCAAAAGAGGATGGTCGGGGTCATTGGTCACCTTCGCCCAGGTAGTTTTAGAAATGCGTCCCGCAAGCGCATTCGGATCGTAGGTCGGGCGGCTGACCATCGCCAGAATTTCGCCGGTACGGGGATCCATGGCGACAATGGCTCCGTTTTTCCCCTCTAGCGCCTGTTCAGCAGCGATTTGCAAATCAATATCTATGCTGAGTTTGAGCGGCTTTCCCGGCTCGGCGGGCTTCTCTTCGAGCTGGCCCATTTCTTTGCCGTGGCTGTTCACCACCACTTGCCGTGAGCCGTTTTTTCCCATTAGGCTCTGGTTATATTGCAGTTCGATACCCGATTTTCCGACTACATCGCCGGGGTTATAGAACTCCCATTGCGGAAGATTCAGCATGTCTTCGCTGACCTCGCCGACGTAGCCGACAAGGTGCGCGATAAATCCGTTGCGGGGATAAAGTCGCCGGTGGGACATTATGGTATCGAGTTCCGGCAACTCGTTGCGGTGCGCCTCGACGAACGCCAACTCGTCAGGCGTGATGTCGTCTTTGAGATAAATCGGCTGGTACTGGGGAAGATAGGCGAACTTGTGGACACGATCACGAATTTCTTTGGCGTCCATGTTAAGACCCTGCGCGATCAAGTCAGCATCGTTCGAAATGTCTCGCGACGAATCCCGCAACAGCAGTGCTGTGAATGACGGGTAATTATCGACAATCGTGCGTCCTTCGCGATCCAAAATCTTTCCACGAGGAGCCAGGATGGGCACGTTGCGGACGCGGTTCTTTTCGGCGGCGGCAGAGTAGAAGCCGCTCTGCGTAACCTGTAACCGCCACAATCCGTAAGACAGCACTAAAAACATCGCAAGGATGATGTACTGAACTGCCGTCAGGCGGATCGGCGAAAGTTTTTCGTCGCGACCAAACATCAAAGTTCACACAAAGTTACTCTCGCAAACAGTAATTGCGGAGTTCCTATGTTATTGGTCCTTTCGGAAAAGTTAACTCAATTGTAATCCGGCTGATTGTCGCGGAGAGGTACCGTTCTGGGTAACGGAAGGTCAAGAACGCTGGAGCATTTCCGGATTGCGAATCAGGTTCTCTGCTTGAAGCGGTCTAGAAATGCAAATAGCACGACCGCGAAGACGGCATTCGCAAAAGCCGCTCCCAGTTCATGAGACCAGCTCCATTTCAGAGTCATGCCCACCAGACCGCGCGCCACCGCAAAATAAACGATTTCGTGAACGATATAAAAGCCCAGCGTCACCAGAAAACGCGAGCCTGCGTTTTCCACGTCCAGCTTCACGCCCAGTGAAGACGCACCGTATCCGACAACCGTCTTGCTGATGCCATAGACACCGATGGGTGAACCGGTGAGCGCGTCTTGTAAGAGTCCAATCACGGCCCCGGTGAGCAGGCCGGAGAGTTGGCTACGTCTCGCCAGAGCGAAAAAAATCACAACCAGCAGCGGTAAATCAAAAATCGAAAAGAACGACAAACGTAGAGGGATGAACGCCTGTAGAAACAATGCCAGCAACGGCACCAGAATCGCTACCGGCGCCCGAAAGCGATAAACCTCAATCTGCTCCCTGGATGTGTAAGTAATTGGCACGCTATTGAGGCTTTTCCGGTGAAGGGCCGGTTGGCGCGGCGGGTTCGGCGCTTGGTTTCAATTTTGGTTTTGCCGGCGTCGCTTCCTGAGGTAACGAAGTGGGGACTGCGGTCACATCCGTTCCGGAAGTTTTCACGACGGTCGGCTTAATTCCCTGGCCCGAACTGGTAGCGGGCCTTAACTCTCCTGTAGCGTCCGCGGCCTTGGCGTCCGCTGACGGTGCGAGTTGGGTCTTGGCTGCGGC
>JBDUDA010000010.1:0-25113 GCA_040003205.1 Acidobacteriaceae bacterium | reverse complement strand
GGGTGGGGACGAGTGAGCCGCAATCGACGGCAACGAACGGACGACTGGCGAAAGAACCGCGGAAATGAATCGCGCGCGCGACCAGCTCTTTGCCCGTACCGCTCTCGCCCGCAATGAGCACGGGAGTACGCGTGTCTTTCAGGCGGGAAATCATGCGCAACACATCTTGAATTTTGGCGGATGCGCCGACGATTCCGTGAAGTTCGGTCTCCGTGTCCACGCGCTCGCGCAGAAATTGATTCTCTTCGACCAGTCGAATCTTTTCGGCCATGCGGCGCAGAAACAGTCGCAACTCCTCAAGCGGAGAAAAAGGCTTGCTGATGTAATCGTAGGCGCCCAGCTTCATCGCCTGCACGGCGGTCTCAACCGAGCCATGGCCGGTCATGACGGCGACTTCGGTGCGAGGAAATAGTTTTTTAACTTTTTCCAAAAATTCCAATCCCGACATATTCGGCATGACCATATCGGTCAGAATCACGTGCGCGGGCTGCTCTTCCAGCAGCGCAAGGGCGGCCTCGCCGTCTTCAGCTTCCATGCACGTGAAGCCCAGCGCCTCGCCGACGGTCATGCAAAGTTTGCGGATGCTTTGCTCGTCGTCAACGATTAACAGGCGAATTCGGATATCTTCACTCACTGAGATTTCCCCATGGTTTGCTCTACTACGGAAATAAATTGTTGTACCCGGAATGGCTTCTCCACGCAGGGCGCGCCCGTTTTCTGAAGGGTGGCGACGGTATCCTCGTTGGCAATGTCGCCGGTGATGAAGACGATGCGGGAAGCGAGCTCGGGACGATACTTGGCCACCCATGCATGGACGTCGGCGCCATCCACGCCACCAGGTGTGCGCATGTCAGAGACGACCCCGAGAAATTGTCCGGATTCGAGATGCCGCAATCCCTCCGCGCCCGATTCACTGGACACCACGGAGTAGCCGCTTCGCTCCAGAGCCGCACGGACGTAGGCCATCACGGCCGGCTCATCCTCAATCAGCAATACAGGTAAAACAGCAGACTCGACAGCGCGCATTGTCATGACTGTATGACTCCCGCGGCGGCCCCTACTGAGGACTCTTCCGCAACCGCCGGTAGGCGCACAATGAACGTGGCACCCTCGGTTTCCGTGTTGTTGTAACAAAGGATTTCACCACCATGTTCGCGAACGATCCCGTAGCAGATACTTAGACCCAGACCGGTTCCCTTCCCAACTTCTTTGGTAGTGAAAAACGGATCGAAGATGCGTTCCGCCTGCTGTATCCCGTGACCGTTATCACTGAAAGAAACCTCCACAAAAGCCCCGCTTCTCGCGGTCATGATTGTGATTCTGGCGTCGCGGATGGCTTCCCTTACGGCGTCGTACGCATTGTTTACAATGTTTAGAAAAACCTGCTGCAACTGGTGTGCGTCTCCGATCACGTAAGGCAAATCCTGGTCCAATTGCTCGACGACATCTACGCCCCGGCTGTGGAAGTCATAGGCGCGCAACTGCACGGTCCGGCGCAATACTGCGTTGAGTTGTACCGGCTTACGCTGCGGAGGCATCTGGCGCGCGAAACTTAGCAGGTTCTGCACAATCTGTTTGGTGCGCTGTGCCTCCTGTAGAATCACCCGCAAATCCTTACGGGCGCTGTCCGGGACTTCTGTGTTTTCCATCAGCAGGTCGGCAAAACCGAGTATTGCGGTGAGCGGATTATTGACTTCGTGGGCGACGCCGGAAACCAGTTGCCCCACCGCCGCCATTTTTTCGGCATGCACTAATTTTGCCTGTAGGCTGGCTGCGTCGGTGATGTCGCTCATGACCACGACGATGCTGGTGACTTTTCCCTGATCGTCGCGCATGGGACTGAGATTCACGGAGAATTGTCCGATTTTTCCATCCGCGCGCAGGATCTGTAAATCAAGATTGTCCACCTGATTGCCCGCCAGGATGGCGGTAAAAGCTTCATTGAGAACTTCGCGGCGCCCCGGGGCCACCAGTTCCTCCAGAAGTCTGCCGACCACCTGCGTATGCTGATAACCCATGTCAGACCAGCGCCGGTTGGCGTAGCTGACCATGCCGGTCTGGTCCGCCACCAGAATGAGGCTTTGCGTATTGTTCAGAATATTTCCGGAAAAATCACGCTCGCGCTGGAGCTCCGACTGGAAATTTTTCAGGCCACTTATGTCCAGCATCAAGCCGCGATACTGAACGATTCGATGATTTGCGTCGCGCACCGCAAACGCATTAATGAGCACATGGACAGGCGTCCCATCTCTGCGCCTTAACGTCTCTTCATGATTGCGAAGGACCCCGTGAGTTTGCATCTCATTTGAAAGCTGAAGATGTCGTTCGGGGGAAGAATAGACCGCGCTACGAACATCTGCGGTTAGAAGCTCCTCTCTGCTTTGGTATCCAAGCATGCGGACGAGAGCGTCGTTGACTTCGATAAAGCGTCCGTCCGGAGTAGAGAAGAACAAGCCTTCCTGAATGTTGTCGAACAGTTCGCGATATCTTTGTTCCGCTTCGCGCCGGTCGGTAATGTCCTTCAGCACGTGGATGGTTTGCAGCACTTCGCTGCTGGCGCCGTGAACTCTCGAAGTGGACACCAGATAGGTGCGTTCCAGCACTGGATGCAAATATTCGTCGGTACCTTCGTCCCCGATGCGACAAAAAGGACAGGTATGCATGGGCGCAGGACTATTGACCGCCAAGAGGGCGCCCATGCTAACGCCTATCAGTTCGGCGGGCTGCACCCCGATGAAATCGGCTAGAGAACGATTCACGCGCAGAACGTTGCCGGCTTCGTCGTGGGACACAATAAAATCGCTAATGGCATCGAAGATTTCAATCCAGTGGCGGTTGGCAACTTCCATGCGCGTGAAGAAGCGGGCGTTTTGCAGCGCAATGGAGGCGTGCCCGGTGATGGCTTTCAGCAACTGGTCATCTGCGTCACTCAGCGGTTTGCCCCGGTTTGCAAGGCAGAGCACGCCGACTAAATCTTCTGAAGCTGTGGTTAGTCGTATCAGGGAGCAATCCCGCCACCCCAGAGTGGCGGCCATTTCCGGACCCAAAAGTTCTTCAGCGCTACAAAAACTAACGCCTGCGGAATCGCGAGTCATGGCTTGCTTCACAGCATTTTCGTAGCGAATTGTCGCAACCCGATCAATTTCGTCCGGGCTCGATCGCACCTGAAGAAATACAGTCTCCCAACCTGTTTCTTCTTTGACAGTGAGGGCCCCTCCGCTTGCGCCTAACATTTCAGCGGCCCGCTTTACGAAGCTCCTGGCGAATTCAGGCAGACGGAGATTGGAATTCAACTCCAGCGCCAGTTGCATCAGGGAGTCGGCGCGTTCCCGATACTGATCGGAGAGTTGTAGAGTTCGAGCAGCTTCCAGCGCCATCACGGCGTGGGTCGAGATTGCCTTCGCCCGACGTATGTCCTCCGGCGAGACATCCGAACCGTCCGATCGATTCAGTGCTGCAAAAATTCCCAGGACCTCGCCACCGGTACCGAGCATCGGCACGCTAAGCATTTGCTTTACGGGATATTTCTGGATCCACTGCGCGTTTATGCCGGCAATATGGCTGGCGTCGTTGGTTGCGAAAGATCCTTTCGTCATGGCAGCGCAAGCAATGACATCGTCCGGCAAAATCTCGTCGACCTTTTCGCGTTTCCCCTGTGAGCATTGCCAGCGGACGCGGAAACCGCCTGCGTCCGGCACCGCCACGAAGCTGCGCTCGTATTCCAGAAAGTTGCTGGCGCCCAGAACGAACTTAAGCATGCATGGATCTAAATCGGCTAGAGCAGTCAACTCGCATGAGATGTCCAACAGCTGGTTAACTTTCTTGCTCTGTTCGCCAATCGCAAATTTAAGTTCAGAATTCACGATTGCCACAGCGCCGATGTTGACCATGGCCGTGACGAAGAATTTCGTCTCATCATCCAGCGTGGTTTCGCGGCTGGGGTAAATCAGGACGGCGCCTTCCAGCCGCGAAGCGCGCACCGGAACTGCCAGCAGAGTTCCTTGGGGGACAAGGTCTGCCAAAGCATGAATGCCGGGTCCGATCGGGACGCTGAGCGGCTGGCATTCTGCAAGTGCGCGTGTTGCCAGATCGGAGGCGAAATCCAGTCCCTTACGATCGAACCGCGAGCGGACCGTCAATTCCAGCTCAGGGGATTCGGCGGAAACAGCGCTCAGGTCAAACTCATCTCCACTACGCAGCAGGACGCACACCAGGCTTGCCTGCAACATGGCACGGAGGTGGTCTGCGATGCCTTCAGTAGTTACAGGTAACGGAAATGGAGCGGATCCCGAGATGCCCGATGACAACCTCAGCAATAGTTT
This sequence comes from Acidobacteriaceae bacterium, assembly GCA_040003205.1. GTDB lineage: Bacteria > Acidobacteriota > Terriglobia > Terriglobales > Acidobacteriaceae > JALYIM01. Next base: position 20,791 of record JBDUDA010000010.1, on the reverse strand, counting down.
CGGAAACGACTCTGCCTTCACACTTTGCAGACTCGCTGTCTGTCCGTTTGGCGTCATTGCTTTGGCGTAGGTACGGCGGTTTCGCAAGTAATTGATTAGATAGGAACATACCGTGCAATCTCAATTTGAGTCAATGCCTAATTGGGAACCTATGCCTTTGTGGGAGACCGGCGAAGAAACAACACCGTATCACTCTGAGAATCAGGACTTGCATGAGACGATTTTTATTATGCTTGTTTATTCCAGCAAGCTGGCATTCCCTTACCTAAGTCGCTTCACTCCAGACACATAGCCTCAGCTCTTTCAAAAGGAGAAACTGTAGACGCCTGTTGGCACGCGCATTGCATTGCATGGATGCAAGCATTTCTTTGGAGGAATTGTGTCTCTCACAACAATTCGCTGTTGGATGCTCAATGCGATGTTGATGGTGACAAGCGCCTCGACCACCGTGCTTCTCGCACCTGGCAAGGCTTTCGCCGAGGACGCTCTGACTCGAAAGGTGAAAACCAAAATCGCTCCCGACTATCCCGAGTTGGCGCGGCGAATGAATCTGGTTGGAACGGTAAGGCTCGAAGTCGTAGTTGCTGTCAACGGAAGTCTGAAGAACGCGAAAGTGGTCGGCGGACATCCCGTGCTCGCTACTGCGGCTATGGATGCGATTAGGCGGTGGAAGTTCGAGCCGGCTGCGGGAGAGAGCACGGGCACAGTGGAATTTCGATTCAACGCGAACGGGCAATAGTCGGCGGCGCAGGTCGGCTGTTTGGAACGTTGACCGGGACAAGGCGGAGAAAAAAATGCTAATTGGCAAAAAACTTTACATGAACTTCGGAGCGGTCCTGGCGATGGTGGTGGTGCTTTTCCTGGTGAACCTGATTGCCATGCAGCGGGAGCGCAGCGCCAAGGCGGCGGCGGCCGAAGCACTGCAGATGGCAGAGACCAATGACAAAGTCAGATTTCAAATGATGCAGAACCGGCTTTATCTGGGAAATTACCTGCTCAGCGGAGACAGTCGCGAGATTGATCGCATGAATGACGGTCTCAAGACTTTGGCGGAATCAATTCAGGTCAGCGTTCAATTAAGCAATTCCGACCAGCAAAAAGTTTCCCTGGGAAAACTTCTACAGAACGAGCAGGCGTGGGGGAACGACTTCGCTTCTCCCCTACAGGAAAAGCGCAAGGAAGTGGACGCAGGCAATTCCACGGTAGCGGAACTGCAAATTTTTTATTTGCAGAAAGACGCCGCCGCCTGGATAAAAACCTCGAGTGAGTTATTGGAAGCTGCCGAAACCGAAAACAGAAAACTTCTGGAGCAGCGCCGCAAATCCGACGAAACCGCTGGCGAAGCCACCATCGTCGTGGCGGCATTGAGCACAGTCATCGCACTGATACTGGGCGTCTTTATTGCCTACACCACCGCCAAATCGATCACGCAACCCTTGAATGACTTGATGAAGGTCGCGCAGCAGATAGCTACCGCTGGGAACCTCGACCACGCAATCGACATTAATCGCAAAGACGAAATTGGACAGCTCGCTCTGACCTTTATCAGCATGGTCACTTACCTGAAGGAGATGGCGGCTGTTTCAGAGGCAATCGCAGGAGGAAACCTCACGGTCGAAGTGCAACCAAGATCAAAGGATGACATGCTCGGAAACGCCTTCGCGCGCATGATCGAAGGGTTACAGACCCTGGTCCGGAATGTGCGGGACGCTGCTTCGCAAGTGGCCAGCGCGTCCAGTCAAGTGGCGGGAGCGTCGGACGAATCCGCGAAAATCAGCTTGCAGACTTCTTCCGCAATCGACGAGGTTACTAGCACCATGCACGAGATGAGTGTCAACGTGCAAAACATGGTGAAGAGCACGCAAGTCCAGGCATCGAGTGTGAGCGAAACTTCCGCGTCCATTGACGAGATGGTGGCATCCATCCAACGCGTTGCTGATACCGCAAAAGTGCTGCTCGATATTTCCAACCGTTCGCGGGAAGAAGTACACAGCGGCATAACGACAATGGATAAGGCTACCGACGGATTGAACAAGATCAACAACACGATCAGGTCGTCCGGAGAAATCATCGACGTCCTCGGGCAGCGCGCGGACGATATTGGCAAAATCATCGAAGTCATCGACGATCTGGCGGAGCAAACCAACCTGCTCGCGCTGAATGCCGCGATTGAAGCTGCTCGCGCGGGAGAACATGGACTCGGATTCGCGGTGGTTGCGGACGAAGTTCGCAAGCTCGCGGAAAAATCCGCGCAGGCGACAAAAGAGATTTCCGAACTTATCGAGAGCATTCAGAAAGAAGCCCGCAAAGCGGTAGCTAACATGGAGCAGAGCACCGACATTGTGAACGAAGGTCTGGGATTGGGTGAAGAATTGAACAGTGCGTTGCGCAAAATTTCCAACGTAGTCACCGAAGTCTATAAGTTCGCTCAGGAGATCGGGGCCGCTACCAATGAGCAATCTCATGGATCGTCTCAGATCGCGCGCGCGACCACGCGTCTGAATGAAATCACCCATGAAATCAATTCCGCGGTGGAAGAACAGGCATCAGGAGCGCACGCGGTGGTGAAAGCCATGGAACGCATGCGCGAACTGGTACAGCAGACCACATCGGGATCGACCGAACTGGCCGCTTCAGCAGAACAGATGTCGAAAATGTCCCGTGATCTGCTCGACTCCATGGACCGATTTGCTCTGGAAGAAATTGAACGCGCGCTGGGACGGCGGCAGGAATCAGCAAGCAAACGGAACGTCCGTCAGGCGGCGGCTGGCGGCAGGATTTAAGAGCATTGAATGAATCGTGAAATTCACATTGTCGGTTTCCATGTGGGACGCGAAACCTATGGCGTCCCCATCACTTCCCTGCATGAAATCGTGCGTGTGCCGGAGATTACGGCAGTCCCCGATGCTCCGGACTACATGGAGGGTGTCATCAATCTGCGGGGCAAGATCGTATCCGTAATCGACCTCAGAAAGCGTTTGGGAGAAGCCACCAGCGCGCCGGGACGCCGCAATCGCATTTTGGTCGTCGAGTACGGCGGAAAACTCTCAGGTCTGATCGTCGATTCGGCTTCGGAAGTTCTTAAGATTCCAGCCACAGATATCGAGCCTTCTCCACTGATTCTTCAAGAAGGCGGCCTGAACTGCGTGACGGGACTGGCTAAACATAAGGGCCGTTTAATCGTGTTGTTAGATACCGGCAAGCTTCTGGAATACAGTGGCCTGCGAAATAAGCAGTCAGAAAAAGACGCACCGGACGGCGCCAAAATCGAGGGCAATGCGATGAGAGCTGGAGCCGGGGCCACAGCCGCAGCCCCTCCTCACCAAACACCAGCAACGAAAAACGGGTGATCACATTCATGAGTTCCACTGCCCTAGCACCGCAGTTCACCGAACCCGAAATGAAATTGCTTCAGGCCCTGATTTATCAGGAGTGCGGCATGCATTTCGACTCCCGGCGCGCTCATTTCCTTCAGGACCGTCTGCAACGACGTTTAAAAGAATGTCAGTTAGATTCGTTTTACACCTACTATCGCCTTCTCATCAGCGAGCAAGGGAAAGAAGAACTTGCGAAGCTGTTGGAACACCTGACCGTGAACGAAACCAGTTTCTTTCGAAACAAAGCCCAGCTGGATCTTTTTCATAAACACATTCTGGAGGAAATTATTCGCTCCAAACAGACGCGGCGGGACTTTTCGCTGCGCATCTGGAGCGCGGGATGCTCGACCGGTCAGGAGGCGTACACCATCGCCATGCTGATCGCGGATTCGCTGGCTTACTTTCAGCTGCGCAATCCGCCCGCTGTCGAGGCTCCCTGGCCGAAACCGGTAGTTCCGGCTCCGTGGAAGGTCGAGATTGTGGCTAGCGACATTAGTTATTCAGTTCTGCGCGCAGGGCAGGAAGGCACTTACAACGACAACCAGATGGCGTCGGTGGACTACAGCTACCGGCTGCGCTACTTCGACAAAATCGGCGAACGCTATGCTGTGAAAAAGGCATTGAAGGAGTTGGTCCACTTCGACTTCCATAACCTGAAGACGGAGTTCCTGCCGCAGCGCAATGATGTGATTTTCTGCCGTAACGTCATGATGTATTTCGATGAAGCGGAGCAGAAACGGCTGGTCGAGAAATTCGCAAAATGCCTCGCTCCCGAAGGCTATCTCTTCGTTGGCCATGCCGAGAGCCTGCTCGGAATCACCGACAAATTTGGGATGATCTATCGCAATAGCGGCACCGCCTACCAGCGAGTGGAGGCCAAGTCGTGACCCGTTATGCCGATGACCGAGCCGCGGAACTGCGGGAGCTCTTCTTTGAGAGCGCGCAGGAAGTGCTGCAATCGTTCAACGATGAGGCGCTGAAGATCGAGAAGCGTCCCGACGACCTCGAGGCTGTGCGCAGTCTGCGACGGGCTGTACACACGCTCAAAGGCGATGCTGCCACCTGCGGTTTCATCGACCTTAGCGAACTTGCTCATCAGTTGGAAGATGCGCTAGCGGTTGAGGCCAATGTGGACGGAGCGTCTCTGGCGGAAATTGCGTTTAGCGCCGCCGACACCTTTGCGCTGATGCTGACGGCTTACCGTAAACAAACAGAATTGCCATCCACCTCCGGCCTGAAGGCGCTCATCAAGGAATTAGCCGATATCCAGACGCCTGAGAAACGCACAACGGACGGTCGGGGAAAAATCGCGGCCACGTGGACCGAGTACGAAAAACTTGCTTTGAGAAACGCTCAACAGCAGGGCAAGCTGGTCTATCACATGATCACAACCATCGATCCTTTGTGCGCTATGCCGATCGCCGCCCGCCAAATGATTGTTATGGCAGTTGGCTCAATTAGCGAAGTGCTGGGAACTCGTCCGGAGCCCGGGTCGACCGAAGACGGCAGAGTTTTCGAATTGCTGGTAGCCACTACACTTGCCGCCGACACTGTCGTCGTCAAATGTCGAATTCCAACCGTCGTCTCAAACGTAGAGCTACGGCCTGTGGAGGCTGGGGAGGCTGCCCCCCTGCCTACGCAGAGCAAGAGCAGTGTGCCGGCAGCGGGGCCAACACCCCCGCCCCCGCTCCCAGCCATTAAACAACCAGACCCGAACTTGGCCAGTCCAGTGCAGCCCGCACTAGAGCAAGCGAACAACGCGTCTTTAACGGACTCCGGCGAAGAACGCGAGGCAGCTGTGCATAAGGCCTCGGGCCGAGCTGGAACGGAAAATGTCTTGCGGGTGGATGCGAAAAAAATCGACAACGTGTTGAATCTTGTGGGCGAATTAATCATTGGCAAGTCGATGTTGCAGCAGGCGATGAACGAATTCACGGTGCGCTATCCGAAAGAACTGATCCGGGGTAAATTCGCAGATGCCATGGCTTTCCAAAGCCGAGTCTTAAACGATCTGCAACGTTCAGTCATGCAAGTTCGCATGGTGCCCGTCGAACAATTATTCCGCCGCTTCCCTCGCATGATTCGCGATCTGGCTAAGCGCTGCGACAAGCAGGTCGAATTGGTGATCCACGGACAGAACACCGACATGGATAAAAGTTTGCTGGATGCGATTGCCGAGCCTATGACTCATCTGGTGCGAAATGCTGTTAGTCACGGGATTGAATCCGGCGAAGAACGTGTGCGCATGGGCAAGCCTCCGCACGGGACCATCCATCTGAATGCCTACCATCAGGGCAGCCAGGTGATGGTGGAAATTACCGACGATGGAGGCGGCATCGACGCCAACAAAGTGCGGGCAAAAGCTGTAAAGCAAGCGATTGTCGGCGAGGAGGAGGCCTCTCGCATGAGTGATCCCGAAATTCTGGATCTGGTCTTTCGGCCCGGTTTCAGCACCGCTGAAGTGATCACAGAAATTTCCGGACGCGGCGTTGGCCTTGATGTCGTGCGCAACGTTTTGAGTCGTCTCAAAGGTCTGGTGGAGATTCAAACCCAAATCGGCAAAGGCACGACCTTCAGGCTTAAGCTGCCTCTCACACTCGCCATTATCAAGGCACTTTTATTCCGTGTCGAAGACCGTTTGTACGCGATCCCCATCAATGCCGTTGCCGAAATCGCACGTGCCAAAGAGTCCGATGTGCACCAGGTCGAAAATCACGAAGTACTTCAATTGCGCAGCCAGGTTTTGCCGCTGATGCGGCTGGGCCGTTCGCATGAAACTGCGACCCATAAGCAATCCGACAAACTGTTTGTCCTGGTGATTTCGCTGGGCGAGCGCAAACTCGGGCTGATCGTAGACTCTCTCGAAGGCGAAGAAGAACTGGTAATCAAAGCTCTCGACGGGCACACAATCGTGACCGATTTGGTGAGCGGAGCCTCTATTCTCGGCGATGGACGGGTGGTTCTGATTATGAATCTCGCGGCCATTGTCGAGCGCTTTTCAAAACTTCGCGGGGGAAAGAACGCGGGGGTTACTTCCGGGCTCCTGTTATCGCACTCCGAGCGAAATCAAAATGCACTTCCCGCGGGGGTGGGCCGATGACGCCCCCGATCCGCGTGCTCGTGGTGGACGACTCCGCTTTAATGCGGAAGCTCATTCCTCAGATTTTAGGTTCCGATAACTCGATTGAAGTTGTCGGGACTGCCATGGATGGGAACTTCGGGTTGAAGAAGATTGAGGACCTTCGACCTCAGGTTGTCACCCTTGATCTGGAAATGCCGGGCATGGGCGGCATTGACATGTTGAAGGAAATCATGCGACTCCATCGTGTGCCGGTAATCGTGGTCAGTTCGCACAGTACAGAAGGAGCGTCGGTCACACTCAAAGCGCTTGCGTTGGGAGCTTTCGACTTTGTTGCCAAGCCGACGGACGTCTGGGCTCGTATGCCGGAAATTGCTCTTGAGCTAATCACGAAAATTAAGGCAGCGGCACAGAGCCGAAATGTAGGCGTAAAAGAATTCTTGTCGGCGCCTCGTCACGGTGCCAAGACCAGCCCCGCGCGAAGGTCGCCCACGCGACTGGTGGCAATCGGAATCTCCACGGGAGGTCCGCAAGCCCTAGAGTTCATGCTTTCTCAGTTACCCGCCGATTTCCCCGGAACCATTGTCGTGGTGCAGCATATGCCGGAAGGATTCACCGAGATGTTTGCGCGCAGACTGGACGAATGTTCTGCGATCGCGGTGAAAGAAGCTCAATCCGGAGATCTGCTGCTTGCGGGACGGGTTTTAATTTGCCCGGGTAGCCGCCATTTGAAGGTGAAGCAGTTGCCATTAGGAAACGTTGCGGTATTGAGCGATGAGCCTCCGGTGAATGGTCACAGGCCATCGGTTGACGTTCTGTTCAGAAGTGTGGCGGAATTCGGGGAGAGAGCCGCCGCAATTTTAATGACAGGAATGGGCGAGGATGGCGCCCAGGGGTTAGGCATGATAAAGGCAGCCGGAGGAACGACGATCGCCCAGAGCGAAGACTCCTGCGTAGTCTACGGGATGCCGAAGGCCGCCATTGAGAGAGGATTTGCCATGCACATTGTAGGACTGGAAGGCATGACGCGGGCGGTGCAAAGGGAATGCAATCCGAATCGCAGGCCCGGCGTGTTGGTGGAAAACGCAAGCGATGGTAAAGGAGCCGGGGCCGAGCAACCTCACTTAGGCTAGTGAAAAGAATTTTGCGAACCAGGGTGTATTGAAGATCGGAGCGGGAATCGGTAATCGGGAACGTGGCCGGAAGGAAAATTTTGAGTGAGCAATAGGGGGCAATATGGAACAGTTTCCAGCAGTGAAACGCAGTAAGGATGGGCAACCAGTGCGCTATCTGGTGGTGGACGACTCGGTCTTCGCACGCAAAAATCTCAGCCGGATGATTGAAACTTTCGGTGGTCAGATCGCGGGCGAAGCGGGAGATGGCGTGACTGCTATTTCCGAATATGACCGCCTGACTCCAGACATAGTGCTCATGGATATCACCATGCCGCAGATGGAGGGCATTGAGGCTGCCGAGAAGATCGTGCAGCGTCATCCGGACGCACGCGTCGTGATGGTGTCTTCCGTCGGCTACCAGGAAAACATCGTGGCCGCATTACAGCGCGGAGCCCGACACTTCGTCCAAAAACCGGTGAAACCTGAAGTCCTATACGAAGTAATCAAGTACGTTCTGGGTGATGATGCCACCGCTGCGAACGCGGCCAGCGCAGGAGTCTAAATATGAAGTTGGAATTGATTCAGCCTTTCATCAACGCGGCTGACGCGGTGTTGGCGCAAGGACTAAAAACTCCCATGTCCATCGGCCATCTCAGCATGGAACAGGAGGCCTATCGCCGCCGGGGCATGGCAGCGCTGGTACGGCTGACGGGCGACATCGAAGGACGAGTCATCTTCGATCTCGATCCTGCGACCGCGGTTTGTCTAGCCAGCGGTTTTTCTGGTATGGAACTGACTGAATCCGACGGACTAGTGCGTGAGGCCGTCTGCGAACTTGCCAACCAGGTCATCGGCAACGCCGTCGCCACATTGAACGATCAGGGATTCCACTTTCGAGTTCATCCCCCTGCCCTGCTCGATGAAGAGTGCGGACCCAAGAGCACTCACGATACCGAAGCTCTAGTTTTATGCTTTGAGACTGCAAGCGGAAGCGCGTTCATGAATATCGCGTTGCGGTATCACCAGCAGGAAGCTTTTGCCGCTGGGAAGTAAAACTGTACTTATTGCGACGACCCATCGCTCAGCTTATGAAGTAACTCGCGAGGGAGGGGTCCGCTTTTGTTGCCCTGCGTCCCCTCTTGTTCCGCGCAAGATGGCGGACTCTCCCCAATCTTACGGACCCGTTAGCGTGAACACTGGACTTTGTGGTGCGGGCGCTGGATTTGGATTCGTCGGGGTGGGTTGCGGATTCCCAGCCGGAGCCGGCAAGGTAAGCGCCAGGGTGTCCGGAGATCCTGCGACGGTTGCTATGGTGTTGATGATGGCCGTCGATCCAGCATCACAGTTCGTGACGTAGACCTTCGAGCTTTCCGCCGCCGCAGCCACGAAGACGCGAAACCTTGTAGAGGTTGGATCGCAAACCGCCGGCACGGTGGGCAAGGAAATGATCGCTCCCGTGAAAGTGCCACTAAAAGCGTCTACCACCGCAACCTGTGAACTTACGGTCGTCCCGGTCGAGAACGCGCTGGCAATATAAGCGCGGCTTCCGTCCGGGAGAGCTGTGACTGAAACCGGGTTCTGTACCGGCAAAACTGCGAAAATATTTAGAGCGTCGGTCGAAGCATCCAGAATCGTCAGGGTATTTGCCGACGGATTGGTTACATAGAGGCGATTTCGTGTCTTCTCGTAAAACATGAAATTCGCGCCCGTCCCGGCCGCAGCCGAGCTGGATACGACCGTATCGGAAGCGGTGTCGATCGCATAGATAGTTCCGGCAGCCCCATCCAAAACGTAAACTCTCGCACTGTCGGAGCGCGCGGCAGCCCAAACTGGAGACGTTCCAGTTGCCACGGTTGCATTCACGCTGAAGTCCACGGTGTTGATCGCGGTAGCCGTGCCATTGCCCTGATTAACGGAGTAAAGCTTCCTGCCATCGGGCGTCTCCGCCAGAGCGATGGGCTTGGCGCCGGCACCGAGGGAAATTAAGCTGGAAACGATGTTGGAGCTGGTGGGTATGTGGGCGATCGTGCCGGTGCCGTAGTTTGCCACGTACATAGTGCTGTTTTGAGTCGTATGCACGAAGACGGGAGCGGATCCCGCGGGTAAGGTTATCGTTACTGGAATAACCGGCAACGACGGCGGAGCCGAGGAGAAAACCGACACCGTGTCTTCCAATTTATTGGCGGAGTAAATTCGAGACCCGTCCGGCGTAGTCGCTACGTGAACCGGACCAAGCCCAACTTTCACCACGCTGAGGGCGCTATCACCCGAAACGTCGATCTCAGTGACAGTGCCGGGGTTTGACGCTCCGTTCTGATTTACAACCAGCGCAAAGTGTGTGGCACCGGGATTCGGAGGCGTTGGAGTAATCGGAAATGCCACCGGACGGTAGGTTTCGCCGCAACTTAACGAAATGATGATGAGAATTAAAGGTGCGAGAACGCGCCCACGCGAAGCCGTCATCCGCACCTCAGTGAAATAATCCACGTTTTCATGTTTGTCGAAGAATTTTCTATTCTAAAGGCTGGAGCAATAACGCGCCACAAGGGAGCCCTTCGACTCACAGAAACTTGCCGGGGATCTGAAGTCTGAATTCAGACGACCCACCAATTCAGCCTTTCAGGTGGATGCGGCGGGTCGTCCCGCGAGTTGCTAATGCGGTCAATTTGGATTTCAGGGATAGACGCCGAGATCGCACGGAAGCGGGGCCGCCGGCTTCCGCACTAAGATTCAAACGGCTGACGAGCTCCTTATGATTTGGCGCGGGCGCTTTTCTTGGCTGCCGTTGGCGCTCGCCCGGTCGTAGCGGCCGGTTTCTTCCTTCCTTCCATTTCCGCAAGACTCTGCTTCAAGGCTGACATCAGGTCCACAACCGGAGCCAGCTTTTTAGGTTTCTCAACCTCCGCGATGGTGCCGCCTTCAAGTTTGGTTTCGATCAGATTCTTGAGATTGTCTTGAAAACTGTCGTGATACTTTTCGGGCTCCCATTCTGCGGCGAGCGCATTAATTAACTGATGAGCGACTTTGACTTCGGCGTCTTTTAGTTCAACCTCGGGCGCGCCGAACCCTTCGACCTCTCGTACTTCCTCGGCGTAATACATGGTATGAAGCATCATTCCGCCGTCACGAGGGCGCAGAAACACGGTGTACTCCCGGTTATGCATGGTCAGCTTGGCAATCGCCACGAAATTACTTTCCCCGAGGGCCTTGGTGAGAAGAGCATAGGGACGGCGGCCAGCCTCTTCCGGCATCACGTAGTACGAGGACTCGAAGAAAACCGGGTCTACTTCGCTGGCCTTCACGAATTCCAGAATCTCCATCGTTCTTGCGGTTTTGGGCTCGATTTTCTTGATTTCTTCGGGTTCGATCACGACATACTCATCTTTACGATATTCGTAGCCCTTCACGATCTCACTCCGCTCCACGACTCTATTGTCCGCCGGGCAATAAAGCTGCTGCTTAACCCGCTGGAGGTCATCGCGGTGCAGCATGTGGAAGGAGATGCTGGAGCTGCGCGCCCCTGAAAACAAGCGTACAGGCATCGAAATCAAGCCGAAAGTGAGGTATCCGGACCAAACTGAGGCTGCCATAGTTTCCCTCGCCCTGATGATTTTCTCTAAACTTCGAGCGGACGCAAGCCGCCCACTGTAGAGAGTTTAGAGCACCTGCCCATCTTTGATGCAGTCTTGTACGCAGGGTAATCCAAAGAACAACGCGCATATGTGGGGGCATCGCGTGCTAGCGTCCTGTAATAGTAGTATCTACTTTGATTCCACCATGTTCAGGCGGTCATAGGAATTTTTGGCCCCGTTTTAACTCTCGGGATGGTCAATTCAACTTCAAACTGGGTCGTCGGAGCTATGCCGGTGTGGACTGCAATTACGGTGACGGTCATTTTTGCTGTCCTGGCATATTTGGTCAGGGGCGTGAGCCGATCGGGCGCAATTGCGGGGGGGTGCTGTGCTTTCATCCTGTATGCATGCGCTGGGTGGGGCGCGTTTGCGGCCCTAGTCGGCGTCTTTCTTCTGGCTTGGCTCACAACCAGGTGGGGCTACGCTCACAAAAGGAAGCTTGGCGTCGCCGAGAAAGGCGGGGGGAGGACCGCTTCTCAGATATTCGCAAACTTAGGGGTATCCGCCGCTTTCGCGCTGCTTTATGCGGCATTTCGTCACAATGACGCATTACTGCTGGCGGCTGGGGCATCCCTCGCCGAGGCTGCGGCCGATACGGTTTCGAGTGAGTTCGGCCAAATTCGAGGTGAAACAGCCCGGCTGATTACGACCTGGCAGGTCGTCCCGGCAGGAACCGACGGAGGAATAACACTCAAAGGTACGGCCGCAGGCCTTTTCGCCGCAGTAATCGTTGGGAGCGTGTATGCGGGAACCGGCGAAATCTCGTGGTGGCGATTGCTGCCTCTGGTACTCGCCGCAACCATGGGATTTCTGATCGATAGCTTTTTAGGCGCGTCCCTTGAAAGCCGCAAATTGCTGAACAACGATTCCGTGAATTTTCTCTCCACGCTGTTCGCTGCGTTGGTGGCGGTGTTGCTGGCTTGAGTTTGAAGTTGGCTTTTGGCTTCTGGCTTCTGGCCTCTGGCTTCTAACTTCTAGCTCTAGACATCGAATATTACTGTCATCGCGAGCGCAGTCGAGTGACCTGCTTTCCGGATTCATTCCCTTCGGGCCATGAACCAAGGTTTCTTGTTGTTACCACTCAGATAACAGAGAATAAAGGGGAAGCTTCCCTCCATCGCGAGCATCTGTATAGAGATATCCTCGCGGTTTCGGGCGGGGTAATGTTTAGCCAAGTCACGGAGAACATGAAGTCTAAGACCATCGTAGTTGGGTATGTTCTGGCCCTGGCGCTGTTCCTGTTCGCCCAGAGGCGGCCCACCGTCGTTGCAACTCCATCAGTCTTTCACGGTATTGTGGATCTGACTCATCCCTCACTGGGCGTTGACGCCCACCCCGCTTCGCCGGGAAAAATGGACGAAGCTAAACTTCGCATCGCCAATCGGGAAAGCGCTACTCAGATCGAGGCACCCGCTCGTGTATCCAAAACTTTATGGTCGGTGGATAGAATTCCTCCCGAACGCCTGATCGGACCGTTGGTGGTGATTGACGTCCGCCGGCAATCTGACCGCGACCCGGATTACCAGGTGTCGGTTGAAGACATTGCCAATTGGGAGCATCGGTATGGAGAAATTCCGCCGGGAGCGATGGTGATGGCCCGTACCGCATGGGATTCCCGCTGGGGTTCAAGCAAGAAGTACCGTAATTCCGACGGTCATGGCGTTTTGCACTTTCCGGGATACGCCGAGGACGCAGCAAAGTTTTTAGTCGAAGGCCGCAACGCTTTTGGGTTGGGAATCGATACCCTCAGCGTGGATAACGGTCCATCGAAAAAGCTTGCCGTTCATCAATACGTGCTTGCGCACAGTGTCTTTCCTCTGGAAAATGTAACCAACCTGGAAAGAGTTCCAGCGAATGGAGCGGTTGCTGTCATCGCCCCCACCAAGGTCGAAGGCGACGCGGTCAGCCCGGTACGCATTCTTGCATTGGTTAAGTAGCCCGCCCTTCCCTTTTCATTCTCGCCGACATTTCTGCAGCTTTTCGGGTTTTAAATTCATCTGAGAGCTATCCCATATCTTTTAGGAGGAACGATGGCTGCCCATGCTGACAATGATCCGAGATTTCCTATTGGCAAGTTTGAGTACGAAGGCCCGCCGGGAGAAGACCAGCGAAGAAAGTTTATTGACGACATCGAAAAGACTCCGTCGGCACTCCGGTCTGCGGTGCGAGGACTTTCTCCTGAGCAAATCGAGACTCCTTATCGCGACGGGGGATGGACTGTCCGCCAGGTGGTTCACCACGTGCCGGAAAGCCATATGAATGCGTATGTGCGCTTCAAACTTGCGCTCACTGAAGACGAGCCGACCATCAAGCCCTACAAGGAAAATCTTTGGGCGGAAACGGCTGAGATTAAGTCCACTCCCCTGGAGACCTCTCTAGCGCTGCTGGATTCCCTGCATAGCCGCTGGGTGCAACTTTTGCGGTCGCTCACTCCTGCTGATTGGGCAAGAACATTCAGGCATCCGGAGATGGGCTTGGTGCCGCTGGAGAAGAGTCTGGGCCTTTATGCCTGGCACGGACGCCATCATGTGGCGCACATTACGGAGTTGAGGAAAAGAATGAGTTGGTAGTCCCAGCGAAATTGCGGCGACACGCCGATGTTCGCAGCCTAGGCGGTGACATGCAATCTCCAAAAAAAGAAGCTGCTGGCTTCCCGCATGACTGCGAGAAATCTCTGCGAATAAGAATGGGGAATCGAATCTGGACGGGGAGCAACATAGACCCGCATTCCCTGATGCTCCAGCAGTTTCCGGATCCGAAAAACGTGGTAGGCGTCGCTGACCGCGACACAACTTTTCATGCCATTCGCGCGCATGATCACAGCCACCCGCTCGGCTGACTGAGCGGTATCCGTCCCGGTAGTTTCGGCAATGAGACTGGGCTCGGGAATTCCCCGGCGCATGAGGTAGTCGCGGCCCACTCCACCTTCACTGTAGCTTGGGTCGGAGCCTCGCCCCCCTGTGGGGATCACAATGCGAGCAATGCCGGCCTGAAAGAGATTGAAGGCATGATCGAGCCGGGCGCGGTAAACGGGAGAAGGACGCCCGTCGTACTGGGCGGCACCGAAGACAACAATTGCGTCGGCACGATGGTCGTTTTGTTTTACCGAATCGTGCAAGATGGCGTTTGACAGAGCGGCCAGTGCAACAGCCACTACCGCCGCACAAACTGCCAGAAAATATAGAAACCAATGAAAGCGGCGGCGAGGTGGACGTTCGATTTCATCACCCTTCTGCGAAGAACTCCGAAATATCGCGTGCAGAAATCGCTCCTTCACGCATGATCCGCCAGCGGGCTTCTTCATCGGTGAGGTCAATAATTGTGGACGCGACCTCGCGCGGGGAGGGGCCTCCGTCGACAATGATGGAGATGCGATCCTTGAGCTGATCGCGCACGGCCAGGGCGGTGGTACATTCCGATTCCCCACTCAAATTGGCGGAGGTAGCGGTGATGGGAATTCCCGCGGCTTGCACTACTGCAAGAGAAATTTTAGAACTGGGAATGCGCAGCGCCACGTTACCAGTGTTCGCTGTAACTTTTAGCGGCAGCCGGGAGGAAGCGCGCACAATGATCGTCAGCGGTCCCGGCCAGAATTTTTTGGCCAGGGCGGCAAACTCCTCTGGCAAGGGACGGGCCAATTCTTCAGCTTGCTCGACGCTTTCGATTAAAAGTGAGAGTGGCTTATGCCGCGAGCGGGACTTGATTTCGTAGACACGATCGACTGCACGCAAGTTGAAAGGATCGGCTGCCAGTCCGTAGAAAGTATCGGTGGGCATGCCAAGAACTTCGCCCGACCGAATCTGGTCGGCCGCATAGCGAATCAACGAAATTTCGGGGTTCTCACTGTTTACTTTGACAATTTCCGCCCGCACCTGCACATCCTTCCTGAACGATAACGAAATCGCGAAAGTTAACATACCACGAAGACCGCTGCAAGCCGAGAGGAACAGGTATGATTCTGGTCAGTCGAGCAGTTTCTATGAAGCAGAACGCCGCAGTCAACGAAGGTCAGCAGAGATTGCGGAGGGTCGAAGGCCGCCACCATCCGCTGATTAAAGACCTTCGCCGCGCGTTTGCCCGCAACGAACTTACCGAAGACGGATGTTGCGCAATCGAAGGTATGCGAGTCATCGAAGAAGCCATTCGGAGCGGCCTGAAATTTAAAGCCGTGTTCTTCAGTGCAGCGGCTGAAAATCGCGCCGAGCGCCTGCTTCCTCAATTGGCCACCGGGACAGAAACTTTGTTGCTCCCGAACAAACTGTTCGCCGGCGCTGTCGCGAGCGAGAGTCCCCAGGGTATTGCGGCATTGGTTCGCTGCAAGCCCTTTTCGTTGGAGATTGTGCTGGCCTCTGCCGCGAAAGGGCCGCTGCTGGCGGTGGCAGGGGTGCAAGATCCCGGGAACCTCGGGACAATTCTTAGATCAGCGGAAGCATTTGGCGCCGGTGGAGTTTTATTAGGCGAAGGAACGGTCAGCCAGTTTAATTCAAAGGCCATTCGCGCCTCTGCGGGTTCGGTCTTCAGGCTCCCCGTGGCTCGGACCAACCTGCAACGGAGCCTCAGCAAACTGCGGGCACTCGGCCTTCGACTGGTTGCGACCTCATCCCATAAAGCAAAATCGCTTCATGAAACAAAACTTACTGGTCCTTTAGCCATCTTTATAGGCAGCGAAGGCGCCGGGGTCCCGCGCGAACTGTTGGCACAGATGGATGAAGTCGTCGCCATCCCTCACTCCGCCAGTGTCGAGTCGCTGAATGCCGGCGTGGCGGGCAGCATTATTTTGTATGAAGTTGCGCGGCAGCGGAGTGAAGAGTCGAGGTAACTGCGGCGAGGCAATTTATGAGTCTATTCCAGGCCATCCCGAGCGGTGATAAAGGAGATCAAACACGGCCGCTTGCCGACCGCATGCGTCCGTTGCGCCTCGATGATTTTGTAGGGCAGGAACATCTCGTCGCGCCCGGCAAGCCTCTCCGCACACAGATCGAGCGCGATGATATTGGTTCGCTCATCTTCTGGGGACCTCCTGGCACCGGCAAGACTACGCTGGCACAGATCATCGCCAAAATCACCAAAGCGGAGTTCATCGAGTTTTCCGCGGTGCTTACGGGAATAAAAGAAATTAAGCAGGTCATGGCGGATGCCGAGCGGGCGCGACAGTATGGAACCCGCACTATCGTCTTTATTGACGAGATTCACCGCTTCAACAAAGCGCAGCAGGACGCCTTTCTGCCGCATGTTGAAAAAGGAAACATTCGCCTTATCGGAGCCACCACAGAGAACCCGTCTTTCGAAATTATCTCTGCACTGCTGTCCCGCAGCCGCGTCCATGTCCTCAAGCCCCTCGCGGCGGAACAAATTGTCGTCTTGCTGAAACGCGCTTTGGTGGATGAGGAGCGAGGCCTGGGCACATCGAAACTCCGGGCTTCGGATGCAGTCCTGGAAAAAGTCGCGGCTTACTCCAACGGCGACGCTCGCAGCGCTTACAACGTTCTCGAAGTTGCGTCCACGTTGGCGCGAGGAATTTCCGGCAACGAAGTCGGCGCGGAGATCACTGACGCCATTGCGCAGGATGCGGTGCAGAAGCGCGTTCTACTCTACGATAAAGCCGGCGAAGAGCACTACAACCTCATCTCCGCGCTCCACAAATCAGTGCGCAACAGCGATCCGGACGCTTCCCTTTACTGGCTGGGACGGATGCTGGAGGCGGGTGAAGATCCGATGTATGTCGCTCGGCGCGTGGTAAGAATGGCAGTCGAAGACATCGGACTGGCAGAACCGAACGCACTCTCACTTTGCATGGCGGCGCGCGATGCGGTGGATTTTATCGGCATGCCGGAAGGCAATCTGGCTCTAGCGCAGGCGGTTGTCTATCTCGCCCTCGCTCCCAAATCGAATGCCCTTTACGAGGCCTACACCACGGTGCAGGTGGATGTAGAGCGAACGGCGGCGGAGTCGGTCCCTCTCCATCTGCGCAATGCGCCGACGGGACTGATGAAAAATCTTGGTTATGGTCAGGGATATAAATACGCCCATTCCATAGAGGGCAAAGTCGCAGACATGCAGTGCCTGCCCGACAACCTGCGGGAGAGAATCTACTACCAACCCACCAATGAGGGCGCCGAGAAGGAACTTGCTACGAGGATGGCGGGAATCAAGCGCCGCCGTTCCGCAGCTTCCAGAGCGAATCCGTCGGACCGTAAGACCGAATCCTAAGTAGGGCCCGGGCATTTGCTCGTAGCAGAACTTTATGGACCCGCGCCGGATTGACAATTTTCAGTCCTGAGATTCCACGCCGTTGCGCTAAGCAGAGCGCGCCCGATGTTCTTTCAAGATGCACCGATCCATTACCACAAAAATTCCAGCTTTTCTGGCTTTTTCTGCTGCCACTTGATGGACGACGTCCTCCTGCATCCAGATAGCCGGCACTTTTAACTGGATGGCCTGGTCCACCACCTCCTCGACAAATTCGGGGCGCCGAAAAATATTCACGATGTCGATCTTCTCTTTCACATCGAGCAGCGATGGGTAGGCTTTTTCTCCCAGAGCGCCTTTGATGGAGGGGTTCACAGGAATGATCCGGTACCCTTGAGACTGCATGTAGGCAGAGACGCCGTGACTGACGCGCATGGGACTGTCGGAAAGTCCAACCACCGCAATCGTCTTCGCTCGGTCGAGCAAATCGCCGATGGAGCCGGATTCAGAGGACATGTTCATACGATTTTTCACCAGCCCAATCGAAAGCTGCGCACCAGAGCTAGTCCTTCTTTTCCGTCTTCTGGCTGTACATGCGCATGGCCAGTTTGCGGACCGTGTCTGAAACTTCTTTGGTGCCGGACAGAACCTTGAGATCGTTTACCATAAGATTCTTCACCAGCGTGAGCGATATATCCATCGGGGTGCGGGGATTGAAAATCAGGTTTTTTACGACCACGTAGTTCTTCATAA
Organism: Acidobacteriaceae bacterium; assembly: GCA_040003205.1. Taxonomy (GTDB): domain Bacteria; phylum Acidobacteriota; class Terriglobia; order Terriglobales; family Acidobacteriaceae; genus JALYIM01. The sequence goes on along the minus strand of JBDUDA010000010.1, from coordinate 2,646 downwards.
ATCGGCGCTTCATCGGTATCGCGCGTAGAACAGCCTCCAGAACATTTTTCTGGCTGGCGAATTTTTCCACTTCTCCGTCGCTGATCTTAGGAGAGTCAAGCACTGCCAAGGCCACGATCTTCGTGCCGTCCCGAATCAGCAGCGAACGTTCTTCTTTGCTTCCCTTCACTGCAAGTTGAATGCGTCCGGTAATGTCGAGGCGGGCAATTTTCTGGAGTGCGCTGCCTCTTTGTTCAGGAACCTGCTGTTTGGGCTCAGGCTTTTTTTCTGCTGAAGGGACTTCCTCCGTGGTCTTAGACGAAGTTTCAAGTGCGGCGTCAGGGGGATGTTGATCTGTCTCCAGATGCGCGGAATGCTCGTCGTGCGTGCCGCCAAGAGGTTTGTAAGGCTTGCCCGCCTCCGAAGATATTTCAGCGGCATGCTCGGAAAGATAAGCCGCCAACTCTTCGTCGCCAAGTTTGTCGTCCACGCTTTCGCTCTGGCCATCAGAGACGGGAGCCGCGTTCGTTGCGGGGGGCAGTTCAGATACGGGATCATCGACCATAACTTCCTCAATGACTGGCACACAGCTAACGGTTACGTCTCTGGCAACCTCTTCGGCGGGGGCGGGGATCTCCGGAGCGACCTCCGCTGCTTGGCTACCGCTTGTCGAAATCGCCTCGGCAACGTTGGCTGCCTGAATCCCGCTTAAGTTTTGATTATCGCTCAATGCGGTCAGAATCGTCGAAGAGCGAGAGACGCGAGCGCTCGACAGAAACATCCCTACCTGTTCGCGCGAAATTATTCTCGCCAATTCTGCCAAAGCTGTATCTGGAACAGCAGGGTTATGCAGCAATCCTTGCAGAAGCGGAGGCCGAAAGTTCTGGGGATCAGCCCAGTAACTCAGCACTGCGGGCGGGGTCGCCGGATTTATAGCGGCTGCGCGGCAAACCACTTCGTCCCATCCTGCGAGAGTGAGAGTCGCTTGCTCTCCGAAAACTTTATTTTGAGTGGCCAGATAAACCAGGATTTCGAGCATCTCGTCCGAAGGCATCGAGAGAGCGCCCCTGGCGGCCGACTGCATGAGATTAGCTGGCACGGCGGACGCGCGGATGAGGTCAATCATGCGCGGCATGGTTTACAAGCCCCTGGGTGCTGCGAACACTGCGCCGCCGAAATGTTAATTTGCCTGTTAGCTGCTCTCATTCGACACGGGCCCTTGTTCCGACAGGTTGAATTTGTTGCTACGTATTCCATCGAACAGACCCAGATAATATCAGAGCCGACCACAGTCTTCTTCCAGGTAATCGTTCTACAAATAATTCCCTGAACTTTCAAAACTTTTGGATTGTGATGTGAGAGTTCACTGTTTCTCGGAGCGGCGCATTTGCAGATAGGCGCGTATGAAAGGCTGCAAGTCTCCATCAATAATGCGGTCTACATCTCCCACTTCGGTTTTTGTACGGTGGTCTTTAATGAGTCGGTAAGGCTGCAACACGTAAGAGCGGATTTGCGACCCGAAATCTATGTCGAGTTTTGAGTCTTCAATTTTTTTAGTCGCGGCACGCTTCTTTTCCAATTCGCTTTCATAAATCTTAGATCGCAGCATGCTCATGGCCCGTTCTTTGTTTTTGTGCTGCGAGCGCTCATTCTGGCAGGCGGCCACCAGGCCCGTCGGAAGGTGAGTAATACGCACGGCTGAATCGGTGGTGTTCACGTGCTGCCCGCCCTTACCGCTGGAGCGATAGGTGTCAATGCGCAAATCTTCCGGCTTGATCACAACTTCGATGGTGTCGTCGATTTCTGGCGAGACATAAACGCTGGCAAAAGAGGTGTGCCGGCGTTTGGCCTGATCGAAGGGAGAAATTCGCACCAGGCGATGGACTCCGATTTCGCTGGCCAGCAATCCAAAAGCATGTTCGCCATTCACAGCGAAGGTCGCCGATTTTATCCCGGCTTCTTCACCCGGCTGATAGTCGTAGAGCACGGTCTCGAATTTTTGCCGTTCCGCCCATCGCAGGTACATGCGAAGCAGCATATCGGCCCAGTCCTGCGATTCCGTACCTCCCGCTCCCGGATGAATAGTAACGATGGCGTTAAGGTGGTCATTGTCTCCGGAAAGCAGGGTCTCGGTTTCCACACGATCTACTAAGGCTCTGAGCGAGTCCATCTCGCGGCGCAAATCAGCGTCAACTTCCTCACCTTCTTTGCCCAACTCAAAATACGCGGAAATATCCGCGTCATGGCGGACGAGCTCCGCTTCCGTAGCCAGCATATTTTCCAGACGCTTTTTTTCGCGCATGACTTGCTGGGACTTTTGGGGATTCGACCAGAGGTTCGGGTCGGCGGCCTGCTTTTCGATTGCCGCTAATTGCGGACGCAGTTTGCCCGCGTCAAAGATACTCCTGAAGTTCACGGGCTTTTTGCTTTAACGCTAAATATTCCTGCTCAAACTCTATGTCCATTAAGATCGCCGCCTCGGTTCCGGACGGAGACGCATGAGTAGCGCCGCCACAGAAATTATCGCACATAGGTAAGCAAACCAATCGCCGTGGCGAGTGTAGAAAGTGATTACATTCGATATTCCATACGGAGCCAGCAAAGCGCCGCGAATTTTCCGTGGAATGGCCGCCACCACGCTTCCGTAAGGATCAATGGAAGCGGTAA
>JBDUDA010000145.1:0-7746 GCA_040003205.1 Acidobacteriaceae bacterium | reverse complement strand
CTGATCGATGCTCATCTTCGGCCCGCGGTAAATGTCGATTCCCAGAGCATTGCCAGCTACTACAATCAGCAATTGCTGCCGCAACTTCTGCGATCGGGGAAACAGCCAGTCCCTTTGGCGGATGTCACTCCCAGGATTAAGGAACTTCTTACGCAGAAGAAAATGGACCAACTGCTGGTGGCATGGCTGGAAAATCTGCATGCGGCCAGCGATATTTATATTGAGCCTTCTGCCATGGTTTCCCGACGTCAGGTGCGATGAGCGAGTCCGGCGCGCCGCCGAGCCGAAGGAAAATCGGGAAATACGTCTTCGCCACTGTTGCTGCCGGCATTCTTTTGCTGGGGTCGCTGTTCTGGTACACGACCACGGATTCCTTCCAGCGCATGGTCCGGCGCCGCCTTATTGCCGAGATCGAGCGCGTCACCGGCGGACATGTTGAGGTAGGAAGTTTCCACACTCAGCCCTTTCAGTTTGAAGTTGAGATTCGCGATCTGACTGTGCACGGAAGCGAAGCCAGCGGCGAGATTCCTTTTGCTCACGTTGACCACCTCACCGCGCATATCAAGGTTATTTCCGTGCTGGGAGCGGAACTGGGATTTCGGTCTGTGGTTCTCGATCATCCAGTTCTTCACCTTATTTTCTCAACCGACGGGAGCACCAACCAGCCGCAGCGAGCATCCATCGATTCTTCCTCGAGTAGAAATCCAGTAGAGCGGCTTTTCGCACTCTCGATAGCCCGACTTGACGTCCGCCACGGAGAAGTTCTCTTGTACGACCAGAGAATTCCACTCGACTTTGTAGCTCACGATGTCTCTGCCGACCTGTCCTATTCATTGCGGCACGAAAATTATGAAGGCAAGCTGCTCTTGGGAAAGATAAATACTGGCTTTCGGGATTTACGGCCTATTGCCTGGATGGCGGAAGCGCATTTTGTGTTATCACCCAATGAACTTGAGATCAGCTCTTTCAAGGCGACCTCGGGGCGATCTCATATCGAGGCCAACGGGAAAGTTTTAGATTTTCTGAATCCGAAAATCGCCGCAACTTACAATGCGACGCTCGATCTGGCGGAAGCCAGCGCGGTCACGCACCATCCGCAGACCGCAAAGGGCACACTCGAAGCCAAAGGCCACGGCACCTGGGCTGCCCGAAGCTTTTTTTCGGTCGGGAAAATGCAAGTCAAAGGCCTTGACTGGAACACTGACCCAATCATTATTCATCAGGCGACGGCAGCTGCGGATTTTTCAATTGCGCCCAAAAAGATTATTGTCTCGGCGATTACGGGTCGTGCTTTGAGCGGCTCCGTGACGGGTACGGCAGACATTAGCAATTGGCTGCTCGCGGCGGATTCAAAAGGCAGGCTGGCAACTAAAGGGGATCAGCAAATTGCAGGCCTTCGCCTGAACGTGAAGGATATGTCGGTAGCGGAATCGCTCGCGGCAATTTTTCCGCAAGAAAAATATCTGGATTCCTTTCACCTGGCTGGATTGGTGAGCGGCACCTTCGGCGCAAAATGGACAGGATCTCCCGACAAACTGGAATTAGAGACGGCGCTCGATGTAAGTCCGATAACCGATGCGTCCTCTGGCCACCTCCCAGTCACGGGACATGTGAATGCGGGGTACCTGGCCACGACAAAACAGTGGCGACTTTTTAATGTAGTTGCCAATACGCATGCGAGCCAGGTGCGCGCCGCGGGAAGTGTGTCATCAAGAAGCTCGCTAACGCTCATGGCGAGTACGTCCGATTTGAACGAGTGGCAACCGGTGCTCCAGGCGTTTGGCAGCCGGGAAAAAATCCCGGCAATTCTTCACGGACGAGCATCTTTTAATGGCAGCGCAGCGGGAAAAACATCCGATCTGGTTCTGACGGGAAAACTTCAGGCGCAGGACTTTGAAACTTTGTCCCTTCCGCGAAGGATTGCCGGCGTCACTGGTCCCTCCGAACGACGGCTCCACTGGGGTTCTCTAGCTCTTGATTTAGAGTTCTCCCAACATCGCTTCGTGGCGCACCACGGAATCATTCGTCAGGGCGTCACCTCGATTGGCTTCGAACTTGATACCAGCTTGCGTCATGGAGCGATTGCGGACGACCGTGCTTTTGCCGCGGAAGTCGATCTCCAACGTGGAGACGTGGCTGAAATGCTGCGACTAGCTGGATACAGTTATCCGCTCTCCGGCACTGCGGATGTTCAGATGAAGGCCTCCGGCACATGGCGGGCTCCATCCGGAAATGGCAGGGTCCATCTGACCAACGCGATGTTCAGAGGAGAAAATATTGACACCTTCGACTCAGGCTTCACGCTGGATGCAGGGCAATTGTTTATTCGGGATATTGATCTTAAGCAGGGGTCTGCGAGCGTCAACGGAGAAGGAAGCTACAACTTCGACTCGCGCGTCTTTCACTTTAATCTTACGGGCTCAAACTTCGATGTACACCGCATTGCCGCCAAAGAGCGTATGCAGATCGAAGGACGGATGGATTTTGTTACCCAACTCTCCGGCACATTACAGGAACCGGCAATTGACGGCAGCATGAAGTTCCGCAACTTGTTCTTCGACCACGAGCGTGCGGGCGATTTCATCGTCAATGCTTCGACCCAGGGAACGAACCTTCATGTTGCGGGCCGCTCGAAATTTGAAAGGGCGGAACTGGCGCTCGACGGTGATATCAATTTGCGCGATACCTGGCCCGGAGCGGTCGCGGCACACTTCAGCAATCTGGACGTGGACTCGATTCTGCGACTCTATGTGAATAGAGGAATCACGGGACACTCAGTCATTGCAGGCGATGTGCGGCTAGACGGGCCATTCCTGCGACCGCGGGAACTCATCGCAAGAGGTAATTTAAATGAAGTGAACGCTGAACTCGACAACGTCAAAATTCGCAACCAGGGACCGCTGCGGTTCGCGGTATCCAGCGAATCTTTGAAGGTGGAACAGTTTCATTTCGTCGGAGAGGGCACAGACCTGTTTGGCTCCGGCACGGTGCAACTGGCGGGACAGCGGGCCCTCGATTTCCGCGCACAGGGAAAAGTAAATCTCCAATTGATAGAAAGTTTTAATTCCAATTTCACTTCCTCGGGAGTAATTAGCGTGGATTTGATTGGGTTGGGGACGGTTTCCACTCCGGCGATTCAGGGGAAGCTGCATATTATTAACGGAGCGATCGCGTACATCAATTGGCCGAGTGCATTTAGTGATATCAATGGGTCTCTGTCCTTCAATCAGAACCGGCTTCAGATCGATGACCTCAGCGCACACACGGGCGGAGGAACGGTCGCTTTCAGCGGCCAGGCGACGACCTACAATCGCCAACTCAACTTTGACCTCACCGCAAAGGGTGAAGGAGTTCGGGTGCGCTATCCTCCGGGGGTCAGTTCGACAGCGGACGCCGATTTGCATTTCGCGGGCAGCTCATCTGCGTCCACTCTTTCCGGCGACATGACCATCACCAAGCTGGGGGTAACTCCGGGCTTCGACTTCGGCGCTTATCTGGCCCGCAGCGCTCAGGCATCGAGCCTTCCGCAAACGAACCCTGTGTTGAACCGAATTCGTATGGACTTACATATCGTTACCGTGCCTGAATTGCAGATGCAGACTGCCGCGTTGCGTCTTTCTGGCGACGCGGACTTGCGCCTGCGAGGAACGGCCGGCAAACCGGTGTTGCTCGGGCGCGCCGACGTAATCGAAGGGGAGGCTTATTTCAACGGGACCAAGTATCGGCTGGAGCGCGGCGACGTCACGTTTACCAGTCCAGTGAGCACCACGCCGGTGCTCGACCTACAGGCCTTCACTCACGTCCGCGACTACGACATCACTCTCAACCTCAATGGCGAAGTGGATAAACCCAGCGTGACCTACCGCTCTGAGCCCCCCTTGCCGACCGCGGACATTATCGCGTTGCTTGCCTTCGGACAGACCACAGTGGAGTCGGCACAGTTACAACAGTCTGGACAGTCTGCCTTCACACAACAGGCGTCAAGCGCGATTCTTACGGAAGCGCTGAATGCGACCATCAATAATCGCGTGCAGCGATTGTTTGGAGTGAGCCGGATCAAGATTGACCCGCAGGGCCTTGCCACCGAGACTACTCCGATTCATACTGGGCCGGCTGTCACCATCGAGCAGCAGGTGAAAGACAATTTAACCATTACCTACAGCACCAACGTTGCCCAGACCTCGCAGCAGATTATTCAAGCGGAATACAACGTGACGCGAAATATTTCAATTGTCGGAATTCGCGATCAAAACGGCGTCGTCAGCCTGTCGGTGCGGGTGCGCCAGCGCAAGAAATAAAGACTGAAAGAGTAAAAACTGGATCAGCCTTCCCAGCGCGACTTCTTTACGGTTCGCCGGCTTGCCATGGTCGAGTCGCAACTGCGGGCACGTGGCATTCGCGACCAGCGCGTACTCGATGCCATGACTAGGGTTCCGCGGCACATGTTCGTTGCTGAGCAATATTGTGAACAGGCGTACGAAGATCATCCGATTCCGATCGGCGAAGGACAGACTACATCGCAGCCCTACATTGTGGCGGTGATGTTGGAAGCGCTACAGCTCAAGTCCACGGACAGAGTGCTGGAAGTCGGTGCAGGTACCGGATATCAGACTGCGCTGCTTGCGCAATTGGCGTTGCAGGTTTATTCCGTCGAACGTCACTGCTCGCTGGCTGGGCAAACGAAAATTCTCCTCGCCGCCCTCGCTTGTGCCAACGTTGACGTGATTGTTGGAGACGGGACCGAAGGTTTGCCACAATTTGCGCCATTCGATGCCATCATTATTTCCGCTGCCGCACCCGATGTGCCCAAGCCTCTGTTCGAGCAGTTAGCGGAGGGAGGACGAATGATTCTCCCGGTTGGACCCGAGAGTTCCCAGCAGCTTCAACTAATTATCAAGATCGCGGGCAGAGCTGACGTTACGCCGCTGGAGGCCTGCCGTTTCGTCCCGTTAATCGGAGCTCACGGTTACTCTGTTACATCCTGATCGGGAGCGTTGCTACGCTCGAGCTGCAGTCCCAGGAAGTTGACATCTACAATACAAGCCTGTCATTCCGACCGAGTCGGAGGCTGCGCGCAGCGCAGCGTCCGGGGAGTGGAGGAACCTGCTTTGTGTCGGGGCAAAGCAACTGGTCAACAGCAGGTCTCTCGACTGCGCAACGCGAAACGCGTTGCTGCGCTCGAGATAACAGTCTCAGGATTCCGAACTGTTTTACAATTTGTTGTGGCCATCATTCACAACCTGCGCGTCACGCTGGAGATGATTAAGTGGGAGCATTCCATTTTCGCTCTCCCATTTGCGCTCTGCGGTGCAATGCTCGCGGCCCGTGGCCTGCCCACTCTGAATCAGTTGTCATGGATTGTTGTCGCTATGGTTGCGGCGCGCTCGGCTGCCATGGCCTTCAACAGGCTGGCGGACGTTTCGATTGACGCTGCCAATCCGCGTACGCGAACCCGAGCGCTGCCAGCGGGAGTGCTTTCGCCCTCCTTCGTCGCCGCCTTCGTGCTCATTTCCTCCTTAGTCTTTGTATTCGCAGCCTGGCGTCTGAATCACTTGGCGTTTCTCCTGTCTCCGCTGGCGTTGGCTTTCCTACTTTTTTATTCGTATACCAAAAGGTTTACGCGCTGGTCTCATCTCGTTCTTGGATTGGCGTTGGGCATTGCGCCCGCCGCCGCATGGATTGGTGTACGCGGAGCTCTTGATCCGCGAATCTTATTGCTCACCGCAGCGGTTGCTTTCTGGGTCGCCGGCTTCGATATTCTTTACGCCTGCCAGGACTACCAACACGATCTACAGGCCGGCCTGCACTCGATCCCCAAGTATTTCGGAATCGAATCTTCACTGTGGATTGCCCGCGTGCTGCACGTACTGATGCTGACCGATCTTGTGATTTTGATGAAGGTGTTTGGACTCGGCAAGCTGACGCTGTCAGGCATTGTCGCGGTTGCCGTCCTTCTGGCATACGAGCATTCGCTTCTGGCCGCTGACGATCTGAGCAAACTGAACGCGGCATTTTTCACGATGAATGGAGTGATATCGGTAGTCTTTTTTGTATTCGTCGCCACAGATCTCCTGGTGCACAAGTAAGCCACTCGCCTGGATTTTCGCCTTGCGATATGATCGTAGAGATGGCCCATTCCTTTCAAACCCATTCATTTCAAACTGACGATCCCTTATTGCGGGAAATCCATGAAAAAGTGGCCGTTAGCGAGCGATTGAGCTTCGAGGATGCTGTTAGCTTGTATCGTTCCAGAGACGTTCTCGCGGTCGGGTGGCTGGCGAACTCGGTCCGGGAGCGGCTGCATGGCGACAAGACGTATTTCAACGTCAATCGTCACATCAATCCTACGAATGTCTGCGTTGCGGCGTGCCGGTTGTGCGCATTTGGCCGGAAGAAGGGAACTACGGGCGCTTACACCATGGCGCTGGAAGAGGCTTTCGAGACCGCCGCTTCCGGATACACGGAGGCCGTCACTGAGTTTCATATCGTGGGAGGATTGCATCCTGATCTTCCGTTCCAATATTTTCTCGACTTGATTTCCGGCCTGAAGCAGCGCTTCCCTCAAGTCCATCTGAAAGCTTTTACCATGGTTGAAGTCGCTTACCTGGCAAAGCGCGCCAAGCTGTCAATTCTGGAGACTTTGCAGCAACTGAAAGCTGCTGGAGTGGACTCGCTGCCAGGCGGTGGAGCGGAAATCTTCGCCGACCGCATCCGGCATATCATTTGCGATCACAAGATTGACGGAGATGAATGGCTCAATACCGCGCGGCTGGCGCACCAGATCGGTCTTAAATCAAACGCAACCATGCTCTATGGGCACGTCGAGAATGACGAAGATCGCGCCGACCATCTGCTAAAGCTCAGGGCCCTGCAAGACGACACCAGGGGCTTTCAAACTTTTATTCCTCTGGCATTCCATCCAGATAACACAGCGTTGCGGCACTTGCCGAAGACAACCGGGATGCTGGACATCAAGCAGATCGCAGTCAGCCGCCTGGTGCTCGACAACTTCCCGCACATCAAAGCCTACTGGCAGATGATGACCGCGAAAATAGCTCAGATCGCTTTGCGCTTTGGGGCGGACGATATTGATGGGACAGTCGTGGAGGAGAAAATCTACCACGATGCGGGCGCGACCACGCCGCAGGGGATGCGTCGCCAGGATTTGATACGTCTCATCCGAGAAGCCGGACGAGAGCCGATCGAGCGAGATACGCTTTATCGTCCAGTGACTCGAACAGAGACCCAGGTCACAGTGGCGGTTTAATTACTGGAAAAACTCTCCCATATCCGGCGCCGCAGCCGCTGCACCGGGCAAGTCTGACACTGCCAAAACCTTCATCATCAAGCGTAGCGTGCTTTCGTGCTGATAGAACGTCGTGGACTTGTACCCAACTTTCGACTTGGGACTCATGATGATAGTCGAAACCTGACCGCCTCCATGAGCGAGATCGGTGGGCTGACCCTCATCGAAGGTCAGGATTACCAGACTATTTGCAAATGCCGGGCTGGCTAGAAACGGAGCAAGGTTATTTTGCAGCCACAGGTCTGTATTCGCTAATTTTTGGGCGTCGTTGCAAGTCGTGAGTCCGGGAGGGCAGTCATGAGCATCGTTCTGCAAATCGGGAATTATTAATCCGTAGTTGGGAAGGGTAGAGTTAGTTGTATCAGTTGCGAACTGAGTGAATGGAACGACATTTGCTGCCTGCGTGCGTGAAACGCTGGGCTCGCGTGGGTGAAACGCTG
>JBDUDA010000144.1:0-7750 GCA_040003205.1 Acidobacteriaceae bacterium | reverse complement strand
CGAATCAAGTTCCATGCCCAACATGAGTCCCAGTCCGCGGACTTCGCGAACGCACTTGTGGCTGGCCTTCAGAGCCTCGAGCCGGCCGCGGAAATATTCTCCTAATTCCGTTATGTGATCTAGCAGGCCGTCTAGAATCCGCAAGAACTCAATCGCAACAGCGCAGGCCAGAGGACCTCCGCCAAATGTTGTCCCATGCATTCCGGGATGCATGCCACTGGCAACTTGATCGGTGACGAGAATCGCTCCCAGCGGTAAGCCGGCCGCGAGAGGCTTGGCCACGGTCACGATGTCAGGCTGAATATCATAGTGTTGATAAGCGAAGTTGCGTCCGGTGCGTCCTAGCCCGCATTGAATTTCATCGAGAATCAGGAGCGCGCCGCTGCGCTGGCACAGTTCTCGCGCGCTTTGCAAGAACTCCATTGAGAGTGGACGGATGCCGCTTTCACCCTGAATTGTTTCCAGGCAAATTGCGCACACGCTGCCATCGAATTGCCGCTTCAGATCCGCCACGTCGTTAAATCCAACGAACCCGACTCCGGGCATCATGGGCGAAAATGGCAAGCGATACTGTGCCTGCCCGGTGGTGGATAGCGAGCCAAACGTGCGTCCATGGAAAGAATTCTCGAGGGCGAGCAGCCGCCACTTGGCCTTGTGGCCATTGTTGTTCTGGCTGCGTGCAAATGCGCGAGCGAGCTTTAAGGCACCTTCCCATGCCTCCGTACCACTGTTGCAAAAGAACGCCTTGTGGAGCCCCGAAGCTTTGGTGAGGCGCCTCGCAAGTTCAGCCTGATAGGGATGGAAGAATAAGTTGGAGACGTGGATGAGGCGCCCCGCCTGTGCCTTCAAAGCTTTTTGGATTGCCGGATGCCCGTGGCCGAGAGCATTCACTCCAATACCGCTGAGAAAATCGAGATATTTCTTGCCTTGGGAATCCCAAAGATAGACCCCTCTTCCCTTTTTAAACAGGACTTTTTGGCGATCGTAAGTAGGAAGCAGCAATTGCTCTTCCGAGCGAATCACGGAGGCGAGGGTCATGCGCTGATGACCTCGGTGCCGTGTCCTAGCTTTTCGAAATAGAATTGCGGAAGTATGCCGGCTTGCGAAGCCGGCAGGATGCGAACTCTGCCGACTCCTTTCTTTAACGCCTGGCTGCAAGCTTCCAGCTTGGGAAGCATGCCGCCGCCGATGACGGAATCGGCAATCATCAGCGCAACTTCCTTAGTATTCAGCCACGGCATCACGACGCCCTCGGCATCTTTCACTCCCGCAACATCGGTAAGAAAGATGAGCGCGTCGGCATGACAAGCGATGGCGCACGCGGACGCCATTTGATCGGCATTAATGTTGTAGTATTCCCCGTCCGAGCCAGGCGCGACGGATGACAGCACCGGAATGCCGCCCTCCACCCAAATGGCGTCGAGCCAGCGGGTTTCAACTGCCGAGATTTCTCCGACGTATCCGAGATCGTAGCCGGCAGTCTGCTTCTTGCGCGCGCGGAACACCGCGCCGTCTCCTCCGCAGAGACCTACGGCGGGATATCCGGCGGCGTTGATGCCCGCCACCAGGCTTTTATTTACGATCCCCGCTAAAACCATCAATGCAACATCGCGCGTTTCGGCGTCGGTGATACGCAGGCCGTTGATGAAGTCGCTTTGTTTTCCTAACAGCTTTAAAGTCCGCGTGAGGGCGCTGCCGCCGCCATGCACTACAGCGATGCGATGGCCGTCGCGCGCCAGTTCGACGATGGCGTGAGCGCATTTACTCAGCGTGGCTTTTTCTTCCAGTGCCGCACCGCCGATTTTTACGACGATCTTCAATGCAGGCCTTCTTCTTCCCTCCACCCGTACATCAAATTCATGTTTTGGACCGCCTGCCCGGCAGCGCCCTTTAAAAGATTGTCCAGGCAGGACACCAGAATGAGGCGGCGGCCGTCATCGGCTAAACAAAAACCCAGGTCGCAATAGTTCGTGTGGGCTGAAAACTGAATCTGCGGCAACTGCGGAGTGGCGAACACCCGCACCCATGGCTTTCCGGCATAGAAATTGCGCAGGCAGGCTTCCACTTCGACAGCCTTCATCTCGTGGCTCAAATAAACGTATAACGTCGACAAAATTCCTCGCGGAATCGGAATTAGATGGGGAGCAAAAGTAAACTCACTGGATCTCAAACCGAGTTGCTCGATAATTTCTCCTACATGTCGGTGAGCGAACACCGCATAAGCTGAGAAATTATCGGCGACCGAAACAAAATGAGTGCGAGAGCTCGGCGCCTTCCCTGCTCCCGACACGCCTGATTTCGAATCTGAGATCATCCCGCGCTCGCGATCCACGTATCCAGCCCGGAGCAGGGGGACCAGCGCAAGGATCACCGAAGTGGCATAGCATCCTGGATTCGCTATTAGAGTCGCGTCCGCGATTTGGTCGTGGTTAATCTCGGGCAGTCCGTAGACCGCCTTTTCTGTGAGTTCCGCCGCCGTTACAGAATCCTCATCGGTAAATTTGTAAACGGCCCGATTTCGCGCTTGCTTTAGCCGCCACGCACCGCTCAAATCGATCACGCGGAATCCTTCCGCGATGGCCTCCGGAACCAGAGAGCGCGACACTTCGTGAGGAGTAGCGAGAAAGAGCAATCCCACTCTTTGCCTCCTGAGTTTCGGCCAGGACAGCGGCTCAAGAGGATAACCGCCGCTGCCCGAGAACGCCGGGAAAGCATCCGCCAGCGTGGCTCTCCCTCCGCTTTCGGCGAGTGATTCTGCATAGTCTCTTTGCAGCAGAACGGGCGTCTCCATCTTGGGATGACGAAGTAGTAGGCGCGCAAGTTCCGCCCCGGAATAACCGGTGGCGCCCATGACAGCGGTTTTGAGCTTTGCAGACATTACGAAACCATCTTCTGAATTCGGTCAGCCAATTTCCTGGCGGCTTTTTTATCTGGACACACAATCAAAATCGCATCATCGCCCGCTATGGTGCCAATGACCTCGCTCCAGTCCTCGTCATCGAGTGCGGCTGCGACTGGTTGCGCACTGCCGACAGCGGTTTTAATCACCAGAAGGTTTTGCGCGGCCTGCACACTCAACACGAACTCGCGAACCAGACGCGACGCAGGCGGCAATGCCGGATCCGAGCCCGCATTCGCTTGCGGCAGCGCGTAGCCTTCCGAAGTCTTCACCAGCCCTAAATCGCGAATGTCGCGGGAGAGCGTCGCCTGTCCTACGTCGAATCCGCGCCTTTCAAGCTGCCGCTGGAGCTCTTCCTGGCTCTCCACCGGCCCTCGCTGAAGCAGCTCAAGCACGGCCCTCTGCCTGGATATTTTATGCATATCTATGCATAGTACTGAATATCTATGCATTAGTGTAATCGATCGCGCGGGCCTGTCAAGTAGAAAGGATGGGTTTGCGACGCTACAGTCCTCTGCAAAAAGAAACCCACCGCCGTAGCGGTGGGCTCTGAAATTGATGCTGGAAAGTAGGGGTTAGTTCTGGCGCTCGCGGCTCAGCTTAAGATCGCTCTTCGAAGGCTTCGAATCTTGCTCGAAGAATTCAAGCAAACGGTCAATCAGCCGCCGGCGGCCGCCGATGACGTGCAGTCCGCTCTCATGTTGATGCTCTTCCAGAATTCGATTAATGTTGGTTTCCAGTTCACTCACAGCGCACCTCCCGCGTGGATTGGCAGCCAGTCACGGCACTTCGAAGCACCTGAGGTTGCTCATTCAACATATCAATAATAGAGCCGTGCGGACATCGGAAATTGTGATGGAGGCCATCACAAATCTAAATGAGGAGGCTCCGGCGCGCTTTGCTGCCTTCAGGAGGTTATGCTGAGCAAAATAATCGCTTCGGAGCTGTTACTTAGCCGCCGCGAACTGTCTGACAGTGCTGATGAACGTCGTGGTCGCGCGCGTCAAAGTGCGGTCACGGCGGTAAGCCAATCCCAGCTCCCGCCATATTTCACCATCTTTGAGCGCGATCAATTTGACTCGTCCTGCCAGCACCTGATCGCGGGCGAAACTAGCGCTGATCAATGAGACTCCCAGACCTGCGGCGACAAAGCTCTTGATCATGCCAATGCTCGGAAGCTCCATTCTGATCTGTAGATTGGCGGCATAAGGACGGAACAACTTATCCATCACGCGGCGGCTGTAGCCCGTTTTCGGCAGCAGCAGCGGCTGCTTTACGATCTCGCTTACCGGCACTACATCATACTTAGCCAGGGGATTTTGCGGATTCACCATCAGCATCAACTGGTCGCGAAAAATAGAGTGCGCTTTCAGGCTGGCCGACTTCACAGGCAAAGTCACAATGCCGGCGTCAATCGTGCCATTTTCCAGCTTCTCTACGATCTTATAACTGAAATTGCGGTAGATGCTGATTTGCACTCCAGGATAGAGATTGCAGTATTTAGCGAATACATCCGGCAGCACGTAAAGACAGGTCGCTTCGTTGGCGCCAATAACGATCGTACCGCGGGGACTGCTGCCCTGGTCCGCCACCGCCAGCAGCGACTCATCGCGGGTCTGTAGCAGGCGCTCAGCGTAGGCAAACAGTACTCGACCGGCAGGCGTGAGCGTCACGTCTTTTCCGGAGCGATCAAGCAGCCGGTCGCCATATTCCTGTTCGAGTTGTCTTATTTGCGCGCTGACGGCGGATTGCGAACGGAAAACCTTTTGTCCAGCCCGCGAGAAGCTTCCGAGCTTGGCAACTTCTAAAAATGTGACTAGTTGATCGAAATCCATGTGTAGTGCGAAATTATATCGGACAAAAGGCAGATTTGGGCACGTGGACCTTTTGGCCCATGTCTTCTGCATGCAGATTTCACACCAGCTACGAAATTATTCGACCGGGACTTCCTCGGCTACGGCACCAGTTTCAATGAAAATTAAAGGCGATGACGTCGCGACGCGTTCTACATGAAGTCCGCACTCGGTCTTTTGGAAGCCCGACCAGCGTCCTGCTCGCGGGTCTTCTCCGGGCTGCACTGATCGCGTGCACTGCATGCACCCGATGCTGGGATAACCCAGATCATGCAACGGGTTATGCGGCACATCGTGCTGGCGGATGTACTTCCACACCATCTCCATCGTCCAGTCCGCCAGCGGATTTGTTTTGATTAGATGAAATTTTTCGTCCCATTCGACTTTTCGGATCGCGGCACGCACGGCTGTCTGATCACGTCGAATGGCGGTCATCCATGCCCGCAGGCCGGAAAGTTTGTTGCGCAGTGGCTCAATCTTTCGGAGGTTGCAGCATTGGTCCGGGTTCCGCTCCCAGAGCGCGGGCCCGTGTTCTCGCTCCTGCTCCTCGGGAGAAAGCCGCGAGTAGGTTCGCTCGACTTTTATCCCGTAACGTTTTTCCACGCGATCAATCAGATCGTAAGTCTCAGGAAAAAGATACTCCGTATCTCCACTGAAGATACGAAGCTTGGGACTCACGCGAGAAGCAATATCAAGTAGCGCCATCCCCTCGATGCCGAATCCGGTCGCCATCGCAACCTCGTCACCAAAAGTTTCGTAGGCCCAAGCTAAAACTTCCTCTGAGCGCCAGCTCTCCGCCATTTCCTGAATCAGCTCAAAACGTTCTCTCACTCGGATCGCTCCCTACTTGCTACGTGTTGAGTGCTGTGAGTGGCAAATAAATCTGCCGGAATTTGCGCATCGGGCAAGGACGCCATGACATCCATTGGTTCCCACCCCCGCCGCGCTAGCGGGCGTGCCAGCCGCACCACTTCGCCTACAACCAAAATCGTCGGAGAAGGCAGTCGCGGAGCCTTCGGCAAAGCTTCGAGGGTGGTGCAATAGGTCTCCTGCTGGGAAGATGTTGCTTTTGACACAATTGCGCAGGGCGTCGTGGGCTTCAGTCCTGCGGAGAGCAAATGACCAAGGGTATTCTCGTAATCGTAGCCCGGCATATACACCACCACGGTTGCGGTTGCCGGAATATTCGCGGGCCATTCGGGAGGCTGATCCGTTTTCGAGTGTCCAGTGACCAGGATCAGAGCTGAAGCGGCATCGCGATGCGTCAGCGGAATCTCCGCGACCGCCGCGCCCCCCAGCGCTGTCGTTACGCCTGGCACAATTTCGAAATCGATTTTTGCTTTTCGCAGAGCTTCGATTTCTTCCCCACCACGCCCGAAGATGAGCGGGTCTCCCCCCTTTAGCCGGACTACCTGCAAATCCAACAGCGCGTATTGCACCAGCAGCGTATTGATTTCCTGCTGCTTGATGCTGACCCGTCCGCAACGCTTGCCAACGCTCCGAACCCTGGCATGCGGCGCTACGAACTGGAGAACTTCGGGGCCGACGAGCTCATCGTGCAGCACAACATCCGCGGACTTCAGGAGCTTCACGGCTTTGAGCGTGAGCAATTCCGGATCTCCGGGTCCCGCTCCTACCAGATAAACTTTGCCGCTCATCTTCGTGCCTCTCTTTCGGTGTCTCCCACTAGCACCAAGTCCGAAGGAGCCAGCGGATGGGCTGCCTCATAGGCTTCCCTGCTGGCTAGCTGGTGGAGCAGTTGGCGGCGCGTTTCGGAATCCATATCCCGCTCAAACAATTCTTTTCTCGCTCTTCCCAAGCCTTCTACCCACGTCTCATATTCGCTGCCAAACTCGCTCTCGAATTGCTTTCGTAATCGCTGCGCGAGTGCAGGACTGTGTCCAGCGGTCGAAATCGCTAACTGAAAATTGCCCCGCCGAACTACTGCGGGATAGAAAAAATCACAATTCGCGGGATCGTCAACGGAATTGCACAAAATCTTACGTTTCGTTGCCTCGCGAAAAATCAGTCCGTTCACTTCGGCAGAAGGAGTTGCAGCTATCACCAGAAACTTTTCCTCGAGATCGTTTACCTCGAATGTGCGTTGTTCCCAGATGATCAATTCTTTCCTAGCCAATTCGGTTACTTCAAGACTCGCCTTCGGAGCCACGACTCGCACCTCCGCTCCGGAATCAAGCAGGCTGCGAATTTTAGGAGTAGCGATGTTGCCTGCTCCAGCCACGAGGCAACGCCTTCCTTCCAGCTTGAGAAATATCGGAAATAAACTCATCCCCATCAACCTTCCACCGCATGCGGAGCTGCCGCCGAGGGAAGATCGCGCGCCACGGCAATGGCCGCTTCACCTTCTAACGACAACGTCTGCCTCAGGTCCGCATCGCTGTGGCGGGCAAAGTACTGCCGCAAATTCTCCCCGGTATGACGCTCGTCGAGGTAACGATGGAGCAGGCGTTCGATCGCATCCGGAACCTCGGTGGCGAGGCATCGATAGCCAATTGGACGCGCGATGGATTGATGTAGTCCGACAGCGCCGCCCACGCAAAAATAGAAGGCATCCTGCATCCGGCCATCGACTTTGATCTTTTTGCCTTCGAGACCGATGTCGGCGATCCAGTGCTGGCCGCAACTGTTGGGACAGCCGGTGACGTGAATCTTCAGGTGCTGCTCGAAGCCTGGCATCCGCCCTTCGAGTTCTTCCACCAGCCAGCGTGAAAAACTCTTCGTTTCCGTAATTGCCAGCTTGCAAAATTCAGATCCGCTACAGGCAATGGCTCCTCGCCAGAAAGTTGATCCCGCAACCGGCAATCCGATAGCGGTCAACTCGGCGGCGAGTTTGGCCGCGTTGGCGTGCGGCACATTCACGATTACCAGGTTCTGCATGTTGGTCGTCCGCAAATCGCCGCCGGCATCACGGTCCGCCAATGCCGCGGCGGACTTCATCTGATCTGCGGTTATTCTTCCCCGGAGCACGGCCGCTCCA
>JBDUDA010000143.1:0-7758 GCA_040003205.1 Acidobacteriaceae bacterium | reverse complement strand
CCGTTACCGGGAAGCGGCTGGCGAAAAAATACATCTAGAAAGGGACTCGCCGCTCCGGCGGAGTCATTGAACATGTCTACCGGCGTCAGCGATCGGCCACTTACCCAGCGATAGGACGCTATCCAGCGTGTTTTGGCGCGCGGCACTCCGCCGCTTACTTTTCCGGCCAGACTGTGGCGTCCACGGACGACCGTGGATTGACGAGCATCCGCCAGCCTAAGCTTATTGTTGCTGTTCAGCTCCAGGGTTCCACCGTAGCTGTAATCCATGGTGGCAGTGAGATCGGAGCTCAGCTTGCGCTGCAGCACCATGCGCATTCCGTGCGCGTCGAGATCTCTGCCTTGCAAGGTGAAAGTCCCGGAATACATGTCGGGCAGGACGTCGCCATCGGCCCCGACATCGCCCACGCCGGTAAGTGCGGTATTAACCAAGCGGTCTGAGTAGACGGCGATTTGGACGTTGGTGTCGTTGGCGCGATGCGACAGTGAAACTTCGTGATGATGTGCTCGCTCCACTGAAGGAGCGAAATTCACCATGCTCATGCGCGGACCTGATTCGCTAAAATCCGCAGGCGCGGAATCAAAACCCTTGTCCACGCGCCGGTCAGGCAGAGCGGTCGTGTAGCTGTACTCCAAAACAGTGTCTGGCGAGAGGTGGAGGTCTGCCGACCCGAAGGGACGGAAGGCGTTCATGCGTCCCATGAACTGGATGGTTTGCAACTCACTGCCAAACTTTAATTCAAGAACATCCGCCAGAGTGATGTCATCTGAGGTAGTCAAAGCCAGCGCCTGAAAGGTTGAGTTACGCAATCCTTCATCGGGAGAAGAGAAGCGGCGCATGGTGAAAGCCACCTGCGGCTGCGATCCGTTCGCCATCGTGTGACGGTAGGAGGCCCGCAAAACGGCATCGGGAGAATCTGTTCCGTGGCCGAGGTCACCTCGTAAAGCAACTGTGCCAGACGTAAACATGGATTTCTCAACCGAGAAACCAGTGCTCATGTCAGCCGCGCTGCCAAATCCCTGGGATGGCGAGCCTGCAAGAAAAGATAGGCTGCCCTTCATTTCGCGCGATTCCGGGTCGTTACCTTGGGAAACCATGACTGGGGTGCCATCGGGCAATACCCTCAAAATTGGCCGGTTTGCCGCCGAACGAAGCACCCACTTCCAATCGTCCTCTTCTTCTGTCCCACGCGCCGGAGCCAGTTGAATCGCCTGGAACAGAGTGGTCAGGGTAACGTTGAGAAGCAATCCGTTGCCGGCTCGCAGTCCGACGTGTTCGCGCAATGCCGGAAGGAATGCAGGCGCGGAAACCTTAATGTTGTAAGTTCCGGGCACGAGGCCGCTGACGGAATAGAATCCGTTTTCGTCGGTGAAGGCTTTCAGAGTTCGCACTGCTGACCCAATCGCATCCGATGCCAGCACTGCGGAGCCGAGTACTTCCACGGCGGCACCCATCTGCGGCGCGCCGCTCGCACTGCGTACGTAACCGGAAATGGTTCCAGATTTTTCGCCAGCCGACAACGGAAGTGTCAAGCTGCACGCCAGTAATAGATAGAAGAATCTGTTCAACAATCGTCACCTCGCTGGGAATCGAAACTCGGATCGTTATTCCACGGAGAAAGTCGCGGAAGGTCCGACCGTTTGCTTCGAGATGTTGTCATTCACCCTGATCTGAATCCGATAAATTCCGGGATCAAGGTTCGCGGCCGAAAGTGTCTTTTGCAAAGTCACCTGGTCGCCGACATTTCCCATCTGGTCAGTGTTTTCAACCGAGCGAATCACGGGTTTATTAGTAGCCACGTTTACGACATCGTATTCAACCGTTGCGGAAGGTTTATGCGTCTTCCCATCCATGCCTAAATTGTAGACTTGCATCCAAAAATTCATTTTCTGACTGCGTTTAAAACTTACCGGTTTACCTTCCGCTGAAGCCACACGCGGACGCACTTTGGTGTTTCCAATCACAAAACTGCCGGTGCCAACGTTCTTGGCTGCAACCGGTTCCATTACGTCAGCGACGATGAGCGAAGATGAAGACAAGCGGTCATCTTCAAAGTCCGGCACCAGAACTCCACGGCTCCAGGTCCCAACCCGGTCGCCGTTTACGTCTTTCACGACAACATCCAGCTTGTAGCGCCCTGGGCGGAGCGGCAACGCCTTCCAATACACCGAGGAGTTTTCCGTCACTTTTGTCAACAATTCCGCAGGTACGTCCACTTGCACGGTGTCTTCGAAAGTCTGAGCTACCCGCCCGGTGAGAGTGGTTACTCGTCCAAAGATATTCACGGTGCCGCGCTGCACGCCGTCTTTGTTGGAGAAAGTGACATTGCGGTTCTGTACTTGAACCGTGACTGGAACCAACACCGTATCGCCCGTGACCCTCACGAAATCATAGCGAACGTCGAAGGGCATGGGATTAATTGTGATCTTGTGAGAGACGCTATATTCCTCAAGATCTTTAAACTTCACTGCGGGAGGCTTGCTTAGCTTAGCGAACTGCTCCAGGCGATCAAACTGCTTGCTTTGCTGGTTGCTCGACATGGGTCCGGCACCAAGCTGCTCGAGCCCGCCGTTAAACCGGCCTGCCCTACTCGCCATGCCCATTTGTTCGTACAAGGTCGAACCACCATTCGGAGTATGCAAGAGCGCGTCCTTCTCCGAGCGGTCAATAGTCATGTGGTAGTCGCCGCACTGACAGGTATCTACGAATTCGATGATGACTTCCTGACCGATATCTTCGATGTAGCGATAGCGCCACTGCTCGAATGGAAAAGTCGAAGTAGAGCCGCCGCCCTCTTCCATCGGACGTTCGTAGGAGCCGCCCGAGGGATGGCTTTCGATCTCATCGGCCGGACCGTAAGTGATATAAATGCGCCCGCGATCTGACTTCCAACCTGGGATTCCTGCCGCGAAATGTTCGTTGGCATAAGCCATGCGGCGGTAATGCTCTTCCTTAAACTCGTTCTCGACGGTATCGGGAGTGGGGTCACGGCGTTGCCAGAAGGATTCGATGAACTGGTCGCGTTCCTCATCGTTGGAAAATTGTTTAAAGGCAGCGCGCTCTTCGTCGGTAATAATCCAGCGAACATCCTCGTCCAGCCACTTTTTGTAAGTCTTGCTGAGCTCCTGCTTCAACGACTTCGCATTCTCTTTTTTCTGCTTTTCGTTGACAGGGCGCTTGAGCGGATCTGTTACGGGTTTGCCGTCTCCAGCAGAAACCCCAGAGGATCCATTTTTGGAATTGTCGGCATCAGCATTCTGCTGCGCGCTCGCAGACAAGCCAAGAGTCAATGCCACAGCTAAGGCTAGCGAAGAAAAAGGCAGGGCAAAAGAGCCGCAAAACGGCGCACGGAACCCGGACATAAGTAAGGAGACTCCTGCTCAACTCTGTGGTGCTTATTCTAAGGCCGCTGGGTGCCCTAAGGCAAGGCAAGGGGCTAGTTTAGCGCATCGAAGTAAATGGGTGATTGCAAGCTTACCGGAAGATGCCGGAGCCCACCCAAGTTATAATCAAAGCGCCGAAGTTGGAACTTTTGCTCCAGCGGCCGCGTATTGTTAATAGAGATGCCGAATTTGGCCGGGCGGGGCCGCTGTTTTGACTGGCTACGTGAAAGTTGAGGCGAGCGGGTCTCTAACGTTCTCGGCGATGATACGTCGAATGAGAGCGCGGGAGTTCCGCCAATAAGCAGACCGGAGTGGGTAATTGTCCCCACCGGAGCAGGAGAGAAGAATGGCAACTGCAGAAGTGTTCAACATTGCGCCGACAGCCGTGTCTGCAGCGCCCGAATCCTGCATGATCGCGACCTTTGACCTGTGGAAGACCTACGACATGGGCTCGGAGCAGCAGGTCCATGCCCTGCGCGGGATCAATCTCCAGATTCGACGCAATGAATACATTGCAATCATGGGCCCGAGCGGGTCCGGGAAATCTACCTTAATGAACCTGATTGGCTGCCTGGATACCCCTAGCAAAGGCGAATACTGGCTCAACAGCCAACGGGTCAGCGAATTGGATGACGATGAACTGGCGAGGATTCGCAACAAAGAGATTGGCTTTGTTTTTCAGACCTTCAACCTGCTGGCGCGTGCTACCGCGCTGCACAATGTCGAGTTACCGCTGATTTATGCGGGCGTTCCTGCCAATGAGCGCACGGAACGCGCAAAAGATGCGCTGGCGTCCGTGGGCATGGAAAATCGGATGACGCACAAACCTAACGAGCTTTCCGGCGGACAGCGCCAAAGAGTCGCCATCGCGCGCGCGCTGGTGAACCGTCCCTCCATCATTCTCGCCGACGAACCCACCGGCAATCTAGATTCACAGACGGGGAGCGAAATTATGGCTCTGCTTGACCGTCTGCAAACTCAAGGCAATACGATTGTGCTGGTAACGCACGAGCACGATATTGCCGAATTTGCGCATCGGGTTGTCTTTATTAAAGACGGCGTGGTGGAACGCGACGAGCGTAAGTCGCGCTAGCTGTTCTTAGCATTCCGGGCGCGGCTTTCTCTGCGTAACATTCCTCTTCACAATTAATTGCTTTGGGCATAAGGATTCTTCGGCTCACGAGTCTCTTCGCGAGCGAAGATGCTGGTTCCCTCAGAATGACTGTGAAAAAACGGTTGGGAATCAGGGGTTGGGTGCGCGTTTTCTGGAGGGCTTGATGGCTCGATCCAGGCAGCCGGCGCGGAAGGAACGATCATCCAGGCGGTGTAACTTTTTCGCCATAGTCGGCGACAACAACGGGTAATGGTAAATGCCGAGCAGATATTCAGCGATAAACCAGACAGGTTTTTGGGTCGTGATCCAGTCACGATTGTCGAAGCGGGCCAAATTCACGGGCCGCGAAAAAGTGCGCAGCGAACGCTCGCGGCGCTGATTGAAATATCCCTCAAAATAACTCAGGGCAAGTTCGCGTAGTGAGCGGTAAACAGGTTCGCGATAGCGGCATCCGGTGTAATTGGATTTCGCGAGCGCTCCCCAATGGCCTTTAATGCGAAATATAGCGATGACGTGATCGGTGTCGTTCTCCGCCTCCAGATCGAGGATCAGAGGCGGATATCCGTTTACGCGCAAGGCCGCTGCCGCCAGGATTGCTCCTTCGAAACAATGCGAAGTGTTTTCACGGAGCACGTCGCGGGGAGACCATGCGGAGTCTGCGAGGTGGTATGGCATGGCATCGAGAAACCGCTGTATGCCGTAGGGAGTTTTCAGACTGCGAAGTTTGCGGAGCTCGGCGGGAGTTAAAGAAGACGTCGGCGGCATTCGTGATTGCAGTTTATCTCACCGGGGTGAAGAAGGGTCTTTGCAGGTCTGGTGACAGCGAATGCTTTGGTCTGCGATCCGCCCTTCGTGTAGGGGCCATAGTTTGTGCAGCCGCGGAAAGCAGGTCCCTCGACTTCGCTTTGCTCCGCTCGGGATGACACGGCTTTCAACTTGGTGGGACCCCGGGGGATGACGGTTTTACGGGGACAGCGGTTGACACTTTTCTCTATTCCGTTGACGAGCCTCCTCGATTACTGTCATTCCGACCGAAGCTGTTAATTTGCGGAGCAATTTAACTGGCGAGTGGAGGAACCTGCTTTTTTCTTGCTGGTCTGGTTTCGCTATTTTTTTACTGAGTTGTCGGCGGTTCCGGCGAAAAGCTGGGCCAGCTCGTGGGGGTGGTCAATGGTGACGTCGGGCGGGGTGACGGCGAGAGTGTGGGGAGCGAAGCCGTACGTTACTCCGCAACTCCACAGGCCGGCGTTGCGTCCGGTCAGCATGTCAATGGACGAATCTCCAATGATGATTGTCTCGTCGGGCTTGACGGCATTTTCCTTGAGGAGCGTCAGCGCTCCCAACGGATCGGGCTTTTTTGTTTCAAAACTGTTTCCACCATAGACAGACACGAAAAATTCATTTAGTCCCAGGGCCTCGACAATCGCTCGTGAGGGATGGACGGGTTTATTCGATAAAATGGCCATTTTTAGGGGGCGCTCCTGACTTCTAGAACGCGAGATGGCTGTTAATGCTTCTTTGATTCCATCGTAAACGTGGGTATGGTCCAGCTTGTGAACACGATAATAGGCAAGAAAATACTCCAGCGCCTGTTTAAAAAAGACTTCATTTTCGGGGTCGCCCAGGGCGCGGCGGACCAGCATTGGAGCGCCGTCTCCTACGTAGGAGGCCACCACATCCCCTGGAAGTTCTGGACGCCCAAAGTTTCTGAGCGTGGCATTCACCGTGCTGATCAGGTCGAGGCGGGAGTCTATGAGCGTTCCGTCAAGATCAAAAATGAGGAATTTGACCTTACTTACATCGAATTTGCGGTTGAAATTGAGCACTGAATCTAAAGCTTATCCAGTATATTCGGGAGCCGGTAAAGCATTTACAATGCGTAGGCTTTAAGAAGTTGGTTCAGAGAAGCCCATGGCAACTACCAAAGCCAATCCGAAAGCACCGGTTGCGATCGACCGCGAGAAGCTTACAGGCGATAAGAACGGGCGCGAGAAGACAGAAAAAACTTACGAGGGGTTGACGCGGGCACAGTTGATCGAGGTCTATCGGCTGATGTACACCTCGCGGCGGGTGGATGATCGCGAAATCCTCTTAAAGCGGCAACAGAAGTTATTCTTCCAGATTTCCGGGGCCGGCCACGAAGCGATCGGGGTTGCGGCTGGACTGGCGATGAAATCGAAGTACGACTGGTTCTATCCTTATTATCGCGATCGCGCATTGTGTTTGACTCTGGGTGCCACTGCCTACGAAATGTTTTTAGGGGGAGTTGGCGCCGCGGCTGATCCCAGCTCTGGCGGACGCCAGATGCCGTCGCACTGGGGATTTCCGGCGCTGAATGTGGTTACGCAATCGTCTCCCACGGGAAGCCAGATTTTGCAGGCGGTGGGGTGTGCGGAAACCGCAAAGTATTTGGCGGCTCATCCCGAGGCGGCCGGGAAAGTCGCTGGAGACTATCGCGAATTTAAAGATGTGATTTCGTATGGCGATGAAGTCACTTACGTTTCCCTGGGAGACGGCACCACCAGTGAGGGCGAGTTTTGGGAGGCGCTGAACACGGCGTCCAACAAGCGATTGCCGCTGATTGTCATGGTGCAGGACAACGGCTATGCGATTTCGGTTCCAGTAGAAGTTCAGACTGCGGGCGGTAACATTTCAAGGCTGGTCTCAGGATTTCCTAATTTTCACTTTGAAGAAGTGGATGGAACCGATCCGGTGGCAAGTTATGGCGCGATGACCCGGTCGGTGGCATATTGCCGCGCGGGCGAAGGGCCGGCGTTTGTGCATGCGCATGTGATACGTCCATATTCGCATTCCCTGTCAGATGATGAGCGGCTTTATCGGCCGGATGCTGAGCGCCAGAGGGACGCGGCTAGAGATCCGATTTCGCGGATGCAGATGTTTTTGATTCGCGAAGGGATTCTGGACGAAAAAGCGCTTAACAATCTCGAAAAGCAAGTGGACAGCGACCTTCAGATTGCGGTGGACCAGGCTCTGGAAGCGCCGTTTCCGGCGGCTGACACCGTTGAGCAGTTCATCTATTCGCCGGATGTGGACCCCACGTCGGCTGCGTTCGATACCAAGGCCGTGGTGTCGGATCCCGAGGCGGTCACGGCCGATGGGAAGAAGGTTGCGCCCAAAACGATGGCTGACCTCATCAACGCCACGCTGCGCGATGAGATGCGGCGTGACGAACGCATATTAATGTTTGGGGAAGACGTTGCCGATTGCGAATGTGCCGAATTTGCAGGCGGGGGACCGGCT
>JBDUDA010000142.1:0-7761 GCA_040003205.1 Acidobacteriaceae bacterium | reverse complement strand
GGGATCTACAAGAAGGACTCTCACGTGCTTTGAGAGCTCGCCGAAGCTTGCATAGCAGGGATGGAAGCGGTTGGCTGTTGATTCTTCTGAACAGTTCGCCAACCCAATATCGTGCGGCGTACCAGCGAGTGGCCGCGTCTGAAAGCAGATTTGTCCAGCGAAACAAGCGAAGATTTATTCTCAGCGGCGCTGAAAATCCAAGGCTTCTGGCCTTCTTTAATCAGCTGGTGTGACAGTTGGCCGACAGCGCAGCCGTAATATCCCAAGCCACGGAAAGCGACTGGAGTCCAGCAATCGAAAATCAGCACTGCGTTGGCTGAAGGCGACCTTAGTTTGATGTCCAACTCGGCTAAGTGAAACCCCTCGAACGGCGCTACCCAGCAGAAATGCACAGGCTGGCCGTCATCTCTGAGAAGCGCAAAACCTCTATGCCCTTCCGTCTGCAATCTTCCGGCGCCACGCAGCAAATAGGAAAGAGTTTCATCGTCGTTCTCATGCTGCATTGCAGCATCCGCCAGAATTCCGAGATCCACTGGACGCAAAACCATTGCGGATGGGGAGCCCTCTCCAAAAAGACCGGCCGCGTGGAAAAATACCACTTCGTCCAGATGAAAAAGCGATTCCCGGACCCGTTTGAAACACCAGGCCAAAGACTTTACGACACCATGGCGATGGATCCTCTTTTTCAGCCGGATGAGACTTGCAACACCCGATCTAACCTTGCGCTCCAGTCGCGGCGAACGCTTAATCCACTCGACAGTTCGGTATTTCAAGACAGACTCTGCGTGTCGCAGCCGCGAAGATGTCAACGTAACGTGCATCGTTTGACGAGTAGCGTTCGCAAAACGATCTTTATACCCTTCGGCCCCCAAACCAAGATCAAGAAGTTTAACTGATGAATTATCGCAGGCTTCTTCCACCATCATGGTAAGCAGGCACAGGCCGGGAGAGTATCTTTCCAACTCGCTCTCAAATGTAGGTTGATACCAAAACCTCCCGCCGTAGTACTCGAAACCATAATTCCAAGCGACGGCCCGTTCCCCTACCATCAGCTGGGTGAGCAGCATTTGACCGTGTTCCGATAAGAGGTCGACGAGCTGAAGCAGGAAATTGCGACGCTCGGACTTCGTAATATTGCTGATGCGCCCAGTGGCAAAGAATCTGGCCACGTGCGTTTTAAAGAAATGCGGCAGCGCGCTACGAATGTCGTCGCCGGAACGAAGGTGACGCAACCTTACCAAGGATAGTCTCCCTAGATTTTTCAGTTGGCGTCGTAACATTTTCTTCTTTTCGAACAGCTCTATCACGTCTTGCCGTTGTTGGGGAGTATGCAGCATCACGCGCGCACATAAGTACGCCGGCCGCGCCAACATTCGGTATCCATTCTCCGCTTGGACAGAACTGA
Source organism: Acidobacteriaceae bacterium (assembly GCA_040003205.1). GTDB lineage: Bacteria > Acidobacteriota > Terriglobia > Terriglobales > Acidobacteriaceae > JALYIM01. Next base: position 6,356 of record JBDUDA010000142.1, on the reverse strand, counting down.
TCGCCGTCACGGTGGCTGAATTCACCGGCAGGTTGGCGAGCGTCAACTTCTTAATTCCGAGACTTTTCAAGTGGTGCAAAACCAATTTAACAAACAAGGCACGGACTTCAGGTGGACTTAGAAAGTCGCAATAGTCCGCTGTGGTGGAGGAGAGAAACGAGAGACTTGTCTTCGCCTGATCAAACACCAAAGCTGCAACACCAACCAGAACTTCTTTCTCATATGCGGTCACCAGAAGGGGTGCCGCCGCAGGATGAGCTCGCGCCATCGCCAGCGCCCATTCGTAGGTATAGAAAATCTCTGGACACTCCGTCTGAGTTACCAGACGGTTCCACTGCCCGGCCAGGGATGCGTCCTCCGGTATGGTCGTGTGTACTTTGAGTAGCAAAGGATTTTGTCTCCGTGCTTTCGAAAGCACGCCTGTCAGACGCGCACGAATTATCTGATCTTACTCTCCCTACGCCGTCTCTTCATACGCGTCAGCTCGCAAGTCGAATCATTGTGCGGGCCGCTTAAGACGGTTGTAGAAGCCCGTCACATGAGCTTCGAACTCGGAGAGGCTCATTTCCGCAGTAACATGCACGCGGGGAATCGCGAAGTGGCTTTTCACCTCCCCAAAGCCTCCGTCAACGTTGAGGAAAGCACACTTGTATCCAGCCTTTTGAGCCATTTCACACTCGCGCTCTCCTACAGCCTCATGATCGCCGAAGGGATATGCAACGGCCCAAACGGGAATGCTGAAGACTTCTTCAAGCAGCCGGCGGCTGTCAGCCATTTCGCGAAAGGCGCAATCTTCCGAAAGCTTCGACAACACTGGATGAGTCAGGGTGTGCGCTCCGATTGTCATGCCGCCGTCTATCAGTTGCTTTACCTGGGGAGAAGTGAGCAACAATAGACGTTTCTGGAGAATCGGATCATCCTTTATGGCCGATGTGACGATTTCCTCCAGCCCCAGCGAGGCTCGGGCCTCTGCCATTAAGGTGTTCCGGTCTTCCGAATTGACCTGCGACAGTTCTTTAACGATGTCCCACCACGCTGCACGGCGTTTCTTGCCATTTTTTTCTGAGCAGGCACGCAATATAACGTTGTCAACTGATGGAGGGAATTTTCTCTCGGAGGCCGCGAGCAAAATCAGGTAAAGCTCTTCGTACCACAGGGTCGTGGCGACTTCGCCAGCCGACGCGCCGGTGACAAAGAAAATGCACTGGAGGTTTTGTTCCTGCAAAATCGGCAGCATATCAGTGAGATTATTCAGAAGGCCGTCGTCGCAAGTTAGCAGCACAGCTTGCTTAGGAAGGCGGGCCCTGTTTTCAGTCCACTCCGGCATATCTCCGGGAGTGATGACGTGGTAGCGGGATTTCAGTAACCGCAATTGGTTGCGGAAATTGCCGGCTCTGACCAGGGCACCATCCATATCGGGATCGCGCGCGCGATAAGAATCCGGCATAACTCCGTGATAAGTGATTGCGCAAAGACCCTGCCGGGCTGTCCGTTTAAAATAGCCGCTTTTCGCAAGGCACGGATACACGACACGCTTTAAGAAAGGAGAAACAAATCTCATTACCGAACGACCAAATCCCAGGAGAGGGGCGTGCCGCGGGTGATATCGCGGGCTGCCAACTTTCCGAGAACTTCGGGAAGATACCGCGTATGCAGTCCATTGGCTGGGCGGATTGAGCGCACGTTCTCATCTGTGAAGCTTTCCCCTGCGTTGACATCCTGGACCACAAAGAGCGAGCGGCGGAAAATGCGGCTTTTGGAATCCTCGTCGTTGACGCCAAATTTGACCCAGCCGAGCGCTCTTTGCGCACTCCGAACGGCTGCCACCATTGATTTGAATTCGGCTGGATCGAGGGAAAAAGCGCTATCGGGCCCCGCGAGTTCGCGCGACAACGTCAGATGTTTTTCGATGATGCAAGCTCCCAGCGCCACGGCTGCAACCGGGACCGCCACTCCCATCGTGTGGTCTGAAAGTCCCACCGGAACCGAGAAACGTGTGGCCATCTCCGGAATGGTGCGCAAGTTCATGCCACCGGGCGATGCTGGATAAGCGCTTGTGCATTTGAGCAATGCAATTTCTTTGCATCCCCCGTGCCGCGCCGTCGCGATTGCCTCAGCGATTTCCTCTGCCGTAGCCATCCCCGTGGAAATTATCATCGGTTTTCCTGTGTGCGCCATCTTGGCTATAAGGGGAAGATCAACCAGCTCAAAAGATGCAACTTTGTGGGCAGGGACTGCCATGTCTTCCAAAAAATCGACGGCGGTCTCGTCGAATGCGCTCGAGAACAGGTCCATCCCCAGATCGTTCGCTACGCGCTTGAGCTTCGGTTGCCACTCCCAAGGCGTGTAGGCTTCGCTGTACAAATCGTGCAGCGTGCGCCCGTCCCAGAGAGTTCCACCGCTTATTTTAAAGATATCCAGCTCACTGCGGATGGTGATTGTGTCCGCGGTGTAGGTTTGGAGCTTGATCGCATCGGCCCCAGCGTCTCTGGCAGCTTCAATGATCTTTACTGCTTGATCGAAGTCCTGATTGTGGTTTGCGGAAAGTTCAGCGACGATATAGACGGGGTTATCTGCTCCGATAACGTGGGTCCCAATTTTTATGGAATTGATCATCACCGGTCACTCGCTGTCCGAATAGACCGGATCAATTCAAAAGCTTCGGCAGCTTCGCAGCCCGACACACTTCCCCAGCGTGTTGCGATAGCGCGCAACGCTTCTGGCGAGCGAGGATGGGGGAATTTGCGGACTTCACTCTCATAGCATGCTAACGCTGCAATTTTGGCGTCCAAGGTTGCGCTTATGTCCACAAAGACGTTGGCACGGAATGCCGGCTCTACATTTTGAAATGCCCACTCTGTGGAAGATGGCACCTCGAAAGCGTAAACCTGACGGACGCACTGGCCGGCAAGCGGTCGAGTCGCAGTAAGTACTGCGCGATGAACCACTCCGTGGTCGATGTTTAAATCGCCTGGATGGTGGGTGTAGATCACTTCGGGCTGTAATTTCTGAATGAGTTCTTCCACTAGTTTAGTCACATCAAGAAGCGGAATTGTGTCCAGCCGATTGTCGGGCAACTTGAACAAGACCACATCTTTCGCTCCAACGGTGGTGGCGGCGGCATGGGCTTGTTGATGAAGGCGAGCCAAATCTCCGGCATTTGCAGCGCCCCGATCCGAATGACGCGATGTAATGCCTTCGGCGATGATTGCAATGTGTACCGCATGTCCGTCATGCGCCAAGCGCGCCATGGTGCCTCCGCACCCCAGCACTTCATCGTCGGGGTGAGCGGCGATCACAAGGACCCTCATGATTGGCTTTTACCCGCGGTCTCGGGTTGAGTGATTGTTACATCGGCCACGATACGTCCGTCGTACAACGCAGACCGGCGAAACTCGAAACGAAAGCCAGCATAATTGAAATAAGCATGCGGATAACCGTCGGCGTCCAACATGCGAATCGAGTCGTGCAGCTCTTGCAATGAAGCTGCCGTGCCAATCTCACTTTCTTCGGGTTTCCTGCGCTTGAAATTCACCACTTCCCCCTCTTGTGCTTTCGGCTTTGGATTTTCGCGAATCAAACGGTCGATCATTTTGCTGGATAATTCTGACGCACGCAGATAAATCTCTTCCGCACTGCCCTCCAGCGACATCTGTTGCTTAAGGTAGACCGGACCTGCATCGAATTCCCGGGTCATGCGCAATGCAGAGAGCAGGGTCTCGGTGTATCCCCGAATAATGAGATTTTGCAGCGGACTTCCGCCGCGGCCGAAAGGTACATCTGTCATGTGAAAGCAAACGCACTCGAAATTGTCCACAATTTCCAAAGGCACCTTCCAGGACCAATGGAGAAAGAAGAGGTATCGGGGCGCAAAATCTCGCACTGCCGCGACTGACAAATTCTCGGGCGACCCTACATAGCGCCATTCACCCGGCAACGTCGCCCGCAATTGTTCGTAGACCCGCCGGTTCCAGGGTTTGCACCCGAGCACCAGATACGAAGGTTGTGGCGAAGAGACATCGCTAGCGGTGGCACCAGCAATCACTTTAACTTTTCCTCGACTTATCAATCTGGAAGTGAACCACCGGATAATTTTCAACAAGGGAGTCGCCCGCCTTTGTGAATCCGGCTCTTTCAAACGCCCTGATGGACGCGCGGTTCTCCGATTTCACAACAGCATGCACCCGGACTACATCCATTCCGAAGACTGTCTCTACAGCCTGCTCGATGAGGGTACTGGACAACCCACGCCCGCGCTTTTCAGAAGCGATGCTGATATCAATCCTGGCCTGGCAATTCTCGTCGGCTTCGAATCGAACCTGTCCGACTGGGGTGCCTTGCCCATCGATTGCAACGAACATAAACGTGCTTTCATCGCTGAGCCTTTTTCTGAACCAGTCAACGTGTTGGTCCCACTCAATGTGCGCCGATGAGAATGATGACGATCGAACATCCGGGTCATTAGCCCACTCCCATAGTAATCGGGCATCCGAATATTCCGCACGTCGAAGACGCATGCCAGAACTCAACAGTGTTGCCACTCGCGCCGCGCCGTTTCCATCGACGAGTTGGCGGCCAACGTTCGACATCTTCACACTCGCAACCGTGGAACTTAAGAGTGTGTCGAGGCTCAGTGCCATTGTTTCTTCCGTGACATCGGACAGACTGCCCAGGTGAATAGCCGCGCCCAATTCTTGCAGCCGCTCGGCGACTAGCCGCTGGTTTTCCGCGACATCGATCAAAATTGACGGCAGGCCGAAAAAACAACTTTCCCAGCAGGTTGATCCCGAAGAAGAAATCATTACATCGGCCCACATCAGCCAGCGGGGCATGTCGGATGTGCCGAGGATTGTCTGCACAGGAAAAGACGCAGCGTCCGCCGCTTTTCTAATTTCAGCAGCGTGGGGATTGCTACCTCCTACAATGACGCCGACCTCCACATCTTTGCCGCAACAATAAGCCATTGCCTGCAAAACTTGCGAGGTCACATTGGCAGGATCGCTACCTCCAATGGAAACCAATACGTGGCGGGTTGAATCGGAGAAACTGCGCCGCCAGTTTCCCCACGACGCGAACTCCCGGCGGAGCATTGCGAATCTCGTACCCAAAAGAAGCTGAGTGTACGGCTCGCGATTCTTATACGCCGACTCGTGAGCAAAAACATTCTGATTCAGTACGAAATCGGCGGAGTATTGGTCGGCGTGGCCGTAGTCGTCTACGAAGAGGACTTTGAGACCCGCATCTTTAATTGACCGCTGAAACTTTGCGTCAAACTGGTAACCGTCCACCACTACACAAAACACCCCGCGGCCCTTTGCTGTCGCGATGGTCCCATCAGAATCCTCCGCACTTCCCGCCGAAACTTCGAGCCTGGCAACTTCCATTCCTTCTTTCCTAAGTCTCTCTTCTAACGCAGGAGTCATCTCGGCATAGACAAACAGGGCGCACCCGCCCATGTCCTGCCATGCCTGAGCTAATGCAAGACATCGCATGACATGGCCAGTGCCAATTGCGACGCTGGCGTCAGCCCGAATCAGCAATACGGATGACTTTTCAATCGCGATAACTTCTCATCCCTTCACCTGTTGCAGACATGTGCAAGCGTTTTCAAACGGCGCTCATCGCACGCGGAATACGGGCTCACTTGGGGTACCTTCCAAAAACTGAGCGGGATTTTTCTCTTCCATCCATCCCGCAATCGTTTTTATTGTTTCGGCATACGCTTCCAAAGTCTGTTGAATATCAAGGTTGCCGTGGGCGGCGCTGATGTTGTGTGTGACCTGAATCAATATCCCTCGCTTGAGGCACTCCTGCTGAAAAAGATTCTTCATTACGGAGCTGTCTGATCCGTCGTTTTCCATGAAACGTAGTACCGACCAGTTCGGACGACCAACACACCTCAGACGCCGCCCCAAATCTGCTTCTCCCGCAAGCACATTCACGCCATCTTGAAGAGTTCTTCCATTGGCATCCATTCGCGCTAGTGCATCGGTGCTCTCGAGAATTTCCAGCACCTTCAGGGCAGCGGCCATGGATGCTACTTCTCCCGCGAAAGTGAAGCTAAAAAAGATTTCTGTGAAGACCTGCATAACGTCGGCGCGTCCCACCACGCACGCGATGGGGAATCCATTTCCCATGGCTTTTCCAAAACACGCGAGGTCCGGAATGACGCCGAAAAGTTTCTGCGCACCCCCCAAGCCGAAGCGAAAGCCGGTGCATATCTCATCAAAGATAAGCAGCGCGCCGTGCTTGTGGGCAAGTTCTTTGACACACTCCAGAAACCCAGGTTTCGGATCCTCGAAGGTCACCGGCTCCAGTATGACTGCGGCAAATTCGTTTGGGTGCGCCAACAGCAA
>JBDUDA010000009.1:0-25683 GCA_040003205.1 Acidobacteriaceae bacterium | reverse complement strand
ACGCGAACCCTATGCGATCGTTTGCTCGATGGTGTCGCTGAACGAATGCGGCTGAAGGGCTCCGAGTACACACCCTTTGCGGCCCTGAGCCGTGGCGTTTGTGGGGTTCGCGGGAAAGCGCTGATTTTGAATCTGCCCGGCAATCCAAAAGGCGCAGTGCAGTCGCTGGAATCCGTGGTTGAACTTCTTCCCCATGCGCTTCATCTTCTTAACGGCGTCACGCAGCATAGCTAGCGACTCTCTTCCGTTGACGCGGTCACGGCTCGCCTAGCGTCGCAACCTTTAGAATACGAGAGTGGCGACTCTTTACACCATCGGCCATTCCACGCGCACTTTGGAAGATTTCCTCGAAGTGCTGCAAGTACATAAAATCAAAAATCTGGTGGATATTCGCTCTTTCCCGATGTCGAGGCGGCTTCCGCATTTCAATCGCGAAGCACTGGAAAAATCATTGCCGGCTATCGGCATTCGCTATTTATGGATGAAAGAGCTTGGAGGCCGCCGCAACAAGATTAGCGACGATTCTCCCCACGTGGCGCTGCGAAGTCCCAGCTTCAGAAATTATGCCGACCACATGCTCACGGAAGAATTCGAGCACGGGGTCACTCAACTCATCAGCCTCGCGGAGGAATCTGCCAGCGCTTACATGTGCGCAGAACGTGTCTATTTCAAATGCCATCGCATGATGGTCTCCGACTGGCTGACCGCGCACGGACACGACGTCCTCCACATAGATGGAACTGGGCCACCGAGACCGCATCAGTTAATGCCCGAAGCCCGCATGGTGAACGGGAAAATCATTTATAAGGGGGACCGGCTCTTCTAGTTTTATGACTCTGCTCTGGTATGATCAGAAAACTCCGCGGCTTAATCTCTTCTTTTACGGGATTTCGACGCGATGATTTTGCTTGGGGGAGCGCGTGCCTAGCCAGAAGCAGTTGAAGTGGTCTCAACTGAAAGTCGGCCTCACCGTGCTGATTGCCAGCATCACGCTGGCGGTTTTAATTTTCCTCATGAGCGGCACCGGTGGATTCTTCACCAAAAAAATCACCCTGGTTTCCTATTTTGATAATGCGGGCGGACTGCTTGTTGGGGCGCCCGTCCGGCTACAGGGTGTGGATATCGGTAACGTCGCGGGAATTCGCGTGGTGTCCGACAAAGATAAGCAGCAGAATCCGGTTGAAGTCACCATGAAAGTCAGCACGAAATTTCATGAGAGCCTGCGGCGGGATTCGCAGTCAGCCCTCTCAACTGCCGGCGTGCTAGGGGAAACTTATATCGATATTGACAGCTCGCAGGCGAGAGGCTCAGAGGTGCGACAAGGGGACGTGCTATCCACTCGAGGGACCCCCGATTTGCAGGATGTCGTGCGCGCCAGCCAGGGTACATTGCAGAATCTCGACGCCCTGCTGAAACGCCTCGATCGCATCGTGGCCTTCGTGGAAAGCGGGCAGGGTTCGATTGGCAAACTGATATATGATCCCGCTCTCTACAACCGCCTGAACGCGACGGTCACCCAGTTTCAGGGAGTCATGACCGAGATTACCCAGGGCAACGGCACCATCGGCAAGTTGCTGGTGGACGACGCGCTTTACACCAAAGCAAGCGCCGCTGTCGATAAGCTGAATGTTGTCATGGATGACATCAACGCCGGCAAGGGAACCGCCGGCAAGTTGCTGAAAGATCCTTCTCTTTACAACAACGCAAATCAGACCGTGGCCAACGTAAAAAAATTGACCGACGACGTAAATGCCGGCAAGGGGGCTCTCGGAACTTTGACCAGAGATCAGGCGTTTGCGGAGAAGCTCCAGACCACGATGAGCAAATTATCCGCGATAACCGAACGGCTAGATGCGGGCGAGGGCACGGCGGGCAAACTCTTGCGCGATCCAACTGTGTTCAACGATACCGACAAAGTCTTGCTGGAAACCCAGTCACTCATAAAAGCGATTCGGCAAAATCCCAAGCAGTACTTGACCATCCGTCTCAAGATTTTCTAAAGCTGAAGTCTCCCGTGACACCTGCACGTCCTCAGTGCTCTCCAATTCCGTAGACCGCTCCCAGCAGTAGAATTACCAGCACGCCGAAAGAAATTGCACCGTACTTCCAGTCTTTTTCCTGCAAAAAAAGGACGCACGCCATGAAGACCCTGACCACAGGCGTAATCAGCATGGCGAGCACGCCGACGGTCTCGATTTTCAGCGGAAGGTCCGTATGTACGAAAATGCCAGTCGTTATGCCGGCCAGCATGATGAAGAAGCCCGCAAACGCTCCGATCCGCAGCACCAGGGCAATCGTGCGGTCAAAACTGGCTTGGCGTTTCTGACTCATCGGGCGAATTCTCCCGCAACGTGGACCATCATGTGTCCCGAAAGATAGAGCATGATGGCGATCAACAGATAGACGACGTATTTCGAATGGATGTAGGGCACCAATCTCGCTCCGACGATTGATCCCGCGAAGACTCCCACCGCCAGCGGGGAAGCGAGGCTGGCGAGAATATCGCCGCGACGAAAATAAACGAAGGCGCTGGCGGCGGCAGTGACTCCAATCATGAAGTTGGAAGTCGCGGTGGCCACGATAAGAGGCACGTCCATGAATAAATACATCACCGGAACTTTGATGGGCCCGCCCCCAATGCCCAGCAACCCCGAAAGTCCGCCGGCGATCAGCGAGGCACTGAGACCGAGCGGATAACGCTTCGGTTCATAGTCGGGAATGTGGACTGTAGAACCTAGCAGCGGTCCTGTTTTCTCTTGCGCTTCAATCTCTTTGTTTTTCCCACGGATCAGCGAAACTGCGGCGTAGAGCAGAAATGCGGCGAATAAGATTTCGAGCGCGGTGCGGTTCAAATAGCCGACCATATACGCGGTGACAAGGGCGCCCAGCGAAGTGGCGAGCTCGAGGGTCATCGCCAGGCGAACGTCCGTGGTGTGGCGTTGCAAATGGATCGATGAGCTCGCTGCCGAGGTCGTAATTACCGCCACCAGACTGGTACCAATTGCCTGATGAATGGGAACTCCAAAGTGCAAAGCTAAGATCGGAGTAATGATGATTCCGCCGCCAATGCCCGCGAGAGCGCCCACCATTCCGGCGAAGAAGCCAATCACGATTAGTAAGAGGCTTACCACGTCTTCTGAAACTCTCTGAGGTGGAATGCGGTGAAGATAAGACTCGGAATTGCAGAGTTGAAGAATGGACGGACCATGGGTTGGCTAGGAGAAGCTCTCTACTGAAACTTCCGAGCGAGTCCGTGGTCCCGCGGAAGTAGCCTCAGCCTGCTCGTGCGCGTGATAGCTGGAGCGGACCATGGCGCCCGACTCGACATGACGGAATCCGAAGCGCAGGGCTTCTTTCTTCATATGAACAAACTCGTCGGGAGTATAGAAGCGCGCGATAGGTAGATGATCCCGCGACGGACGCAGGTATTGTCCGACCGTCAAAATATCAACGCCGCGCGAGCCGAGATCGCGGAAGACGGCAATTAGTTCGTCCATGCTCTCGCCCAGACCAACCATCACGCCGGATTTGGTAACCATTCCCGGCGAAAATTTCTTAGCGTTTTCCAGTAAGGTAAGCGTGCGTTCGTAACGCGCGCCCGAGCGGACTACGCGATAAAGTCGTGGCACGGATTCGGTGTTGTGATTCAAAACATCCGGCTTGGCGTCGAGCACGATCCGCAACGCGTCTTCGCGTCCTTGAAAATCGGGGATAAGGACTTCAACGCGGCAATCGGGGGTGAGCGCCCGAATCTCACGGATAGTCTGCGCAAAGATGCGCGCGCCACCGAGATTATCGTCGTCGCGGTTCACGCTGGTTACGACGGCATGCTTCAATCCAAGTTTGGCAACGGCATGGGCTACCCGGGAGGGTTCGTCCCAGTCAATCGCTTCGGGACGCCCTTTGGGCACCGCACAGAAGCCGCAGCGCCGGGTACAGATGTTGCCCAGCAGCATGAAAGTGGCGGTGTGGTGATTCCAGCACTCTCCGATGTTGGGGCATTGCGCCGACTCGCACACAGTATGCAAATCGAGGTCACGCGCAAGCTTCTTCAGATTGTGAAAATTCTCCCCCATCGGCGCTCGCGCCCTTAACCACGAGGGCTTCGGCTGCCGAACAGGCGGAAAAGCCTCAATCTGGACGAGTTGTGACGATGCGGCCACCGTCCTCTGATTTTACATGGGGGAGGGAGCTTCGTCGAAATCACCCTGCTGCCCAACACTCCCTTTGTCATGTTGAGCGAAACGAGTCGCGCCAGCGAAGAGTGCAGTCGAAACATCCCTATGCCTAAAGCAGCAAAAGCGCAGTTTCATGGAGCTTCCGAACTCCATCACTCCTTCAAGAAGACAATTCGCGCATCCCTTCGAGGTTTACGCGTTTGCCGTGTCGCTCAATCACGGAAATGATATTCAGCGCCGCCTCCAGCGCGTTCCGCCCGTCTCTCAAAGAAACTTCAGGTCTGGAGCGACCCCGCACAGCGTTCAAGAAAGACGCAATCTCCGCATGCAGAGGTTCCTCGGCAAACACCGGCGGCCGAGTTATCCCGATCTCGGTATTGACCGAAGGCGTGGCAGCCGTCGGGGTTTTTTCTCCGACACTGAATACCATCACGTCCTGCCGTCCGTAATCGAGGGAAATGTATTGTTTTGGCTGAAAGAATCGCAGCTTGCGAATACGTTCCGTGGAGATGCGGCTGGCGGTGAAGTTGGCAACGCATCCGGACGCAAACTCCAGACGGACATTGGCAATATCCACCTTGCCGGAGAGTATCGGCAATCCCACAGCTCGTATGTCGGTAATAGGAGACTTAACAAATGTCAGCACTACGTCAAGATCATGAATCATCAGATCGAGCACCACGTCCACGTCCAAGGAACGCCGGGTGAAAACACTCAGCCGATGGACTTCAAAAAACATTGGCTGGGTGATCAGGGGAAGCGTGGCGCGGACCGCAGGATTGAAGCGTTCCAAATGTCCGACCTGAGCAATGCGCCCGCTGCGTTCTTCGAGTGCGATCAACTCATCGGCTTCGGCGAGAGAAGAGGCGAGCGGCTTCTCAATCAATATGTCCACGCCGGATTCCATCAGCAGGCGCGCGGATTCAAAATGCTGAATTGTGGGAACGGCGAGGGAAGCGCAATGCACTTCGTTGCGCGTTCTGAGCATTTGCTCAACAGAACCAAAAGCCTTGCATCCGAATTCGGCGGCGATTGCATCTGCGCGGGCGACGTCTGCGTCCACCACTCCAACCAGCCTGACCGCTTCGCCTGCTTGCGACATCTGGTGGTAAATACGCGCGTGGTTCCGGCCGAAGGCGCCAACCCCGACGACCGCAACGTTGATGGGAGAGTCGGCTGACAATTGTGAAATCTTAACCGCAGAAACTGCAAGTGATAGAAGTTATTTTCGCAGGGCGGCGATCTAGGATGGCGATCTGTCCGGCATGGTACGAAGACTGTTAGCGTGCATCCTCAATGCGCCACGATCGCGATGGACGCCTCATCCGCAGCGGTGAGGATTGCGTCCCCATCCAGCAACAGACATTTCCCAGCATCAATCGCGAGGCAGGTCGCACCGTACTGCTTCATGATCTCAATGGTTTTTACCCCCACGACGGGCACGTCAAAGCGCATGTCCTGATGGGGTTTTGCCAGCTTTACCACCGTCAAAGAACGGCCCAGAGTGGAAGTGCCCGGCTCCAACGACGACATAATACTTCCCGCGCGCTCGATGGTGGCGTCCGTTCCTTCCATCGCTTCAACTGCCACACACGCGCACTCCGCGACCACCACCGTTTGCCCTATGTCGTACTGCACGAGACTCTGAGCAATGGCTCGCCCGTAATCAATATTCTGTCTCTCTTGATCGGATGGTCCACGTTTGCTCAGTGTGCCCTCCTTCGCTAAAAGAGGGCCGAGAAACGTCGTGGAATCTTCGAGCTTAATGCCTTCATCCCCCAGAACTTTGGCGACGGCATTGAGAAGGGAATCGGTGTTGCGGGTGCGAAGTGAAAGCAACATCTTTGCCAGGCGCCAATCGGGACGGATGCTGGAGAAAATTTGCTTGTGCTTAACCTGTCCAGCCATCACAGCGCGGCTCACCCCTTCGCGCTTGAAGGTTTCGATCAACTTCGATAGTTCCCCCAGAGAGAACCAGTAGCAGGCAGCCGCGCCATGCTGCTCAATTTCCGGGAAAGTCTCTTCTTTGATCGCAGCAACCACCACTTCGAAACCTTCAGAGCGGGCTGCGTCGAGCACGAGAAACGGAAAGGTGCCGTTCCCAGCGATTAATCCCAGCCTCTTTGAGGTGGTTGAGGGCGTCGTTGCTCGGGGGACTCTAGTCATTGAAAGAAGCCGCTTGCTGACCGCAGACTCTAGTTGTTTTACTTAATCACTCCACGTTCGGAGTCCTGAATAAATTGAATGAGCATTTCAACATCCTGTCCTTGCTCAGGTTCCAGCCGCAACTTCTCAATGGCCTGACTGGTGTTGAGTTTTGATGCCAGCAACAACTTGAACGCATGATGAATTTTGCGGATGCGCTCTTTTGTGAATCCCCTTCGTTCCAATCCGACCGCATTGAGTCCGTAAGCATGAGTATCGCGCGCCGCTACCGTCTTCGAGAATGGAAGCACGTCTTTGGTGATCGTTGTGCCGCCGCCGATATAGGAGTGCATGCCAATGCGAACAAATTGATGAACTGGGCACATTGCCCCCACCACCGCCCATTCTCCCACGACTACGTGTCCCCCAAGCGTGGCGGCATTGGCGAGAATCACCCTATCGCCGATTACACAATCATGCGCGACGTGAGCGTAAGCCATGATCAGCGTGTGATTGCCGACGCGAGTCAGGCCCCCACCTTTTGGCGTGCCGCGATTGATGGTGACAAATTCACGAATGACGTTGTGCCCACCTATTCGAAGATGGGTAGGCTCGCCGGCATAAGTAATATCCTGCGGAGCGAGACCAATGGACGAAAAGGGGAAGAAGTGATTGTGGGGGCCGATCGTGGTGGGCCCTTCCATCACTACGTGAGAAGCGAGTTTGCAGTCTTCGCCGATTTCTACATCTGGCCCGACGATGCAGTAGGGCCCGACTTCACATGAAGAATGAATTCTCGCTTTCGCGTCAATTAAAGCTGTCGGATGAATGATCATCGAATGGTGGATCGAAAGTTATAAGCTCAGTTCACTCAGCAGATGTACCGGCTTTACCGTTCGCAGATTGTCCGCGACCCCGATCGCGGTCCACTAGCTGGCATGTGACCGTTGCTTCCGCGACGCGCTTATCGCCCACGAAGGCAACTCCTTCCATGCGAACTGCAATACTTCGCGCGGATCCACGCCAAGCTTTAACCTCCACTTCGATTCGCAACTGGTCGCCGGGTACCACAGGACGCCGAAAGCGCGCGCGCTCAATCCCGGTGAAAACCATCAGCTTGTCGTCGCGGTTTTCCACTTCGGTGAGCAGAAGCGCTCCCCCCGCTTGCGCGATGGCTTCAACGATCAGCACACCCGGCATAATAGGGAGATTCGGAAAGTGGCCTGCAAAAAACGGCTCGTTTATAGTGACGTTCTTTAGGGCCACGATTCGCTGTTTGCGAGTCAGATCAAGAACGCGATCAATCAATAAAAATGGATAGCGATGCGGCAGAATGCGCTGGATGTCGTGGATGTCCAAAGTAGTCTTTGCCTGCTGCGATGAGGGCGCGGCCCCTCCTGCTGCTACGTCGGATTCAAGCTTAACTTTGTCGGTCATCCACAGACTCTTCAGGAGCGAAGATTATACTGTATTGCGATCTAGCCTCAGAACGCCAGTGACCTTAACTACCTGAACGTAAAAAATGAAAAAACAGAATTCGCAGAAGACCGGAGCCATCGCTCCAAATCCCTCAGCGGCCATACAGCAAAATAAGCAATCAGCAGCTCAGCGGCTGCGATATTTTTCGCAGCAAAAATCCGAGATCGTTCAGAGCATAATCCGCCTGGTCGAGATTGAATCGCCCAGCGATGTGAAGCAGGCGGTGGATCGCCTCGGAGCCGTACTAGGCAGCAGGTTCGAAGATTTAGGCGGCCAGTTACAAGTCCATCGCTCCAGCGAATTCGGCAATCATCTGGAAGTTAATTTTCGAAGTCAGCGCGGGAAACCGGTGCTGCTGCTCGGTCACATGGACACCGTGTATCCAATCGGAACTTTGTCGAGAATGCCGTGCCGCATGAAAGACGGGAAACTTCTTGGACCGGGGGTTCTCGACATGAAGTCCGGGATCGCGCTCATGCTTCATTCCATCGAGGCCTTGAGCGACTGGTACGGCGGCAGTCTTCCTCGTCCCGTCACCGTGCTGCTGGTTTCGGACGAAGAGGTTGGCAGCGACTCTTCCCGACAAATCACCGAGAGGATCGCGAAGCAATCCGCCGCTGTACTCGTTCTGGAGCCGGCATTCGGGCCGAAAGGTGCGGTCAAGACCGGACGCAAAGGCGTTGGCGAATATGCCTTAAAAGTGGCGGGGAAGGCCGCCCATGCGGGATTGGACTTCGAGAGCGGACAAAGCGCGACCCTCGAACTAGCGAAGCAGATCGTCCAAATTTCCGGGTTGGTGGATTTGAAGCGCGGCATAACTCTGAACATCGGCCAAATTAGAGGCGGTTCACGGACCAACGTGATCCCCGCCGAAGCTTCCGCATTTATTGACGTTCGCATTGCTGATGCGAAAGATGCTAACGCACTCGATCGCAAATTACGCGGTTTGAAGCCGTTCAATCCGAAATGCAGGTTGGAAATATTGGGCGGGATGAATCGTCCCCCAATGGAGCGAACGGAAGGCGTCGCCGCTCTGTATGCGAAAGCGTCTGTCATCTCGAAGGAGATGGGATGGAAGCTCGCAGAGGCCTTTGTCGGCGGCGGGTCGGACGGCAATTTCACGGCGGCGTTGGGAATTCCAACGCTGGATGGCCTCGGCGGCGTTGGCGAAGGAGCGCATGCTCCTCATGAGTCCATCGTCATAGCAGAATTGCCGCGGAGAGCCGCGCTGCTGGCGTCATTGATAGAAAGTGCATAAGGGATTGTTTCCGCATTTCGTTGAACTTTGACTCCCCAAAGAACGGAGCTTAAGATCAATTCAGCTCGGCCTGTTAATTCACCGGGTGAGAGCCTGTTGGCGGGCACAAGGAGTGACGTATGTTCCGGGGATTGTTTCAGCCGCTGCACATCATTTTATTGGTTGGTATCGCACTCCTCGTCTTCGGTCCAAGCAAATTTAAAGATCTTGGTAAAGGATTGGGCGAAGGGATCAAAAATTTCAAGTCGTCCGTGAAAGAAGACGAAGCCAAGGACGCAGATAAGAAGCCCTAGGCGCTGGCGGCCACAGGTACTGCCGCTGTTCAAAATTCCTCACGCCAATCCGTGTTCCCGCAACATCCGACAGACGAGCGTGACTGGTAATCCCACCACATTAAAATAATCGCCTTCGATCCGCGTTATCCAGCGCGATGCTCTTCCCTGGATAGCGTAGGCGCCCGCTTTGTCCATCGGCTCTTCAGTCTGAACATACACACGAATATCTTCATCCGATAATTCGCTCATGGTGACCGTCGTAGTTTCAGAACGAGCATCTACAAAGTCGTGGGGAACAGCGCCCGCCAGGCACACCCCCGTAATGACTTTATGAGACCGTCCGGAGAGCATGCGCAGCATTCGGATTGCGTCATGTGCGTCCTTCGGCTTCCCCATGACCTCATCGTCAACCACCACGATGGTGTCAGCTCCCAGCACGACATCCTTAGGACGCTGAGCAAGCACCGCCGCTGCTTTTTCCTGGGCGAGGCGCTCTGCAAATTCTCTGGGCGCTTCTCCGGGAAGCAACGTCTCATCAATGCCCGCTGGCTGAACAGAGAACGAAATGCCCGCGCGTTGCAAAAGTTCCTGGCGGCGAGGTGAGGCGGAAGCAAGTACAAGCATGGTGTCCGATTCTACCGGAGCCACTGCGGAAGAGTACCTCGTTACCCCCACCATCTGTCATCCTGAAGCAGTGCAGGTCTTCGCTCGCGAAGGCCTGGCAATGAAGGATCCCTCTAGTCTTCTATTTTTCGCGCGCAATTTCCTAAGCGGCTTTGCTTCGCAATGAACCATCGCTGCGCAGGCCATCACAACGCCCTCAAAACCCGCCTGTTAGAATCAAGCATTGTCCCCCTCAGCCATGGACGCAAGTTTCATCCGCAATTTCGCCATTATTGCGCATATTGATCATGGCAAATCCACGCTGGCCGACCGACTGCTCGAACTCACTGGCTCGCTGACCGCCCGCGAGATGCAAGCCCAGGTTCTCGACACCATGGACCTTGAGCGCGAGCGTGGAATCACGATCAAAGCCCATGCGGTGCGAATGATGTATACCGCGCACGACGGAAATACCTACCAGCTCAATCTGATCGATACGCCCGGACACGTTGATTTTTCCTATGAAGTCTCGCGTTCGCTGGCTGCCTGCGAGGGCGCTCTTCTCATCGTTGACGCTTCCCAGGGAGTGGAAGCGCAGACTTTGGCGAATTCTTATCTCGCGATCAATCACGGACTGGAAATTATCCCTGTCATAAACAAGATTGATCTTCCCAGCGCGGATATCCCGCGCACGAAAGAAATGATTGAAGGCGCCGTAGGACTCGACGCCACCGATGCGGTTCTGATCAGCGCCAAGACTGGCGAGGGCGTCCCTGACGTTCTCGAAGCGATTGTTAAACGCGTGCCACCTCCGAAAGCCGATCCCGACAAGCCGCTTCAGGCGCTTCTCTTCGACTCATGGTTCGATCCCTACCGCGGCGTCATCGTGTTAATACGCGTCTTTCAGGGTACGCTGCGCAAAGGACAAAAAATCCGCCTCTGGTCGAATGGACGCGTGTTCGATGTCGAGACTCTGGGTGTGCTCACTCCGAAGCCGGTCGAGATTGGCGAGCTGCGCGCGGGAGAAGTTGGTTTCCTCATCGCCAACATCAAAAATGTCGCCGACACAAAAATCGGCGACACCATTACCGAAGAAGGCAATCTCGCCCCCGAGCCTCTGCCAGGATTTGAAGAAATTAAACCGATGGTGTTCGCAGGCCTCTACACCGTGGACGCCCATCAGCACACCCAGTTGCGCGAGGCCCTCGACAAGCTCCGCCTGAACGACTCATCATTCTTTTTTGAACCTGAAAGCTCCGTCGCGCTGGGCTTCGGTTTTCGCTGCGGATTCCTTGGCCTGCTGCACATGGAAATTATTCAGGAACGGCTGGAGCGCGAATTCAATCTGGAATTGATCACCACCGCCCCCGGTGTCCGCTACAAAATCACCAAAACCGACGGCGAGCTGATCGAAGTGGATAACCCTTCGCGCTGGCCTGATCCCAGCGAGATTGCCAAGATTGACGAACCCGTCATCCTGGCAACTATCCTGACCAACGAAGAATATGTAGGCGGAATTTTCGCGCTGGTGGAAGAAAAGCGCGGCAAGCAGAAAAGTTTTGAATACGTCAGCTCGTCGCGCGTAATGCTGCTCTACGAGCTCCCACTCAACGAAATCGTGCTCGACTTTTATGACCGCCTGAAATCGGTCTCTCGCGGATACGCCTCGCTCGACTACCATCTTGCCGGCTACTGGCAATCCCCCATGGTCAAGCTCGACATTCTAGTCGCGGGCGAGCCCGTGGACGCCCTCTCAATCATCGTGCATCGCGATTTTGCCTACGACCGCGGCAAAGCGCTGGTATCCAAAATGCGCGAACTGATTCCTCGCCAGATGTTCGAAGTCGCCATTCAAGCTTCCATCGGTGCCAAGATCATTTCGCGCGAGACCGTCACCGCCATACGCAAAAACGTCATCGCTAAGTGCTACGGCGGTGATATTTCCCGTAAGCGCAAGCTGCTCGAAAAACAGAAAGAAGGCAAGAAGCGCATGAAGCGCATCGGCCGCGTAGATATCCCTCAGGAGGCCTTCCTCGCGGTCCTCAAAGTAGGAGAAGGAAACTAGATCCCGATCCCCGTGTGTTGCCACTCCCCGAAAAGATGCCTCCCGAAATGTGCAAATCCCTTTATGGGACGGGGTTGAAGTCTTTCCTTTAACACTTGGTTAAATTTCTTGTCCTGAGAAGTAACAAGAGCATTTCCTTAGGCTTACAGGGGATTGGCGGAGTTAAACGTCACTTGAAGGTAGATGCTGCAAGTCGGCGATGTGAGACTGGTTTCGTTAATCCACAACTTTTTCCACAGGGTTGGCGCTGAAATCCCTCGGGTGGAACGCTACTTGGGACTTAGCTTGCTCGCACACCGAGCCGCCATCAGCTACTCCGAGTCAACCACGCCGCCAGCCATGGATTCAAAGCGCGTCGAGTTCTTAATAAAAGCCATCTTGATTCGTCCAGTCGGACCGTTTCGCTGCTTCGCAATGATCAGTTCCGCGACCCCTTCCAGTTCAGGATCATCATGGTTGTAAACCTCTTCGCGAAATATAAACGCAACCACATCCGCGTCCTGCTCGATGGATCCCGATTCGCGAAGATCGGACAGTTGCGGACGATGATCCCCTCCGCGACTCTCAGGTGCGCGGCTAAGCTGCGAAAGGGCAACAACTGGCACGTCCAACTCCTTGGCGATGCTCTTCAACCCGCGCGAAATAGCCGAGACTTCCTGCGTCCGATTTTCATAGCGTCTTCCGCCGCCTGACATCAGTTGAAGATAATCAACGATGATCAGATCAAGCTTGCCGCCATTCTGCTGTTTCAAACGCTTGGCCTTCGCGCGCATTTCGCTCAGTGAAATTCCCGCCGTGTCATCAATAAATATCGGAGAGTGCGCCAGCTCCTCCATCGCCCGGACAACTTTTTCCATATCCTCGCGCCAAAGCGAACCGGTACGCATTTTGTGGGAATCCACCCGCGCCCGCGAGCACAGCAGACGCAGCAATAATGCCTCGCGCGACATCTCAAGCGAAAACATTCCGACAACTTTCGCATCGGTAATCGCCATATTCTCGGCGATGTTCATAGCGAACGCCGTCTTCCCCATCGAAGGCCGGGCAGCGATGATTACCAGATCAGAGCGTTGCAGCCCGCTGGTCATCTCGTCGAGATCGGTGTAATGAGTCTCCAGTCCAGAGATGCGCTGGCCGCGCTGCAATATCGCGTCAATGGATCCAAATTTTTCCCTGACAATTTCCTGAATACCGAGAAATCCGCGTCCGATGCGTTTTTCGGATAGCTGAAAAATCGCCGCTTCCGCATCATTCAGAATTTCTTCCGCTGGATCGCTCTGGTCCGCCGCACGCGCGATAGCAGAATTCGCCGCATGAATCAGTCCACGCAGCAACGCCTTGTCGCGGACAATCTTGATGTAATGCTCAATGCTAGGGCGGTCCGGAACCCCATCCACCAGACTCGAGATGTATCCCACGTCGCCAATGGACTCGAGCTCCTTCTTGCGGTCGAGCTCCTCCACCAGCGTGATCATGTCAATCGGATGGGAAGTGTCAACCAGGTCCTGCATTCGCGCATAAATGCGGCGATGGGAATCCAGCGAGAAATCTTCTGGCTTCAGATGCTCCGCAGCTTCGTTGTAGGCGAGGTTGTCGAGAAGAATGGCGCCAAGAATCGAGCGCTCCGCCTCGATGCTTGCAGGCAAAGCGCGCGCGAGGCTGTAATCAGTAGTTGCCAATTAAATTTTCGCTTCGATGGAAATCAGAATCACAGGATTAGACGTAAGTATGCCACAGCGAACAAAAACCGAATATTATCTTTTGTGGTGTAAGTAAGCGAAATAAATGCGGCCCAGGCCAGCTTCCCGGGCCGCATCGCGGATGAAATATCCTGCCCGCCCCATCGCTGAATATCGCAGATCACTTTCGTGAACCGCCACCGCAATCCGAGGCAGCACGTCAGAACATCTCACACCAGCACTGTGAGAACTCTGCGCGAATTCCCCCGCACAAGCAACACAAAATGGATGGACTCATGTGCAGAAGCTGTGGAGGATGATGATTGCTTGTGGAAGTCAGCGGAAAAGGCGGAACTAATTCGAACACGAAAATTGATTACTAGCGTTCGATCGCGACTATCGCGACACACGAAGTTCAAATTTCGATCTTTAGCGCCCTTCAACGCGGCGCCCGCCCACTTTTCTCCAGATAATTACGAAAAGAATCCATCGCCGCCTGCATCCGCGCCATTCCCGGACCCATCGTAGCCTTGTCCGCTAAGGCCTCCTCCGGCTCACTTACACTCTCTTCCGCCGCCTCCCCACATCCCGACGCCTTCCGCAACAGATGCCACGCCTCCCGATAGTCTTCATACTTCGCTTCCCCGCCCGTCGTGCACAATGAAATGGACTTCAGCCCGCGTATCAACTTCGCGGGAATGACGTACCACGTATCTTCCAGCACCACAAACGCCGCCAGAAAATCGAAAGCCCCCATCCGATAAACTTTATGACTGCTGCATACCGAACAGTTGTAGCCTTTCCCATTCCTCAGCTCCGCCACCGTACACTTCACCTGCACCGCCACAAACTTCCCCGGAAGCCCCACCACGCAATCAAAACTCCGGGAATCCCCCAACGGCTTGCTTACCGGCAATCCATTCTCCGCCGCCCGCGCCATAAACACCGACTCCGCCCACTCCCCACGCTCTTTCTTGTCTTTAATAATCTTCGGACGCCGCTTAGTCATCCCTCCATTGGAATTTCCTAAAAAGCAAGACGCAAGCAAATTCCACCACAAATGAAGGAAAACCCCTGCCCAAAACGGGAAGTCTTTCGAGCGCGAGCTACCTAACTAACTCCAATGCGAACGGCCTGATGTAACGACGTGCTGCAAACGTAGGGGTTAGGAGATGCTTTGAAGGCGCTCGAGCGCGAGACCTAATAAGCGGTCGTCGAAAAGCGCTTGCTTGCGCCTTGCTGCCGTTTTGCCTCCCGGCCAAACCTTCAATCCTTCCCGGATTGAGGCGATATCAGGCTGGTTTTTACCTTCCGAGAGAAGCCAGTCGACCGTCGCTAATAACTCCATCCCCAGCGGCGATTCGAAGCCGTCGATAACCTTCGCGGTTCGGTCGAGTGCAGACAGGAAAACGCTCGCCTCGGTGCGAAGATATGCTGTCAACCTATGTTGTTGTGAGTCTTCGAACCAGATCAAGTCGAATGGGCCAGCGTCGCTAAGACGTTTTTCGCAATGAAGGTAGCTGCCGTCGAGGCCATCGAGAAGATGCCGGAGCCGATCTGCGTAAGGGCCATATCTGTTCGGAACGAACTGCAGGTTGAGTGGGTCGACCAACTTCAAATTCTTGATCGATCTATATAGAAACCAAGCAAGTTTTTGAACCTCAAGATTCGTGCATTCGATGCCCAGTACGGCATAACGACGTACCAACTCAGCAATCAGTGCTCGGGCGGGTGTTAGGGCTTCAACCCCCTGGCGCTTCAGAGCATTTTGGTAGACACTTGTTGGTTCGTAGACAAGAACACTGACATCTGAAAGTTCTGACAGCGCAATCTCTATCTCACGGCGAACGACCTGCCATTCGAGCCCCCCGTTACCGCAGCCTAGTGGCGGTAGCGCGATCGAACTGATGCTCTTACGCTGAATGATCTGCGTCAGATCCTTGAGCCCTTCTCGAATCCATTCCATTCGGGAAGGATGTCGCCAGTGCTTTTTTGTCGGGAAGTTGATAATCCAACGAGGGGCGATGAGCGAACGGTTCTCGGTTACAAACATGTGACCCACGCGAATTCCGCCGTGTTTTGAAGCCAATTCATAAGCACGTGTGTTCTCCGGGAAAGCTTCGCTGAACATCAGCGCTATACCTTTCCCCATCACCCCCACTTCATTCACTGTGTTGACCAATGCTTCAGCGGATGCATCCAGCAGGTTGCCTTGCGTGTATTGGATCGTCATACGTACCATCCTGGTATTGCTTTAATGTCCACGTTGATCTCAGCAGCCTTCGCCAACCCGTTCAAGTATTCACGTTGAGGCTCTCTGTAGCAGACGATTCCGGATAGGGCCGTGATCGGCATGTAGCCGTATATCAGTGCTTCTGCTTGATAGCGTTCTACCTTTTCGAAGTCATTCGGATCCCGCTTAAAATCTCGGGTTTGGAGTATTTTCCAGTCGATCCTACCGAGCTCACCGAGATCGCTCGAGAAATCAGCGGCCTGCAAGTACGCATGCCGATCTGAGAATACAAAAGCTATGTCCATTTCGCTAACTTTACGCAAAGAAGAAACTAAGATGACAAGGTCCCTCATTGGGGTCTGGGTTACCCCACCGTAACCGGTCTTGATGTTAAGCATCATTGGCGTGTAAGGCGTGAAATAAAAAGGTATATAGTTACTGAGAGTGCCGCCCGGGTCGACGGGGATATTGCGATTTGCTCGTTTTGCAATCAGCTCTGGATTTCCAATTTCATGATAGTTCGGATCGAGGTGGTTTGAAGCACGACAGTGCAAGCCGTTGGCTAAAATCCAGCCCACGTTGCTGATATGAGTGATTCTAAAAATCAGCGCCTTTTCCGCGTTGAGTTGGCTCATTTCTGCATTTGCCACGCACCGACGGTTACAGCAGCCGTGTGGACTGATTGTACGGCTAAAAAGGGCGCGATTTCTCGCGCCCTCAGTTCCGCAAATCTGATTTCCCACTGCTGAACCTAATCCCTAACCCCATCCAAAAACGCCCTCAATTTCCGCGATCTCGATGGATGCCTCAACTTCCGCAACGCCTTCGCCTCAATCTGCCGTATGCGTTCGCGCGTCACCGCAAACGACTGGCCGACTTCTTCCAGGGTGTGCTCGCTGCCGTCCTCAAGACCGAAGCGCATCTTGATGACCTTCTCTTCGCGAGGAGTCAAGGTACGCAGCACGTGCGACGTCTGGTCTTTAAGGTTGACGTTGATCACCGCTTCCGCTGGAGAAACTACCGCGCGGTCCTCGATGAAATCTCCCAGGTGAGAATCTTCTTCTTCACCGATGGGAGTTTCCAGCGAGATGGGTTCCTGCGCGATCTTGAGTACTTTACGTACTTTCGCGACCGGAATATCCATGCGCTTGGCAATTTCTTCTGACGTTGGCTCGCGCCCCAGTTCCTGCACCAATTGGCGCGAAGTGCGAATCAGCTTGTTGATCGTCTCGATCATGTGGACCGGGATACGAATCGTTCTAGCCTGATCAGCGATTGCGCGCGTGATGGCCTGACGAATCCACCAGGTGGCGTAAGTTGAAAACTTGTAGCCACGCCGGTATTCGAATTTGTCTACGGCCTTCATCAAACCGATGTTGCCTTCCTGAATCAGATCCAGGAATTGCAAACCGCGGTTGGTATATTTTTTTGCGATCGAAACTACCAGCCGGAGGTTGGCCTCGATCAGTTCCCGCTTGGCCTGCTCCGCATCCATGTCTCCCTGGATAATCTCGCGCTGCGTCCGCTTGAGTTCCGGGAAGGCAACTCCAGCTTCGGTTTCGAGTTTTTCCAGTTCCGCATGAATGGCTCGCGCCTGCCGCCGATATTCTTTTCGCTGATCATCGCTGCGTGTGGCCTCAGCTTTTTTCTCAAGATTCTGAGACTGGCGGTCGAGCGAACGCATGGTGTCAACCGTCTTATTGACACGGTCAATCAGGCGCTTGCGTTCGGCATTGGTGAATCCCAGCTTGCGGACGCACAACGAAACCGCCACCACGGCACGCGCCAGAGCGATGCGATAGCGTCGAAAATCTTTCGGACGCTTCTTCTGCGATACCCCGGTAAACTTTTCCAACTGGTGAGCTGACTTCTTATAAGCCTTGGCTAAGTCGTCAATTTTGCCGGTAAAGTCTTTGAGGCGGTTTTGGAGAATCTCATCCGTGAGCTCTTCTTCGTCAAACGTAACTACTTCTTTGATGGAGCGGACGCCCTTCTTGAGGTCGTCACCCATCGCAAGCAGTTCGTTAATCACGATTGGAGAGCGCGAAATTGCCTTGAGCACGCGAAGCTGACCACGCTCGATGCGCTTGGCAATCTCCACTTCACCCTCACGGGTAAGCAGAGGAACCGTGCCCATCTCCCGCAGATACATGCGTACGGGATCGTTGGTCTTTTCTAAAGCGCCCGGTGTCAGGTCGAGTTCAACATCCTCGCCTGCTTCTTCATCATCGAATTTTTTATCGAGTGCGGAAGAAGGCAGCTTCGGCCCCTCCAGCACATCAATGCCCTGCGTACCAATGGTAGTAAGCAGATCGTCCAGGTCCTCGGGAGAATGCACGTCGTGCGGGATCAAGTCGTTGACTTGCTCGTAGGTGAGATATCCCTTCTCTTTACCTGTGTCGATCAGCTTTTTGATATCTTCGTACTTATCGTCAAGAGCCAAAGCGGCATACCCTCAAATCGTCCTTCGGAAGGACGTGGAAGTCGTTATTGCAGTTGGGAACGTGGAGTGGCGGACTGGTGCGCCGACACAAACCTCAAATTCTAACATGAAAGTTGAGTTCAGGCTGTCTGACCGCGCACGCCTGAACGACCGTCCCCGTCGCCACTTATCTAGATGGTCAAGCCCCGCGTTTAGTTTCAGCTATCCCAACAACTTAGGCTGTTTCGGAGATAAAACTGTCTTGCGCGTCGGAATCTCGGATACTGGGGTCGCGGAGCGCGAGTTTAAGCTTAATTTTCTCCTGTAAAAGCTCCTGCATCCGGCCTACATCCTGGCTTCGCGACTTCTGTAATTCGTTCTGCACTTGCTCGAGACGCCGGCGCAATTGGATTCGCCGCATCGCCCGAACAGCCCCCTCGAGCCGTTCAGCGGTAAGCTCCTCGTCGTCTTTCATCAGAATAGAGGCGAGAAGCTGGCGGTCGGCTTCGGAGAGCGGTAAGTTCATTACATCGGCAATTTCGGCGCCGGCATTAAGCAACGACTGGATGAGTGCTTCTGCACCTAAACCTGTGTGGAGCGAATCGTTTTCGAGGACAAACCGCGCCTGCCGCGCCGGATCGAATTCTTCCTCTGCGCCGTCACGGGCGGAAATATGGTCTCCGGCGGCGCGCATCTCCGTCGCCGAGACAAGCGCGCGGATCACGATCTTTTCGGCATCAGTAATTTGGGCTTCAGCGGGGGATTTCAATGCCGCGGAACTGCGATTGGCGGCGGCGTGCTTCAATTCCTGGCGCAGTACAGCGGAATCAATCCCCAATTTCTGAGCCATTTCGCGGCTGATTTCATCCCGCACAATGCGGCTGGGAACGCGCTGCACATGCGGCAGAAGATAGTTGACGGCTTTGACCTTGCCTTCCGCGCTGCGCACGGGAAATTGCGTGCGGGCCCGTTCAATTAGATAATCGAAATATTTCTGCGAGGAGCCTAGTGCCGTGCCATAGGCGGCTTTCCCTTTGCGGCGAATAAAAAGGTCGGGATCGAAGCCTGATTCGAGAGTTAGAACTTTGACTTGAAATTCTTCCTCTGTCAGAAGTCCAAGTGTTCTCTCCGTAGCTTTCGCGCCTGCCGTGTCCGGATCGAAATTCACGACGACATTTTTGCTGAAACGCCCAAGCAACTTCGCCTGTAGTTCCGTGAAGGCTGTCCCGGAACTGGCGACCACATTGTGAAATCCGGCAGCGAATACAGAAATGCAATCCATTTGACCTTCAACCAGAACGGCGTAATCGAGTTTGCGGATGGCTTCTTTTGCCTGGTCCAGATTGAACAGCACGCGCGATTTTGAATAAATTGCCGTTTCTGGCGAGTTTAAATATTTGGGTCCCGATTTCTCGTCGGTCGCAAGCGTTCGTCCGGTGAAAGCGATCGTTCGCCCTGCCTCATTGGATATGGGAAACATCACGCGATTGCGAAACTTCGAATACATCGCCGCGAGCGCTGACTTACTATCTTTGTCATCCCGAGCAGAGTCGTGGGAACTGCTGTCTCTGTCGGTTCTCTCCTCCTGCTTCCATGAAAACAATCCCGACTCGCGCAGAATTTCCTCGCCGAATTCCCCCTTCAGGCGGTCGCGTAGCACAAAACCAGAGTCGGGAGCGTATCCCATGCGAAAGCTCTTAATGGTCTCTTCATCTAACCCACGTCCGGTAAGATACTGCCGGGCGTTGGCGCCCTCCGGCCGCTTTAAACATTCCTGAAAAAAGTCGCATGCCCGCTCATGCACTTCGAGAAGTATCGTCCGAAGCCTTGCGTCTTTCGCCTCCGCAGGACTGCTGTAAACGGCCTTGGGAAGGGCGATGCCAAGTTTTTGCGCGATCAGCCGGACCGCTTCCGGAAAAGTGATGTTCTCGATTTTCTGGATGAAGGCGAAAACGTCACCCTTGGCGGCGCATCCGAAACAATAGAAAAACTGCCGCGTGGCGTGGACAGAAAACGATGGCGTCTTCTCGCTGTGAAATGGACAAAGCCCGGAATAATTTTGCGCGCCGACTTTGCGCAGTTTGACGTAGTCGCCCACGACGCGGACGATGTCTGCCTGCTGTTTAACGGTTTCTTTAAAATCTCCGGCTTCGGTCATTAGGAATGAATTGTCAGGCAGCGAACCGCAAATAGGAATATACGCCTGCGGGATTTTTGTGGATAAGCTGTGCAAGGTCGGCGTTAGGAAATATCATTTGAGCTCGCAGGTCCGGAGAGGGCGGGCATTTCGGCGGTTATAGGGATCCTTCGACTTCGGAAGTTTGCTCGCAATGCGAGCAAACTTCCTCCGCTCAGGATGACATTTCTGTTAAACAGGGGAATGAAAACGAGAGTCTCCTCACAACACTCTCTCACTAAGATATTGTCATGCTGAGCGAAGCTGATTTTTCGCTTGCGAAAAATCAGAGAGTCGAAGCATCTCTATTTCCACCTCGCTCTTTCATCCATGGATACCACTCTCTACTAAATCCATCCATTGCCGATTAACCGATTCGATCAGCGCTATTTTTTTACTTCTACGCCATCCCTTTAATTGCTTTTCGCGGTCAATCGCCCGCGATACGTTATCGAAGGACTCCCAGTACAGCAATCTTTCGACCTCATATTTGGTGGTAAATCCCTCGATGCGATGAAATTTGTGGTCGAATACGCGCTTGTGAAGATTGCCGGTCATTCCCACGTAGAGCGTGCCGGAGAGGCTGCCCATTATCCATTATGTAAACGCAGTAGGTTCGTGGTTCATGGAGGCGAGGCATGGGAGGTTATAGGGATCCTTCGACTTCACAGGTTGGCTCGCTTGCGAGCCAACCTGCTCCGCTCAGGATGACATTCGCTGTGAGAAGACTAAATAGATGACAAAGCTCTCGCAGTGACATTCATCACATTAAAAACTCCTGTCATGCTGAGCGCTGCTGATTTTTCGCTTGCGAAAAATTAGATAGTCGAAGCATCTCTATCCCCACCTCACACTTTGAGTTCCACCACCGTCGCGCCGCCGCCGCCCTCGCTTTGCTCGGCTTCTTTTACAGCTTCTACGTGCGGATGATTTTGCAAATACTGGCGTAGCGCCTTCCGCAGAATTCCCATGCCGCTGCCGTGTACGATTCGTACTCGGGGCAATCCCGCCAGGAAAGCCCGGTCCACGAAGCGTTCGACTGCGCGGGTGGCATCATCCACGTTATAGCCGATGACATTAATTTCGGACTGTGCGTTCTGATCACCACTTTCTAGTGAAACAGAAATCCCGCGTGCCCGAGCTGCCTGTAGTGGAGAATCCGCTGCCCGCGCGATCACTTCTGCAATGTCTTCGCGCGCGATCTTCATCTTCATCGCGCCCATGGCAACTTCGAAGTGGTCAGCGTCAATTCTGCGCAGGATTTGGGCGGGACGTCCCATCGATTTCAGTTTGACGGTGTCGCCTTCAGAAATATTGCTGATCAGTGACGGCGTGGCATTCGGATCACCCTCATCGGCTCCGCTGGCATGAGCGACCACCGTCGAATTGAATTGCTCGCTGAACTCACGCCGCATCTTGGAAGCGCGCCTGTCGGCGTCTTTGGACAGCTTCTGCGCCGCTGCTTTCTCCTGAAGCGAGTTGACCGACTCGCGGGCCTGATACTCAAAATCTCGTAGCAGCGTCTCAAGCTTCTTCTCCATCTCTCTGACTTTTGCCTGATGCTCGCGCTTTCCCTCGGAAGCCAGCCTCGTCCTTTCGCGCTCTAACTCCTCCTCCTGGGCGCGCAGGCGTAGGCGCTCCGCTTCGTTCTCGCGCAGCTCCGCGTGCAGGCGGTCAAGAAATTCCCCGACATCACGCGCCTGCGTTCCGAGGCGTCCACGCGCGGATCGGATGATGGACGGATTCAATCCCAAGCGCTGCGCGATGTTGATTCCGGCCGATGCCCCGGGCACTCCCATTCTCAATTCATAGGTTGGCTGTAAGGTGACTTCGTTGAAGCCGACCGAGGCGTTGACCACTCCGGATGTATTTGCTCCAAAAACTTTCAGCGATGTGTGATGGGTGGAAATTACTGTGATACATCCGATCTCGAGAAAGTGATCGGCGATGGCCACCGCCAGCGCAGCGCCCTCTTCAGGATCGGTCGCCGAACCTAGTTCGTCCAACAAAACTAAAGAATGGGGAGTCGCCGTCTTCGATATGAAATCAATGTTGGTAACGTGCGCGGAGAAGGTAGAGAGATTCTGTTCGATGGACTGGTAATCCCCAATGTCAGCCAGCACTGCGTCAAGCACAGGCAACTCGGCCCGCTCCGCAGGCACAGGGATTCCCGCCTGCGCCATCAGCGTCAGCAATCCCGCTGTCTTGAGCGCCACCGTCTTGCCCCCAGTGTTCGGGCCGGTGATTACGATTTCGCGCTGCTCGCCCTCCAGTTCGATTGTGGACGCGACAATTTCGGCGTGCCTCGCCGTTAGATTGCGTTCCAGCAGAGGGTGGCGAGCATTGCGAAGAATGAAAGCGCGCTCTTCATGTTCGCGAAAGATTACTTGAACGCAGTTGTAGTCCTCAGCAAACCGGGCTTTTGCAAATTGCAGTTCTAATTCTGCAAGAACTTCGACCGCGGCTAGAATTTCTCCCGCATGCTCACCGATGCGCCGTGTCATCTCCATCAGAATGCGGTGAATCTCAGCCTGTTCCTCATCTCGCAGCCGAACCAGTTCGTTATTCTGGTCAATAGTCTCAAGTGGTTCTACGAAAACGGTCTGGCCGCTGGAACTGGCTCCGTGCACCACACCATTGACGCGCCGCTTCTGCTCAACTTTTACGGGGATAACAAAGCGATCACCGCGAATCGTGACAAGCTCATCCTGCGCCATGCCGCTTTCGGACAGTCGCCGCAGATAACCTCGCAACAATTCCTGAATTCCACGCCTCTGTTTTTCAGTATCCCTGCGAATGCGAGCGAGTTCAGAGGAGGCGCGATCTTCCAGCGTGCCGTCGGGCGAGATTTTATTGGCGAAGAATTTAAGGAATTCGGCGAAGTCGCGAATCTGCGCAGAAAGTTCCGCAACTGCTTTCCACTGAGACTTCATCGCAGCTGGTGGACGAAGTGAGACCTGTCTCCATTCCCGCGCCCGGTCTGCGATCCACAGAACATCGCGGATTTCCGCCGTTTCGAGGGCGGCTCCGTGTATGCGGGACTTCTCCAGCGCTTCGGAAATTTCCAGCAAGCCAGAAAAATCAAAACTTCCACCAACCCGGCGAAACTCTCTGATCTCGGCTGTAAGCTGCTGCTGAGTTTCAATCCAGGTGCGATCGGTAGAGGGAGTAAGAGCCGCAAGTCGAGTCTGGCCAAGCGGAGAAGACGAGTATCCGCGCAGCAATTCGCGGAGTGATTCGAATTCCAGTACTCTCCCGCTGCTGTGGACTAACGGCTTCATGGATATGGAAGCTCATGGTACAAGAATCACGAAGACACTTCGCCCTCCTCATGCTTAGTCATCCTGAGCGGAGCCAATTCGCTCGCTGGCGAGCGAATTTGTGAAGTCGAAGGATCGCTATCGCTTCCGGTGCGGTCCGCTTCGTGCCGCGCGGTCAGGGTGTGGTGGGAATAGGGATGCTTCGACTCTCTAAGCTTTCGCAAGCGAAAGCTTAGCTTCGCTCAGCATGACATGGGTTTTAAGGTGATAAGTGGCAATACCTTCTACGAATGTATCTTCGTTAATCCCCAATATTGATCGCTATCGTTTCCGGTCTGCTGTTTTCTCGAGAATGCTACAGCGTGGTGGGAATAGGGATGCTTCGACTCTCTAAGCTTTCGCAAGCGAAAGCTTAGCTTCGCTCAGCATGACATGGGACCTGGTGCGAGTGGGCGCAAGTTCACTGACCTGCCGCTCTGCTAAAATCACCGGGATATAATCCTGGGTTTTCCGATGGCCTTTCCCGTCACACGCCTTCGCCGCCTGCGTCAGACCGAGCCTCTACGTTCCATGGTGCGAGAGACAAGGCTTACGCCCGAAGCTTTTGTCTATCCATTATTCGTGTGTCCCGGCGAGAGGGTTCGTAAAGAAATCCATTCGATGCCGGGCGTGTTCAATTTCTCAGTGGACGAAGCCGTGAAAGAAGCGCGCGAGGCGTACCAACTCGGGGTGCCGGCGGTGATTCTATTCGGATTGCCGGAGAAGAAAGACGAAGTCGCAACCGGAGCGTGGGCAGAGGACGGCATCGTGCAAAAAGCTGCCCGCGCGCTGAAGCGCGAAGTCCCCGAGCTCTTGCTCATCGGAGACGTTTGCCTGTGCGAGTACATGTCGCACGGGCATTGCGGTGTCGTTCGCTCGTCTCCCCAATCGTTGGGAGCTGCGGTGGCAACTCCGCTTGCCATCAGCACCGGTTACGAAATTGTCAACGACGAGACTTTAGAGTTGCTTGCCCGATCTTCAGTGTCACTGGCGCGCGCCGGAATTGATGTGATCGCTCCCTCAGACATGATGGACGGCCGCGTGGGCGCCATCCGCAAGGCGCTCGACCATGCGGAGCTGATCAACACGCCGATCCTTTCTTATGCCGCGAAGTTCGCGTCCGGATTTTACGGTCCTTTTCGCGAAGCGGCGGATTCCGCACCCCAGTTCGGCGATCGCAAGTCATATCAAATGGACGGCGCAAACACTCGCGAGGCCATGCGTGAAATCGAACTCGACATCGAAGAGGGCGCTGACATGATTATGGTCAAACCCGCCATGCCGTATCTGGATGTGATCGCCGAGGCCCGCCGCCGTTTCGATCTTCCTGTCGCCGCGTATCAGGTATCGGGTGAATATGCGATGCTCGAAGCGGCCGCGCGCAATGGATGGATTGATCGCGAGCGCGTCATGCTCGAATCGCTGACTTCCATCCGGCGCGCTGGAGCCGGCATCATCGTCACCTACTACGCCAAGGAAGCCGCTCGGTTGCTGGCGTGAGGGAGCGGCTCAGGTAGTGGCTCAATTTAAGGCAATAAATACCTTGACTAACCAAGCCTAGTTTGCTAATCTGCTTAGTATGGAAACGCCAAAGACACTCCAGCGAGCAATTCAGCACTACAGCGATGAGCAGGTCTGCATTGATGCTGTGGCTAAGATGCGATGGCCAAACGGTGTTCCGGTATGCCCCGCTTGCGGACACAAAGAGCACTATTACCTCAAGACTCAGAAACGCTGGAAGTGCAAAGAGTGCTACAAGCAATTCACCGTCAAGCTCGGCACCATCTTTGAGGATTCGCCGCTGAGTCTGGACAAGTGGCTTGCCGCTCTATGGATGCTGGTCAATTGCAAGAATGGAATCAGTTCCTACG
>JBDUDA010000141.1:0-7822 GCA_040003205.1 Acidobacteriaceae bacterium | reverse complement strand
GTACAGTGAGTTCTGAAAACGACAACAGCAAGAGTAAGAACATTTCGGCCGCCCAGGTGAAAGAGCTGCGGGAGAAAACCGGCGCGCCCATGATGGATTGCAAGCACGCGCTCTCTGAGGCAAAGGGCGACATGGAGCAAGCGATTGTCCTGCTGCGCAAGAAGGGCGTCTCCGTCGCCGCCAAGAAGGCGACGCGCGTGACCAGTGAAGGCGCGGTGGAGAGCTACATCCACGCCGGGGGCAAGATTGGCGTGCTGGTGGAAGTAAATTGCGAGAGCGATTTCGTGGCCCGCACCGACGACTTCAAAGAACTGGTACACGATGTTGCGATGCACATAGCGGCCAGCGATCCAAAATTCGTCCGCAAGGAAGATGTGACTAAGCAGGATTTCGAGCGCGAGAAGGAAATCTACATCGCGCAGGCTATTGCCTCCGGCAAGCCGCAGAATATTGCGGAGAAGATGGTTACGGGAAAAATGGAAAAGTTCTACGAAGAGGTGTGCCTCTACGAGCAGCCGTTCATCAAGGACCAGACGGTTTCGATTTCGCATCTGATCGCCACCAAGATTGGCAAGCTGGGTGAGAATATTTCGGTGCGACGATTTGTCCGCTTCAAAGTTGGAGACGCGGGCGAGACCATCGCCATCACCAAGCCCGAGCAGCAGAAGTCCGAGTAATGAAGGGCGCCGATGGCGCCTTTTTTTATGGTCAATTTCAGTCCACAATAGATTTCGCAAGAGCTCACAAGCACAATTATGATGAGACCGGTGTTCAAGCGCATCCTGCTCAAAATCTCCGGTGAAGCGCTGGCGGCCACACAAGGCTTCGGCGTGGATCCTCTGCGCATTCACGAAATTGCTGCCGAGCTTGCCGACGTGCAATCCCTGGGCGTGCAGATTGCCATCGTAGTAGGCGGAGGAAACTTCTTCCGCGGCGTGGCTGAGCAGGCGCGCGAGATGGATCGCGTCTCCGCTGATCACATGGGGATGCTCGCGACGGTGATTAACGCGTTGGCCCTCCAGGACGCGCTTGAAAAGCAACACGTTCACACTCGGGTGCAATCGGCCATCGAGATGAACCAGGTGGCGGAGCCTTTCATACGTCGGCGTGCCATGCGGCATCTGGAAAAGAATCGCATCGTGATTTTTGCGGGCGGAACTGGGAATCCTTATTTCTCAACCGACACAGCCGCGTCGTTGCGCGCCATGGAAATCAAGGCCGACGCGATTCTCAAAGCCACGAAAGTAGACGGCATTTACGACGCCGACCCCATGCTGGTGAAAGACGCCAAGAAATTTTCGCAGATTACTTACATGGAGGTCCTGCGGCAAGGACTGAAAGTGATGGATTCCACCGCGATCTCGCTCTGCAAGGACAACAATCTTCCGATCATTATTTTTAATTTGAATCAGCGCGGGAATATTAAGAAAGTTGTGGCGGGAGAGAAAATCGGATCTCTGGTCAGTGCGTGAGCGCTCGATCTTGGAGCGTGTTCATCCGATTTCCCGATCCTTCGAGTTTGTGATTCCGGGTTTGATTCTGGCACCGTTGTTGGCGTTAAATTAAATCGTTTAACTTACTGGAGCTTCGCAAAATGGCTCAATCCACGATGGCCTCTATTCCAGGCCTCAAAGAAACTTACGTACAACTGAAGACACGGATGGATAAGGCGGTGGAAGATTTCCGCAAAGCGATGGCGGCGACCCGCACCGGTCGCGCATCGGTCCGCATGTTGGATTCTGTCAACGTCGATTATTACGGCTCGCAAATGCCGTTGAATCAGATTGCTCAGGTTCATGCTCCCGAGCCGCAATTGATCACTATTCAGCCTTTCGATCCCAGCTCGTTGCCGGCAATTGAAAAAGCCATACGCAGCGCGGAGTTGGGACTAAATCCCATGAACGATGGCAAAATCGTGCGCGTGCCGGTTCCTCCGCTCAACGAAGAGCGGCGACGAGACATGGTCAAGCATTTGAATAAAGTGCTGGAAGAACATCGCACCGCTGTACGCAACATACGGCGCGATGGCAACGACGCCATCAAGAAGGCCATGAAGGACAAGAAAATTGCCGAGGATGAAGAGAAGCGTGCCCTCGAGGAAATCCAAAAGCTTACCGACGATGAGATCAAGAAGATGGAAGATATGAATAAGAGCAAAGAGAAAGAAGTGATGGAAGTCTGAGGGGACTTTTCTGGACTTCGCCTTCTACGTGTCATGATGAGCGGACGGAGTCGCGTAGCGGCGAGGGAAGTCGAAACATCCCTATGGGCCAGGCATTGACGGCGGCGATAGGGATGTTTCGACTCGGTCGTCGTTCACGTTGTGAACGACTCTCTCGCTCAACATGACGTTCGCTTCGGGTGAGCCCGCAGCTTAACTCTCCTGTTGAATCTATAATCGTTAAATCATGAAAACAGTCGTTCACGCCGCGTGTCCGCACGACTGCCCGGATGCGTGTGGCGTTCTCATCACAGTCGAAGACGGGCGCGCGACCAAAATTCAAGGCGATCCTGGCCATCCTGTGACGCGTGGATTTCTTTGCGGCAAGGTAGCTAAGTATCTGGACCGCGTGTATTCGCCAGACCGTGTTCTCTATCCCATGAAGAGGGTAGCGCCGAAGGGAGTTCAGGCAAGTGCTGTAGCTGGCGTCCAACAGGCGTTTCAGCGCATCACCTGGAACGAAGCCTTCGACGAGATCACTCTTCGTTTCAAAAAAATAATTGCCGAGTCCGGCAGCGAAGCGATTCTTCCTTATTCCTACGG
Source organism: Acidobacteriaceae bacterium (assembly GCA_040003205.1). Classification (GTDB taxonomy): domain Bacteria; phylum Acidobacteriota; class Terriglobia; order Terriglobales; family Acidobacteriaceae; genus JALYIM01. The sequence goes on along the minus strand of JBDUDA010000141.1, from coordinate 5,058 downwards.
AGGTACGCTGGGCGTTTTGAACGGCGCTTCCATGGACCGCCGTTTCTTTCATCGGCTGGGCGCATCGCAACTGGAAAGAAATATTTGTTCGGCGGCGGGAGAGGCTGGACTTCTATCGGTGATTGGAGCGAAGCTCGGCACCGAGCCCGAGCAGTTCGCGCACTCGAAGTACATCATCGCCTGGGCCTCGAATATTCACGCCAACAACGTCCACTTGTGGCCGTTTATTTCTGAAGCGCGCCGCAGCGGGGCGAAGCTGGTGGTGATTGATCCATACCGCACTCGAACTGCGGCCTGCGCGGACTGGTATCTGCCCATTAATCCGGGTACGGACGCCGCTCTCGCCCTGGGGATGATGCATGTCATTATTCGTGACAATCTCTGCGATGCGGATTACGTCCAGCGCCATACAGTCGGCTTCGAGCAATTAAGAGCGAAGGTGAAAGAGTATCCTCCTGACCGAGTCTCACAGTGGACTGGGATTGCGGCCTCCGACATCGAAAAACTTGCGCGCGAATACGCCACCGTTCGGCCTGCGGTGATTCGCGTGAACTACGGTGTGCAGCGCTCGGAGAATGGAGGCATGGCCACCCGCGCGATCACCATGCTGCCCTGTATTACCGGCTCGTGGAAAGAAGTTGGTGGAGGCTTGCAGCTCTCCACCAGCGGGTCTCATCAGCTAAACCAAAATGCGCTGAAACGTCCGGACCTGATGGAGAAATCGCTGGGACGACCCGCGCGCAGCGTGAACATGGTGGAACTGGGCACGGCGCTTAACACCCTGCAAGACCCTCCGATCGAAGCGCTGTTCGTTTACAGCTCGAATCCGGCGGCGGTGTGTCCGAATCACAACGAAGTCATTCGCGGACTGAAACGCCCAGACTTATTTACTGTCGTACACGAACAATTCCTAACCGACACCACGGATTACGCAGACATCGTGCTACCTGCGACGACTTTCTTCGAGCAGAAAGAATTACAAACTGCCTATGGACACTATTACGTGCAAATGTCGCATCAGGCAATCGATCCGCTGGGAGAATGCCGCTCCAACGTCGCCCTGTTTCGAAGTCTGGCAGAGCGCATGGGATTCGAAGATGAATGTTTCCGCGAGTCGGTGGATGAAATGATGGACTCGGCGCTGGAGACATCCAATCCGTGGATGAATGGCATAACCAGGGAACGGCTTGAGCAGGCGGGACACATAAGGCTCAATTTTCCCGGAGGAAAAGACGGCGAGGATGCGCTTTTCCTCCCCTTCGCAAACGGTAATTTCGCAACCGCCTCGGGCAAAGCTGAACTCTATAGCGAAGCTCTTAAGACTCAAGGACTCGATCCGGTTGTGCAATTCATTGCGCCAAGCGAATCGCGGCATGGAACGGATGCCAAGACTTTCCCACTGGAACTGCTCGCGCGTAAGGCGGATAACTTTCTCAACTCGACGTTTGCGAATTTACCGAGTGTGCAGCAGATGGAGGAATTGGGCTTGCTGGAAATCCATGAGAGTGATGCCAGGGCGCGTGGAATTCTCGATGGCGATGCGGTGCGGGTTTACAATGCAAGAGGCGAGATTGTTTTGAAAGCCAGAGTAGACGGCAAGGTACAGCCGGGCGTGGTTTCCGCCCATTTGAGTTGGGCGAAGTTTGCGCCCGGAAGCAAAAATATAAACGTGTTAACGTCAGAAAAACTTACTGACATGGGCAACTCCGCCACGTTTTATTCCGTCTTGGTTAATGTGGGCCTTTTTCAGGCATCTTCCTAGAAATTGTGGGGCGGGAAGTCGGTGCATGGTCTTGGACGGTGTCCACTGCTCTACCGTATAATTGCGATTTTCCATACTCCATCAAGCTGAGGTCCTCGAATTCATTGCAATCATCAGGATAGCCCTGTGATCACGAAGGGCCTGAGCGCTTCCACGCGCTGCATTACGCCGGCTTTTCGGGGTTCATCCCGCTCAATTCGTTCGCCCCGGCTTCTCCAACTTAGAACAATCCTCTGCCTTGCGCTGATGATTGTGCTGAGTTGCGCACTTGGAACCGGACAGCAGGACGTGGTCACGGAAGTTGTAATCCACGGCAACCGCCGCATTCCAGCGGAGACGGTGCGAGCGCGCGTCTTCACCCGCCCCGGTGACGTTTTCGACCAGGCTGCCATAGAACGCGACTTCAACTCTCTCTGGAACACAAATTATTTCGAAGACATTCGCTTCGAGCGCGAACAGACGCCGAAGGGGTGGCGGCTGCATATTTATGTGAAAGAGCGTCCCACGATCCGGGAGATTGATTACGTGGGATTGAATTCGGTCTCCAAGAGCGACGTACTCGACCGTTTTAAATTAGCAAAAGTCGGACTATCTCCCGAGAGCCAATACGATCCCACCAAGGTCAAAAAAGCGGAAGTAACCATTAAAGACCTGCTTTCTGAACATGGCAGGCAATTCGCCAACGTTCGCACCGAAGTGCGGCCGATACCGCCCGCCGCAGTAAGTTTGACCTTCGTGGTGAAAGAAGGACCGAAAGTTAAAGTTGGAAAGATCACCTTTGAGGGCAATAAGCACGTCAACAGCCGCACCCTGCGCTATGCCATGAAGAACCTGCGCCCGATAGGCGTTCCGCGTTCCATCTTTTTGGAAAATATTTTCGCGCGCACTTATGACGCCACCAAACTCGACGAGGACACGGAGCGGGTACGGGCCGAATTCCAGAACCGCGGCTTCTTTAAGGTGTTAGTACAGGATCCGAAAACCCAGATTCATGACACTGGGCACTCGGCGGTTGCCATTCCGTTTATTCGAAGCGGGCTGGGCAAGGCCGTGGATATCAGGATCCCAATTGAAGAGGGTGAGAGTTACAAGCTTGGCAAAATCAACTTCAAGAACACTAAGGCGGTAACCAACGAGAAGGCCCTGCGTAGCTTGTTCCCTATCAAGGACGGCGATGTTTTCTCACGGGAGAAGGTAGCGAAAGGCCTGGAGGCTATCCGCAAGGCCTACGGCGAGTTGGGATATATCAATTTCACATCCATTCCGAATACAACTTTCGACGAACAGAAAAAACTGGTCTTCCTCGACATTGACGTGGACGAGGGCAAACAATTCTACGTTCGGCGAATCGAGTTTACCGGCAACACCACCACCCGCGACAAGGTAATTCGTCGAGAAATTGCTTTGGAAGAAGGCCAGGTCTACAACCAGCGGCTGTGGGAACTTAGCCTGCTGCGGCTAAATCAACTGAGCTACTTCGAACAATTGAAGCCGGACGATCCTAACGTCACCGATCGCCACTTAAATGAAAAAGAAGGCACGGTGGATTTGACGCTCAAGGTCAAAGAAAAAGGTAAGAACAGTATCGGACTCACCGGCGGCGTCAGCGGTTTGTCGGGCACATTCGTCGGACTTAGCTATAGCACCAACAACTTTCTGGGTCTGGGCGAAACGCTGAGCGTGCAGGCGAATATCGGTAATCTGCAAAAAGACGTGATGTTCGGATTTACCGAGCCTTACTTGTGGGACAAGCCGTTGCAATTAGGGTTCACCGTTTACGGCCGACGCTACACTTATGATCAAGCGCGACAAACGGAAATTTTAACGGGGCAGAGAATCAACCTGGCGGCCGCCCAATTGCAGAATCTGCAAAACTATACCCAGGCCAGCAAGGGATTTTCTGTTTCGTTGAACTATCCTCTGCATCGCTCCTTCAAGCGGTTGGGCATCAGCTATTCCTACGACGTTTCATCCCTGGTGGCCTTAACGACGGCTTCAAAATCGTTGTTCACGGCGTTGGCATTCAGTGGCATCAGCGGCCCCAACTCGCTGAACGGAATTGTCACCAGCAAGTTGGTCCCAAGTTACTCGAAGAATACTTTGGATAGCGGGATTTCCCCAAAGAGCGGTTCCAGTATTTATCTGGGCGGTGAAATTTCAGGTTTGGGCGGCACCGTCAGGACGGTTCGTCCAGTGTTTGAATACAAGCACTTCATCCCAGTGCAGAACCATCGCAATACGGTGGGATACAACGTTCAGGCCTCTTTCATGAGTGGTTACGGCGGCCTGGTTGCGCCCCCCTTTCAACGGTCTTACATGGGTGGAGAAAACGACTTGCGTGGTTTCGACATCCGTTCTGTGTCTCCCATCGCTTTTCTGCCCAGCACCTCGGCGGTCACACTGCGAAATCCGGATGGAACCGTGGTTCCTAAGGATCCCAGCAACCCGCTCAGAGGTGGCTACACAGTTCCGGTTCCTGTAGATCAAATTGTGTTTCCAGGTGGCGACGCCAGTCTGGTCGCGAACCTTGAATACAGAATCACGATTGCGGGCCCGGTTGCGATTGCTCCGTTTGTCGATATGGGTATTGACCCGATTCTGCGAAGGTCCCAGTTGCGAGTTCAGTCTTCGCAACTAAGTGTGCTGAATAGCACCGTATTCGGATGTCCGGCACAAGACCTGGGTTTGAACTGCGTCGGTGGAACCTTACCGGGAAGCGTGCCTGGGCTGCCGATTTTCTCACAGTATCTGAAAGTGGCGGGCAATACTAACTGGACTCCGAGAATGTCAACCGGAATCGAGTTGCAAGTTTTCTTGCCGGTCGTCAACGCGCCCTTCCGAATTTATTACGCATACAATCCCTTGCGACTCGACACTTTCACCCAGTCCCCAGTGCCCATCACTCGCAGCATGTTTCCTGCCGGTGCTGCCGGAGACTACACCTACCTGAATACGGTCGGGGTTTTCGCGCCTCAATATCGCTTGCGGGAACCACGGAAAACATTTCGTTTCACGGTTGCCACCACGTTCTAGCCAGCCGAACGGTCTCGGTTTTTGCTACGTTGTCGGTTTGACGACCTCTGGAGCCGCACCTATAATGAATGACATCCACACCCTAAAAATGGCGTAGTAATCGGGGTGGTCAGCACGCATGGGTTCGCTCAATGTGAGCGCGTGTGATGGCCCGCGCAATCGTGCGGTAAATTCAAGGAGTTCAAAAGCAAACTATGATAAGCAAGCAGATTCAGTTTTTTCTGGCATTTGTGTTCGCCCTTTCGATTACGTCAACTGCGCAA
>JBDUDA010000140.1:0-7868 GCA_040003205.1 Acidobacteriaceae bacterium | reverse complement strand
GTGGCTTCGCTCAGCGAAGCCACAACGGAGTGGAGAGCCTGCTTCCCCCATCCAACAGCAGGTCTCTCGACTCCGCAAAGCCTGACGGCTTTGCTCCGCTCGAGATGACAAGGTTTGAGAGTGGCGCGCGGGTTTGACCAGGCTAAGTTGCTCAAGTAAAATCATTTATTCGGTGTACCCGAATCATCTTCCAGAGAGACGAAGGTAAATTACAGCAGATGGCAAATCATTTTTCGGCGCTTAAGCGCGCCCGTCAGACTGAAAAGCGGACTGTCCGCAATCGCAGCAATACTTCCCAACTGCGCGGCGTTTTGCGAGAACTTCGCGAAGGACTCACCAAGGGCGACAAGAAATCCGCGGAGCAGGCTTTTCGGAAGGCCGTTTCTTCGCTCGACAAAGCTATTCAGAAGGGCATCATTCACAAGAACACGGCGTCACGCTACAAGGCCCGCCTGAACGCGCGTCTCAACGCGTTGAAATAGTCTCGATTTTCTACCGGATGCAGCGTTCTCAGACCGGCAATTCTTCCTGCATCCATTCTGTTTCGGGCTTCGGCTCGGCGGTTAAATCCAATACCAGCTTTTCGAGGACAAAGCGCTTGCTTGGCGGATTCGAACGCAGAGCGAGATCGGTCTTCGCGATCAGTCGGATCGCGCGTGTCAATTCGCGCTTCGATTTATATCGCCGGGCCTGGCGGATAATGTCGTCCGCGGCAAACGGTGGAACCCGAAATCCCTGCCAAAGCGCTGCCCACAGCATCCGCTGATCGCGAACATTGCGCTCCAGAATCACCAGCATCTGGCGAAACGTCTTGGCCAGCATGTAGAGGTGTCCGATAGCGGCGTCTTCGCCTTCCCCAGTGTTGAGGATTCCGTCGAGCGTCTGCAACGCGCGCACCTTGTCTTTCGAAGAAATCGCGTCTGTCAGCTCATACAAAGATCTCTGTTTCGCCGCCAGGACCATGGTCTCTACATCGCCCAGAGTGATGCGCTTTTTATCTCCAACGTAGAGCATGAGCTTTTCCAGTTCGTTGGAAATCATCATCATGTCGCCGCCCAGCGCATCCACCAATTCCCGTGAAGCGTCAGCTTCGATCTTTACGCTTTGCGTGCCACAGAATTCGTTGAGCCAACGAACCGCTTCGCCTTCCTCGACACGAGCGAGCTCGACGATGGCGCAATATTGTCCCAGGGTTTCCCGGATGCGCTCGTAGCGCTCTTTGTCGGTCATATCCATGCGACGGGCGTCAGCGGGGATGCTAATGTGGTCGGCAATAAAAATCAGGACCGCATCCGGATTGGGATTTTTGCAATAGTTCTCAATGGCGGATAATTTCTCTTCGTTGGAACCGCGCCCGAAAAGAGTCTTCACTCCGCGAACGAAGAACACCTGAAAAGGGGCCATCAGCGAGGGGGTCTGCGCGCGGTCCAACACTTCAATAAGATCGGTCTCGGCGAGATCAAATTCAAACAAGCTGAAATCGCGAAGGTCAGAGGGCACCAGGTGCTGGATGATGGCCTCGCGACAGCGTTTGCGAAAGAAAATCTCATCTCCCACGAAAACGTACGCCGCACGCAACTTGTGGGCTTCGACGTCGGATACAAACCTGTCGGTCTGCGCAAACGCTCGCATTAAAAGCCCTCCAAAATGTTCGACACGAGCGTCTGCGCAAACTGGCGCGACAAGCGTTCGAAGGCAGGAGAATCTTCTTCAAAAAAGCTGGGGAGCTCGCTCGAAACCTGATACTGCTCGCGAAATGTATACGCCGGATTATCGTAGAGCGCCTTGCCAGCCTTATCGGTCAACGACACTTTCATGCTCACAACCACCAGCACACTCGCGGCCCGGCCGGTGCGAGAGTCGTAGGTCAGCGGAGAGGTATAAGTCGAAACCACGGTTCCTCGCAAGGTCGCGTCCGCGTCATCGCTGACTTGATTCACGATGTGGTATTGAGTTCTGGTTGTCAACTCCCTTACGACTGCGGATGTCAGCCGCTGTTCTACTTTATAGCTCTGGCTCTGATTGACAAAAGCCGGCACCGCTATGGTCCGAATGGCCGGAGGAAGTGTTGTAGTGTGGCCCGCCGTGTGGTACCCGCAGCTAACGGCGACAATCGTCACCGCCACCGATATTACGACCAGCAAGGCTGGCCGCCGGCTCACTGGATTTTTCCTCGTGGACGGGAAGCTGACATACTCTCCGCGCATTCCACCGCCGTGGTCGCCGCGATTCGCAAATTGTCGGCGGCCGCCCACAACCAGAAACTATTTGGGCTGCGGACATCCGGAAGAATGGATACCAGTATCCCCGGCTGCCCGGCAGCGCCTACATTGCTGGGGCCATCTTCTGCGGGGAGAGCAATACTCACGTGATCGCCAGCCAGCACCTGCGATAGAAGACTGATATCTGCCGCCGCTGTCGTCTCAACATGCAGGGCAAAAGCGTATCCGTGAAAGATGGGGGCCTGGGCGACAAGCAACGAGAGTGGCGAAGCGTTACCACCCGAGATTCGCTCGAAGTGTCGCAGCACGCGATCCTGGACAGTGACGAGCGGAGGAGTTGACTGCTCACCATAACGCGAAAGCATATTGAAAGCCACCTGGGTATCGAAGACACTTTTCGGCAGCGGCTGGAATGAAAGCAGGTTCACGGTCTGCTCGTGTAATTCATCCATTCCCTTTTGTGCGTGCTCCGATGCCGGCTCAAATATCGTTGCTACCGCATGTCGGACGCTCGCGGTTTTTTGTGTTCGAAGCAGCAATAGTGCCAGAACGACCGCGGCAGGATGTGCAACCACTACAGGTCCCGGCTGAAGTTCTAACGACAACGTTTGTCCCAATTCGCGCTCTATCCACGGAGATCGGACAGAAGCCCCGGGCTCGTCTTCCAATCCGTACGATAGATCTACGATTGCACTCCCGGCTTTGTGTGCCAGACTCCAATTCTTACGAGCTGTGTCCTGGTCAGAAGCGAAAAAAGTGAAATCAACTTTATCGAATTGCTCCGGACGCACGCTCTGGATGAAAGTGACCTCGTCCTTCATGGTCTCCAAGCGTCCCAGCGAATCTTCGTCATCCAGCAGCTTCACGTCAACGGACGGGAAATTGCGGTCACTAAGTACTTCAGCAACCTCCTTCCCCTTCAGCGTGCTTGCCCCAACAATTGCCAAGCGGTAAAGACTGCTGGCACGCGAGAGCTCGGCGTGCACAATTGCGGAACCCTTAATGTCCGAGCTCATGAGATCTCAGATGCCTCTTTATAGGAAGGCGGAGGAGGTCGTGTTCCTCTACGCCGAAACGTCCATTGCAGGCGCCAGAACACGCCGGAGAACATGTACGTCAGGGCCAGCAGGAACAATACCCACTGCGAAAAAAACCAAACGCCGGTAAGCAAAATCGCAAAAATAAGAATGAGCTGAAAGCGTTGACGCGAGCCGAAATCAATGTCTTTGAAACTATAGAAGCGCCAGGTACTCACCATGAGATAGCCGGCGACGATCACAATCAGCATCCAGGTGATTGCGCTTCCCCACCACACTAACGGATCCCCACGCGAGAAATGGACGACCGCGGCAATCACGCCGGCAGCCGCTGGAATGGGCATGCCGACAAAATACTTTTTGCCGGGTCGCCCGGGATTCGATGGCTGAGGATTTTTGGCAATGTTGAAGCGGGCCAAACGGCTGGCGCCCGCGATGAGAAATAAAAAGCTTGCCATAGCCCCGAACTGCGCGATTTTTCCCGTCATCTCCACGGATGACAACATCCCTGCCGGCAATTGGCGGAATCCCCACATCCACGCCAGGACAGCGGGGGCGACTCCAAAGGTGATAACGTCAGCGAGCGAATCGAGTTCGCGCCCAAAGTCGCTGCTGGTATGCGTCATGCGCGCAATTCTGCCGTCCAAGCCATCGAACAGAACTGCGAATCCGATAGCTTTTGCGGCATTGTCAAAATGCCACGGTTCGCCCGCGCTGCCGTGTGTCACCTGCAAAATCGCATAGTAGCCGGCGGCCAGATTTGCGGTAGTAAAGAGTGAAGGCAGAATGTACATCCCCTTGCGAAGTCTGCGCGAGGGTTGATCTTCTTTCCGGCGTTTCGGGATTATCTGATCTTCGGGGTCCATTACTGCACTCCTCTTTCAGTTCGCACCGCGCCTGCCATTGCCAGATCTTCAGCGCCATCCAACCGGGCTAGGACGCTGGAACCACCCTTCACACGGTCTCCCACCTTTATCTCCAAAGTGGCCGAGGCAGGGAGAAGCACGTCCACCCGAGAGCCAAATTTAATGAGGCCGATGCGCTCGCCACGCTGGACCCGGTCACCAACTTTACGGTTGAAAACGATGCGGCGCGCGAGCAGTCCCGCAATTTGCTTGAAGACAACTGCGTGTCCCTCGCCCTCAACCGTGATTTCATTTTGTTCATTGTGCTCTGCGGAGGCCGGGTTCATGGCATTCAGAAATTTCCCTTTGCGGTAGTGAGCGCCACTGATCACGCCTTCAATAGGAGAGCGATTCACATGAACATCGAAAACATTGAGGAAAATGCTAATGCGGGTCTGGGAATGTCCGGCTTGATTCACTGGAGTAATGGCTGTGACCTTGCCGTCGGCAGGCGAAACTACCCGCCCAGCGCCGCCGGGGATGGCCCGTTCCGGATCGCGAAAAAACCACAGGAAAAAGGCGGCTAGAACCCCCAGCGGGACGGCCCAAAATCCGCCGGCGAGCCAGCCAACCACGCCGGCAGCCGCGATAAACCCGAGTCCGTAATAATAGCCGTCAGGAACCATAGAGAGGGAGCCAAATGATTATAGAGCAGGTGAACAATTTCGACGGTGTTGGCGGTTAAACGCTTACAAAGCAAGACGCTTATAGTGTGCGTTGTCCGAGATACAAAATACCCGTCTGGGTCCGACCCCCGGAGCATTTGGTGAGATTTTCAGGCGACTTGGACGTGACTGATCGCCTGGCTGTATTGACGCTCGATGCTTTGCATCTGGTCTTTTAGCCGCAGCTTTAGCTTTTTTAAACGCACTTCCTCGAGCTTTTCGTCGTCGGTTAGAAATCGTTTGTGGATGAGGGAATCGAGACGTTGTTCGTATTGCGTATGTTCGTGGGCCAACTTGCGGAATTCCTCGTGACTGGCAATGAGCTGGTCTTTAGAAGCTAGCATTCAGCACAACCTCCTAGCTCAAGTTCAGAATCCCAACCTATCACACGAGAGACGGAGGTTCAAACTCTATTTCCACAGCAGTGATTTGCATAATAATGCGAGCAGTTTGCATCGGGATTAGGGCATTCTCATGGAACTAAAAGGCGATATAGGATGGCGTCTTCGGACGGGCCACTGTAGTAGCCCGTACGCTTTCCAAACTCTCTAAATAGGTTCTTCTCGTAAAAGGCTCGGGCCTTCAAATTAGAGTCGCGAACTTCCAGGAATATTAACGTCGCGTCTTCTGAGCTCGCGATGGTGGTGAGTTCGGAAAGCAGCCGGCTTCCATAGCCTTTTCGCTGCGACGAATTCGAGATTGCGATATTCTCAATCTCCCATTCTCTGTCCAGGTCAAAGGCGCGGACTACCAGGAATCCAACGGCTTCTACATCCCTTACAATCCACGCGAGGCGGCGCGGCGCGTCAGACTCAAAAATCGCTCTGTATTGCTCGTTGGTCCAATGCGCGGCCGTACTCGATTGCCGTTCGATTTCCATCATGGCTGGGATGTCGTCGGCGGAGGCTAAAAAGACGTCTGGCAATTCACTCTCGATTTGAGACGCGAAGCCTTCAAGACTTCGCAACGGAAAAAATCTGTGAGTCGGACCGTCCAACATAGTTCGCTTCGAGGGCCTCGGGGGAAATTGTCGTACCGGACAGAAGTTTCTTCCATCCTAGCCGTGCGATAGCGGCGACGGTGGGCTTTTCGACTTCGAGACAACTCAGCCCTTTCGCGCGAAGGGCCTCCGCAATATTTCTGTCAGGAGTGACGATCACTGAGGACCGGACAATAACTTTTTCGGACAATTCGAGCAACGCGTCCTTACTCATAAGGCTTTCGGAAACCGGCAACACTCCGGCCTCGGTAACTTGGTAATTTCCCACATAGACGCCTTCCCGTCCAGCATCCAGCACTGAGATGACATCGCTCCTGACCGGGGCTGAAATCGCCACAATCTCGAGCAAAGATACCGTCGCAACCGGCTTACCTAAAACTTCGGCCAATCCCTTGATTGCAGCCAGCCCGACTCTCAATCCGGTAAACGATCCGGGCCCCGACGCCGCAACGAAACCAGCTAATTCTCGTTTATCGAAACCGTGCTTCGATAAGAGCGCCGCGACTTGCGGAACCAGTTGAGCAGAAAACATTCCTCCCGCCAGCGAAACCGATTCGATGATGTCGCAGGAACCATCGTCATGAGCGCGCGCTAGCGCGATGCTTCCCTGTTTGCCCGAGGTGTCAACTACGAGTAATAGCATCGTTTAATGTCCCGCTTCTACGAGTTCGAGAAGAACGCCGCCCGCGCTCGAGGGATGCACGAAAACGTAGCGGTGACCGCCGGCGCCAATTTTGATTTCGTTGGAAACGAGGCGTACTCCGTCGCGCTTCAAGCTCTCGACCGTCGCCTCGAGATCTGGGACGCGCAGCGAGATGTGATGCAGGCCTTCGCCGCGCCTGGCAATAAACTTGGCAACCGGCGATTGCTGGGAAGTCGGTTCCAGCAGCTCAATCCGGCTTTCGCCCAGCGGCACCATCACCAGGCGTACCTGCTCAGCTTCGACTACTTCTTCGGGGGAGACCGTCAATCCCAGTTTGTCGTAGATCTCTCTGGCAGTGGCCAGAGACTTAACGGCGATTCCAAGATGATCAATGGTCAGCATCAGTTTGCGTTCCCGGTGCGCGCAATTTCTTCTACCAGCGTATACGGATCGCGCTTGTGTTCCGCAACTTCGGTGGCGAAGCGCGTCAGATCGTCGTCGCTCAGGCGCGAGCGCGCTTTTTCGAGGAGAGTATCGCGCAACATGGAAACCAGGCGCTCGCGCCAGTTCTCAACTTTCCTTTGATGCATCAGATTTTCTTTTTGCAATTGGGCGTCGTAGGCAGCAACGGCTGCGGCCAGATCGTCAATCCCCTCGCCTTTTGTCGCAACCGTCTTTACGATTGGCGGCGTCCATTTATCGCTGCGGATCGCCAGAGATTGCAGTGAGCGGATTTCGCGCTCAACGCGCTCGGTGCCTTCGCGGTCGCTTTTATTGATCACGAAGATGTCGGCGATCTCCATGATGCCAGCTTTGATGGTCTGGACATCGTCGCCCATGCCCGGCACCAGAATCACCACCGTGATATCGGCGAGGCGCACGATATCAATTTCATCTTGTCCGACACCGACGGTCTCGATTAAAACCAGGTCCCGTCCGGAGGCATCCAGCACGGTAGCAACGTCAGCGGTGGCGCGCGCGAGTCCGCCGAGCGAACCGCGGGTCGCCATGCTGCGAATATAAATTCCCTCGTCGGAGAAATGGTCCTGCATGCGGATGCGATCGCCAAGAATCGCTCCGCCCGTGTATGGACTCGTGGGGTCCACGGCGATAATTCCTACTTTGTGTTCTTGCTTTCGATAGTGACGCGCGAGTTGATCCACCAGGGTGCTCTTGCCTGCTCCGGGCGCTCCCGTCAGTCCGACGATTCGCGCCTTACCGGTGTGAGGAAAAAGTAACTTCAGCAACTCCGACCATCCCGGAGTGCGGTTTTCCACCATGCTGATTACCCGCGAGAGCACGCGCACATCGCCACTGCGCAGTTGATCAATCCAACTTTGAATGGTCGATAGTTGGGCCGTCGACACTGGCCGTCACCCGCTGCTTGCCGAGTACG
>JBDUDA010000139.1:0-7982 GCA_040003205.1 Acidobacteriaceae bacterium | reverse complement strand
ATCAACGTCGGACGCGGCAAAGACGACACGCTCTTCGCTAAGGTCACCGGTCGCATCAAGTTCAAGGACCGTGGCGGCATGGGCAAGTTCGTGATGGTGGAACCGCTCGAGGCGAATTAAGCAGCGCTATAGGGATTCCTCACTGCGTTCAGAATAGTATTCTTTTTTTAATTTGTCATCCCGAGCGAAGTCGAGGGACCTGCTTTCCCTTCAGCCGGCCTGGGTAAAGAAATGGCGTCAAAGCGCTTTCAGTTATGCAGCCTCGCCGTCACGGTTGAGGCTTTTTTGTTGCAGCATGGTGGAGTAAGTAATGTTCATTGATGAGGCGGTAATCCGAGTGAAGGCCGGCGACGGCGGCAATGGCTGCCTGGCTTTCCGGCGCGAAAAGTACGTCCCCCATGGCGGCCCGTCAGGCGGCGACGGCGGTAATGGCGGCGACGTCATAATGGAATCCAGCGAGCGCCACAATACGCTGGTCCATTTTCGCTTCAATCCTGAATACAAAGCGCAGCGCGGACGCCACGGCGAAGGCTCGAACTGTAAAGGCCGTGAAGGCGAAGATATCCTTCTGAAAGTTCCGGTAGGCACCATCGTTTACGACGCGGAAACCGGAGAGAGAGTGCATGACTTCTCCGGTCCCGACGAACGAATTATTATTGCAAAAGGCGGTCGGGGAGGGCGAGGCAACGCCCAGTTTGCCACTTCCACCCATCAGACTCCGCGTGAGCACGAAGACGGAAGGCCAGGCGAAGAACGAACCTTCCGGCTGGAATTGAAGCTTCTAGCCGATGTCGGGATTGTGGGATTTCCCAACGTTGGCAAGTCCACGTTGATCTCGAGAATCTCGGCTGCGCGCCCGAAGATCGCGGACTATCCCTTCACAACCTTGCAGCCAAATCTTGGCGTTGTGTCTGTCGGAGAAGCGCGCGACGAACGAAGCTTCGTGGTCGCCGATATTCCCGGATTGATTGAAGGTGCTCACACCGGCTCAGGACTGGGCACACAGTTTCTACGCCACATCGAACGCACCCGCCTGCTCGTTCACCTGGTGGATGTCTCGGATGCTTGCGGACGACCTGATCCTGCGAAAGATGCCGAGGTCATTCTCGGTGAGCTCGAAAGCTTCGGCGCGAAGTTAGAAGACAAGCCCATGCTTCTGGTGGCTTCGAAGATGGATTCCGCCAACAAAGACAAGCTGGCAAAGTTGAAGCGTTACGCCAAGAAAAAAAATCTGGAGCTATTTCCTATTTCCGCTGTGACAGGCAAAGGAATCGAAGAGTTGAAATTTGCGATAGCTGCCAAAGTGGATGAAGTAAATGCGAAGCTGCGAGAAGCGGCGACGGTGGAGAATGCCTAACGCTGCTTGGACTTCCTCGAGGATTGACAGGGTAGAGATGGGAGAGCAGGTCCCTCGACTTCGCTCGGGATTCCACACTCATAATCTAGAGCCGACGGCGGCCGTTCGCGATGCGCGACATTCTTCGCAAGGGCAGATTTCGCGCAGAAATTCCCACGAATAAATTCCCAGCTCGTGTCCGTCACTCCACTTGAATTTGATGGCGTACTTTCCTGCGCCCTCAGCCGTAACCGGCTTTAGCGCCGGCTTGAACATTGGCAAGACGTCGGTCGGTCCCCTGGGAGACTCCCAGGGTTGGCGTCCGGCTTTAGACCGCTCCTCATCGCACAATGCGCACGGACAAGCGTCGCGGAGATATTGAAACTGGAAGTGAGACTTGTGGCTATCTTTCCACTCAATATCCATTCCGGTGCCGGCAGTTAGGTGAACTTTGACGGATTTAGGATCAGCGTTGGGCACTGAATTCAGTATCGCATGAGGACAGAAGCCATCCCTGATTTACGGGCCTGAGAGATCGGGGTCACTTGGAGAAATCGCTGAAATCCACTAAAATGAATGCTTACACTAAGTTCTGAAATCCATCCGGAGTAGTCATGGCACAAGTTTGTGATTTATGCGGCAAAGGGCCGCAATTTGGAAACAATATCAGCCACGCCCATAACGTGAGCAAGCGGCGCTGGAACGTGAATCTTCGTCCGGTGCACGCTAAAGTGAAGGGCGTTGGAAAGCGTATCCGCGTCTGCACTGGATGCCTGAAGAGCGGCAAAGTCGTTAAAGCCTAACCTCCCCTCGTCATGCTGAGCGAAGCGCAACTTACGCTTGCGAAAGTTGTGAGAGTCGAAGCATCCCTAACCCTCCACAATTACCTCACTCCAGAGTCATTCAGGGTATAGGGGTCCTTCGACTCTCTCGCTTCTTCGCAAGCGAAGAAGCTCGTTCGCTCAGGATCAATGGGGAGTGAATGGATGCCGACCTGCTCACGCTAACGCAATCACATCAATTTCAACTAAAACGTCTTTCGGCAGGCGCGCCACTTCGACCGTAGAGCGAGCCGGCGGCGCAGACGTAAAGTATTTTCCGTAAACTGCGTTCATGGCGGCGAAGTCGTTCATGCTTTTCAGAAATACGGTGGTGCGCACCACTTTCGCCATCTCGCTTCCCGCCGCGGAGAGAATTCCCGATAGATTCTTCAAGGCACGTTCAGCCTGGGCGGATACGTCTCCTTCAATAACTTGTTGGGTTGCCGGGTCAATGGCTACCTGTCCCGACACGAATACGAATCCGCCAGCCTTGATAGCCTGAGAATAGGGTCCGATGGCTTGCGGACCATCTTTCGTCGCAATCACTTCACGCATGGAATCTCCTGAAAAGTTACAGTTTTTGCAGCCGTTGCACTTCGCGCACGCCGGGAATCTTCCTAACGCCCCCGATAATATTTTCCAGATGCTTCAAATCGGCAATGTCGAGAACAATGTCAACGTTGGCCTGTCCGCCTGAGGTTCTGGCCTCGATATTTCGGATATTGGTTTTGGTATCGCTAATGACGGCGGTGATCTGCTTCAGCATCCCAAAACGATCGTCGCAATACACCGTCAGCTTCACGGGATAGGAGCTCGGCGTTTCGTTATCGTGTCCCCACTCCACATCAATGCGGCGCTCCGGCTCGTACATCAGGTTGATGACGTTGGGGCAGTTCACCGAATGCACCGCGACCCCTTTGCCACGTGTAACGTAGCCAACCACAGTCTCGCCGCGAATCGGATTGCAACAACCCGCGCGATAGACCAGCAAATCTCCGTGTCCTTTGACGCGAATGGCGTTATTGCTCTCCCCGCCAAATACGCGCCGGACGACGCTGGCAAATGTCCCTGGCTTGTCTTCCTGAGTCTTGCTTCCACTACCCTTTCCGCCGCCAGCCCTGTCTTCCCCCGCGGAACCAGGCTGTTCGACCGATGGCACCATTCGTGCCAAGACCTGGCGCGCGGAATACTTTCCGTATCCGATTCCGGCCATAAGATCATCGGCCTGGCCTAGTCCATATTCACCCGCTATCTTTCGCAGCTCTTCGTCTTTGATTTCTTTCAGAGCAACGCGATATTTGCGCGCCTCTTTTTCAATCAGCTTGCGTCCAATTTCGATGGCTCGCTCCCGTTGATGAATGTTGAGCCAGTGCTTGATTTTGTTGCGCGCGCGGGATGATTTGACAGCAGCCAGCCAGTCCCGGCTGGGCTTGTGTCCCGCCTGAGTAAGGACTTCTACAATGTCACCGCTATGCAGCTTGTGGCGAAGCGGAACCATGCGCCCGTTGACCTTCGCGCCAACGCAGCTGTGTCCGACCTCAGTGTGGACTGAATAAGCAAAATCAATGGGCGTGGAGTCTCGCGGCAACACCACGACTTTTCCTTTCGGAGTGAAGGTATAGACCTCTTCGGGATAGAGATCAATTTTCAGCGTAGACAAGAATTCATTTGGGTCGGAAACGTCGCGCTGCCACTCCACAACCTGACGCAGCCATGCCAGCCTTTGTTCATCTTTGGCCGAGACCGGACCGTCTTTGTACTTCCAGTGCGCTGCGATGCCTTCCTCGGCCATCTTGTGCATTTCCTCGGTACGGATCTGCACTTCGAAGGTTGTCCCATCCTCGGTGATCACCGAGGTGTGCAGCGACTGATAAAAGTTGGGACGCGGCATGGCTATGAAATCTTTAATACGTCCGGGCACGGGCCGCCACACATTGTGAACAATTCCCAGCACCGCGTAGCAATCCTGCACGGATTGCGTGACCACGCGCATCGCGTAGAGGTCATACACTTGCTCCACGCTGATGTGTTGCCGCTGTAGTTTTTTGTGGATGCTGTAGACGCGCTTGATGCGGCTTTCCACGCCCGCCGCAATGCCTGCTTCTTTCAATTTGTCGCGCAACAGTGCGCCAACGCGTCCGAGGAACTGCTCTCCTTCTTTGCGGCGCGCTTCTACGGCATCGTGCACCTGCTGGTAGGCCAGGGGATCGAGGTAGCGGAAGCCGAGATCTTCGAGTTCGCCGCGAATTTTTCCCATCCCCAGCCGGTGAGCGATGGGCGCATAGATGTCCAAAGTTTCGCGGGCAACTTTTTGCTGGCGATCTGGAGGTAAATGCTCCAGCGTTCGCATGTTGTGCAGGCGATCGGCGAGCTTGATGAGCACCACGCGGATGTCATCCACCATCGCCAGCATCATCTTGCGCAGATTTTCGGCCTGCTGCTCTTCGCGACTGGCAAAATCTATCCTGCTGATCTTGGTGACGCCTTCGACGATGTGCGCGACCTGCTCGCCGAATTCTTTGCGGATGTCCACGATCGTGACCGAAGTATCTTCGACGGAGTCGTGCAATAATCCCGCCGAGATGGCGACCGGGTCCATCTTCATTTCGGCCAGCACCAGCGCTACTTCCAGCGGATGAACGAGATAAGGTTCGCCAGACGCCCGCGTCTGTCCGGTGTGGTGGGTCAGCGAAAACTCGTACGCCTTGCGCACCAGTTCAAGATCGTCACCTGGACGGTTGTCGCGCATGGTCCGCAACAAGTCTCGGAATTTAGTTACCGAAAGCAGGTTGGTGGCAATCTGTTGGCGCAGCATACCCATGTTGGACTGTTGAATGTCGGACAGTTTGATTCACGCCTTCGAGGATGGCTGCCAGCCAAGGAATCCCTGGGCGGTGAACGGTGACAATGATTATAGCCTTAGGGTGAGGGCCAGCCGCGATGGAAGACGCTTGCGTAGTGGCTCAATTCAAAAGCTACAACCGAAGGTTGTCATCTCGAGAGAAGCAAAGCCGCCTGGCTTTGCGGAGTCGAGAGACCTGCTGCTGGATGGGAGAAAGCAGGTCTCTCCACTCCGTGGTGTCTTCGCTGCGCGAAGCCACGACTCCGGTCGAGATGACAGGTTATTTTGAAATTGAGCCGCCGTCGCAGCTTGCGAGGCGCCGATTCTTCGGGCATTCATCATCTGCTAGAGTGAATCTCGTGGCTTTCAGCACGCCAGATTCGATACAACCGAAGTCAGCAATATCGCGCGTTCTGGTGAGCGGAGCTTCCGGGCTTATCGGGACAACACTCATTCCCTCGCTCACCGCTGCCGGATATCAAGTATCGCGTCTCGTCCGGGGTGCCGGCACGAACGCTAACGATATTCAATGGGATCCAACCCAGCCGCTTTCGCCAGACAAAGTCTCGGGGTTTGACGCGGTCATTCATCTCGCGGGGGAATCGGTTGTTGGCCGCTGGAGCGATTCCAAGAAAAAGAAGATTCGCGAAAGCCGCGTTTTGAACACCCATAATCTTGCCGAAGCAATCGCCCATGCGTCTAAACCACCGCGCATCTTTATCTGCGCGTCTGCCATCGGATACTACGGTGATCGCGGCGACGAGATTATGCGCGAGGAGAGCCCGTCAGGAGTCGGATTTCTCTGCGAAGTTTGCCGCGACTGGGAGGCTGCCTGCGAACCGGCCATCCGCGCTTGCATTCACACCGTGAATATTCGCATCGGATTAGTTTTAAGTTCCGAGGGCGGTACTCTAAGAGCGTTGCTTCCGAATTTTCGCATGGGGCTCGGTGGGCGGATGGGGACTGGCCGCCAGTGGTGGAGTTGGATTGATATTGAAGACATCGTGGGAGCCATCCATCATACCTTGCGGCAACCACCGCAGCGAGCGAACCCGCTTGCGGTGAATCTGGTCGCTCCGAATCCCGTGACGAACGCGGACTTCACAAAAATTCTGGCCAAGGTGCTTTCCCGGCCCGCGTTATTCACCGTCCCAAAATTTGTCCTGCAAATGGCATTGGGCGGTGCCGCCGATGAACTGATATTCGCCAGCCAACGCGTCGAGCCTGCTCAATTAATAAATAGTGGCTATGTCTTCAAACAGCCTGATCTAAAGGGCTCGCTGGAAAGAATTTTAAAGCAGTGAGCACTACCTGCTCTGCGCTTGCGCCTTAGCAAAAGCTTCTACCCGTTCGCGCACGCTCAGCACATGCTGCGGCAATTTCAAGTGGCTGCCCTCTTCGAGGATGGGGATAAGCTTGTCGAATTCCGGTCCGGAGTGTGATCCCGTAATAATCATCCGAATGGGATGAAATAATTGTTTCCCTTTCGTTCCGGTCTCGGCCTCCACTTCATTCACAATTTTTTTGAATTCGTCGGCGGTGAGTTTTCCCTCGCGCGCTATTTCATCCTCAAGAATCTTGATCGTGAATCTGGCAAAGACGGCTTCGGTATGCTCCCACGAAAGAACCTCAGCGTTGTCGGCGGAGACCAGCGCCTTCGCTGCGTCATAGTTGAAGATGAGCGATGCCCGCTCCGGCAATTGGTCTAGCCGATCTACTGAAGGCAGCAGCAACTCGTTAACCTTGCCAAGCCATTCTTTTGGAAGAATAGCCTTTTCGTCTTTAGCATCCGAAGTCAGGGAGCGCGCGTAAAGCGGAACAGCTAACCCATTGATGCGCCCCGCATCTGCTTTCTTGATGTAATGGCGGTTGAGCCAGTAGAGCTTTTCCATGTCAAAAACGGCGGGCGATGGCGTCACTCGCTCGAGCGAGAATTCTTTTTTTAATTCTTCCAGGGAAAAAATCTCCCGCGTTCCGCCTGTGGGTGCCCATCCCAGCAGCGCGAGATAGTTGACTAGGGCTTCGGGCAGAACTCCCATGTCGCGGAAGTTGGCGATAGAAGTTGCTCCATGACGCTTCGAGAGCCGCTCGCGATCGCTTCCTAGAATGGTCGAAAGATGAGCGAACTCCGGAACCTGCCATCCCAGCGCCTCATACAACGCGACCTGCTTGGGAGTATTAGAAAGATGATCGTCTCCGCGGATGACGTGAGTAATCTTCATCAGCGCATCGTCAATGACCACAACGTAGTTGTAAACCGGCATGCCGCTCGAACGCATGATGATGGGATCACTGACGACTTCGTTCGAAAACTCCACGTCGCCGTGAACGATGTCATGAAAGCGAATCGGACGGTCGGGAATTCGCAAGCGAATCGCGCACAATTCTCCCGCGGCGCGCCGCTTCTGAGACTCTTGCGGATCGAGCACACGGCATTTGCCGGAATAAATTGGCTGGCGATGCTCAGCGTGAGCTCGCTCGCGTTCTTTCTGCAAATCCGCTTCACTGCAAAAGCAAAGGTAGGCCTTGTGGTCGCTCAGCAGTCGTTCCGCATGTTCGCGGTAAACGTCCAGACGCTCCGACTGGCGATAGGGTACGAAGGGGCCTCCAATGTCTGGGCCTTCATCCCAATCCAAGCCCAGCCACTTGAGGTCTGCGATCAATTGATCTTCATAGCGCGCCTCGCTGCGATCCACGTCGGTATCTTCAATGCGCATAACCATGATGTCGCCCTTTTGACGGGCGAAAAGCCAGTTGAAAAGCGCGGTGCGGGCGTTGCCGACGTGAAGTTGTCCGGTGGGAGAGGGCGCGAAGCGCACTCGAACGCTGGAATTGGTAGCCACGATAAAGATGTTAGCAGGAACTGCGAGACTGCTGCCTCAGTCCGAGGCTTGCAACGGAGAACCTCTCCGGACTCAAGTGAGTAAATGGAGACCATCATCGCAATGGATGTTGAAGGCCAAATCGATGAAAATTTTCCCAC
>JBDUDA010000138.1:0-8069 GCA_040003205.1 Acidobacteriaceae bacterium | reverse complement strand
TGGCAACAGGTCGGATTATTCATCGTGCTGGGACATTTCGTTCTGCCGTTCCTGTTCCTGCTGTCGCGGCCGTTTAAGCGCAATCCAAATACGCTGGTGAAGCTCTCCATGTGGCTGATCTTCATGCGGTTTGTGGACCTCTATTGGTACATCGAGCCCAACTTCCACAAGAATTTGTATTTCAGCGCGCTCGATATCGTTGTGCCCGTTGCTATCGGCGGATTTTGGATGGCATTGTTCTTCCGAAATCTAAAACAGCGTCCACTTCTGCCGTTGCAGGATCCCAAAGCGTGGCCGCTGCTGGAGCCTGCCCATGACTGATCATCTTCAACCTGGGCAGCACGAACATATCGGGCATGGAGAAGCCGGATATGAGCGCGAAGATATGCGCTCGAAGCCAGTACTCATCGCACTGGCGGTGCTAGCTACGATCGTCTTAGTAGTACATCTATTTCTAACGGGAGTTTTTCACGTGGCGGGGTGGTTTTACGAGAATCATCAGCCTCCGCAAAACCCCATGGTGACAGAAACCAACACCGATACCCGCGTGGTGCCGCCCTCTGAGCCAATGAAATTTCCAGAGCCCCGCCTGGAGCAGAACGAACGCATGGAAATGCGCGATTTTCGCATGGCGGAAGAAAAAACCCTAAACACTTACGGATGGGTAGACGAGCAGTCCGGTCAGGCACATATGCCGATTGAAAAGGCGATGGAGATGACTGCCGAGCGCGGATTGCCGATTACGCCCCGCGCGGGAGTGGAACCGTCCTCCACAGCGAACATGGGCAAGCAGGCGTCTGCAAGTTCTGATACCAAGGCGC
Source organism: Acidobacteriaceae bacterium (assembly GCA_040003205.1). GTDB lineage: Bacteria > Acidobacteriota > Terriglobia > Terriglobales > Acidobacteriaceae > JALYIM01. Next base: position 7,248 of record JBDUDA010000138.1, on the reverse strand, counting down.
CCAGCAAATCGCCGCGAAAGAAAAAGGAATAGTCGTTGCTGAATAAATCCAATTCGAGACTGATTCTCGCCGCCGCCGTCTTCATCATGACCAGCGTTGCGGCCTTTGGTCAGGGTATGACCAAGGGAATCATGTCTCCGCCCGCAAACGTGCGCCCGCCGGGATTGAAGAATGTTGGTATCGCGCAGCATTTGGACGAACAGATTCCGCCAGATTTGATGTTTCGCGATGAGAGCGGGAAGGCCGTTCGATTGGGCGATTACTTCGGCAAAAAGCCGATGATTCTGAATCTGGTCTATTACAAGTGTCCGATGTTGTGCGGCGAAGTATTGAGCGGCCTGGTCAGCTCGATGAAGATTTTGAAATTCGACGCGGGCAAAGAGTTTGACGTGCTGACGGTAAGTTTTGATCCGAAGGAAACTCCCGAGATCGCCGCCACCGCGAAAGCCGAATATCTGAAGCGTTACGGACGGCCAGGTGCCGCAAATGGCTGGCACTTTCTGACGGGTTCGCAGGAGTCGATTGACGCACTTACCAAGGTCGCGGGCTTTCAATATCAGTACGACGAAAAAACAAAGCAGTTTGCGCACGCCACTGCAATAGCGGTGCTGACGCCGCAAGGAAAAATCGCGCAGTACTACTACGGCGTGGAGTATGCGCCCAAAGATCTCCGCCTGGGACTGATTCAGGCATCGCAGAACAAAATCGGCACCGTCGTGGACCAGGTTTTGCTTTATTGCTATCACTACGATCCTGCGACTGGAAAATACGGCGCTGTGATCACAAGAATTTTGCAACTATCAGGCTTGGCGACGATTTTGATTTTGGGCGTATTCATGACAGCGTTGATTCGGCGCGGGTCTTCTTCCGAAGATCCACGAAAGATGGCAAACAGTTACGCAAGCACGGGTCACAAATAAGATATGTTTGAAAATCTTCCACTTTGGCCCGAACGGGCTTCAACCATGGCCGGGACGGTTGATGCACTCTACGTCTTCCTGGTGCTGCTGTCCCTGTCCACGTGCGCAGCGATTTTCCTGGTAATCACGGTTTTTGCGGTCAAGTATCGCCGCCGTCACGGACGCGAGGCGGAACAAATTCATGGTTCCACAATTTTAGAAATCGCCTGGTCCGTGCTGCCCATGGGTGTTTTCGCTGTGATCTTCGTCTGGGGAGCTTTCATCTTCTTTATGGAGCGCACCCCTCCTCGTGGCGCGGACGAAGTTTACGTGGTTGCTAAGCAATGGATGTGGAAGCTGCAACACACTGGCGGACAGCGCGAGATCAATGAACTGCACGTCCCTGTGGATCGCGATGTGAAGATGATTATGACATCGCAGGACGTAATCCACAGTTTCTACGTCCCAGCTTTTCGTATTAAGCAAGATGTGTTGCCCGGCCGCTATACCACAGCCTGGTTTCACGCTACCAAGACGGGGACCTTCCATCTCTTCTGCGCGGAATATTGCGGCACTTCGCATTCCGGCATGATTGGCTCCGTAGTTGTGATGGAACCCTCGCAATATGAGGCTTGGCTGGGCGGCGGCGGTACAACCGGGTCGCTGGCAGCGAACGGACAAACCATGTTTCAGCAGCTAGGTTGCATTACCTGCCATCGTTCCGATGTGCAAGGTCGTGGTCCGAACCTGACTGGAATATTTGGTAAGCCGGTCTTGCTCGAAGATGGACGCACCGTCGTCGCGGACGAGAATTATGTGCGCGAATCTATTTTGAACCCGACCGCAAAAGTTGTAAGCGGCTTCAAGCCAGTCATGCCCGTGTTTCAAGGCTTGGTAACGGAAGAGCAGTTGAATTCGTTAGTAGAATATGTGAAGTCGTTGAGCCAGACGCCTTCCGGTGCAACCGGAACAGCGGCGTTGACTTCGGGGACGCAACCGCAGAACCCTAAGGAATAGCAATGGCAACCGTAGCAGTTAGCACTGAACGCGAAAATTATCTGAACGCCGATTATGGCGTCCGCTCGTGGCTGCTCACCACAGACCACAAACGAATTGCCCTTTTGTATCTGCTTTCAATCACCGTGTTCTTTTTTGTGGGAGGATTTTTCGCGCTCCTGATCCGTCTCGAGCTTCTAACTCCGGCCGGCGACCTGGTCTTGGCGGACACCTATAACAAGCTGTTCACCATGCATGGCCAGATCATGGTGTTCTTTTTCCTGATTCCTTCAATTCCGGCAACATTGGGAAACTTTCTCGTTCCGATGATGATCGGCGCCAAAGATCTTGCCTTTCCGAAAATTAACTTGCTCAGCTGGTATCTGTACATCCTTGGCGGAGCCCTCATGCTCCATTGCGTCCTGACCGGCGGGGTTGACACGGGTTGGACGTTCTACACGCCGCTGAGCACGGCTTTTAGCAGGACAGGCGTGATCGAAGCAGGCCTGGCAATCTTTATTAATGGCTTCTCGTCCATTCTGACGGGGTTGAATTTTGTCGTCACAATTCACCGTATGCGCGCCCCGGGAATGACGTTTTCGCGCCTTCCACTCTTCATCTGGTCCACTTACGCTACCAGTATTATTTTTCTTCTGGGCACGCCGGTAATTGCCATCACTCTGCTGCTGGTGGTTTTTGAGCGGCTCTTTCATCTGGGGATTTTCGATCCCACTCGCGGTGGAGACCCGCTGCTCTTTCAACATCTCTTCTGGTTCTATTCTCATCCGGCCGTTTACATCATGATTCTGCCTGCGATGGGTGTGGTCAGCGAAATCGTGCCCTGCTTCTCGCGCAAGCGCATTTTTGGATACAGTGCCGTTGCCATGGCCAGTATAGGGATCGCGGTCATCGGGTTCTTTGTCTGGGCGCATCACATGTTCGTCGCGGGGATTTCACTTTACGCCGCGCTCATCTTCTCATTGCTGAGCTATTTGGTCGCAGTGCCTTCCGCGATTAAAGTCTTCAACTGGACAGCGACCATGTACAAGGGGTCAATTTCTTTTTCGACTCCCATGCTCTACGCTTTCGGATTCATTGGCCTGTTTACCATTGGTGGCCTGACTGGTTTGTTTTTGGCGGCGCTTGGCTTGGACGTTCACGTCACCGACACTTACTTCGTGATTGCGCACTTCCACTACATTATGGTGGGCGGCGCAGTCATGGGTTATCTCGGAGGTATGCATTTCTGGTGGCCCAAGATTTCCGGACGCATGTATCCCGAATCGTGGGGCCGACTGGCAGCGCTGATTGTATTCATCGGATTCAATCTGACCTTCTTTCCGCAATTCATTCTCGGATACATGGGCATGCCGCGGCGTTACTGGCAGTATCCGGCGGAATTTCAGGTGCTGAATGTCATGTCCACCGCAGGCTCCACGATTCTTGCCGTGGGATATGTCCTGCCGATGGTCTATTTCCTGTGGTCGCTGCGATATGGAAAGATAGCGGGAGACAATCCGTGGGCCGCCTCAGGGCTTGAGTGGAAAACTCCTTCACCGCCTCCGACTTTTAATTTTGATGAAACTCCGGTAGTCACCTGGGAAGCTTACGACTACGAGAACATCCCCTTGCCCGAGGAGGTTTCGCTTGAGCGATAGTTCTGTCGCGGTGGAACATCACGAGCCGGATTTACAGCACCACTTCGCCGACATGGGACAGCAGAAAGACGCTGCTTCATTAGGTATGTGGTTGTTTCTGGCGACGGAAATAATGTTCTTTGGAGGTATGTTCTGCGCCTATCTTATCTATCGCCGGGCCTATTACAACGAGTTCGCAGCAGGCAGCCGCAGCATTAACATCTGGCTCGGGGCGATTAATACCGTCGTTTTGATATGCAGCAGTTTAACGGTGGCAATGGGTGTAAGAGCTGCGCAGATGGGTAAGCGCAAGCTGCTTGTCATCTTGCTGATACTCACGCTTATTCTGGGTCTCGCATTTTTGGGGATCAAAGGGATTGAGTGGCACGATAAGTACAAAGAGCACCATATTCCAGGGCCTTCTTTCGATGCCAGCGATATCAGCAGAGAATATCCCCAGCTCCACATCGACCAATCGCACGAGCAGATATTCTTCTCGCTTTATTTCGCCATGACCGGTCTGCATGCTCTTCACATGATCATTGGCATAGGTCTCTTTCTCTATCTGACTCATTTCTCGTGGAAGGGGCGCTACGGTCCGGAATATTACACACCCGTTGAGATGGGCGGGCTCTATTGGCACTTCGTGGATATTGTGTGGATTTACCTGTTTCCGTTGCTGTACCTGATTGACCGCAAACCGCTAGGGTGACAACTATGTCTGCTCACATAATTCCGGCGAAATTATACGTCACCATCTGGCTGGCGCTAATGGTATTGACAGTAGTCACGGCCGGAGTCGCATTTATTGATCTTGGCCCCCTCAACACCATCGTTGCACTCGCGATCGCCACCTTGAAGGCTGTGCTGGTAGTGTTGATTTTTATGCATGTGAAATATACCAGCGAGAAACTGACGAAGTTGGTGGTAATTTCTGCGGTGTTCTGGCTCTTCATCCTGCTGGCCTTAAGCCTATTCGACTACGGAACTCGCACCCTCGGTTAAGGTGCGCCCGCTGAGGCGGAGTTACTATATACTCCAACCTTTATAAGGGCTTTCTGCTGTTCTCGCATCCCCGAGGTGACAAATGGCATTCTGCAATTCATGTGGTTCCACCGTCGAGGGTGGCGCAAAATTCTGTCCTAAGTGCGGCAAGCCGGTGCTTGGCGCCGCGTCTGCTTCCAGCCTGACTCCGGCACCCGCTCAAAAGAGCAATGCCCTTAAGGTCATACTAATCGCCGTCGCCGTCATCATTGGATTAGGCCTTCTAGCGGCAATGTCCACAGCCTTCGTGGCCTGGAAGATCGCGCGCCACAGTCACATCGAAAATAATGGCGGCAACGTCCGGGTTGATACTCCATTTGGAAGTGTCGAAAGCACCGACGATGCCAGCGAGGCCGTGCGCAACCTGGGAATTGATTTGTATCCGGGTGCGCGCGCTCTCAAAGGGAACGCTGCCAGCCTGCGGATCGGCGGCATGCATACCGTCGCCGCTGAATTCGAGAGCGATGATCCCGCCGAAAAGGTGGGTGAGTTTTACAAATCTAAAATGCCAGACGCGCGCGTCTCGGTCTCCGACGGAGATCACTACAGCATTGTTTCCACCGACAAGAAGAATGTTGTCACCATCAACATCGAGCCGCAGGATGGCAAGACGCGAATCCACATCGCCACCGTCACCGGCAGAAAGACGGGGAGTAGCAGTTACTAACCCGTCCGAGTTCGAATTGTGATCCATGTCGAATAGCGTCGAGCGCTCTGAGGTCCTAACCCAACAAGCCGCCGACCTTGCAGGCCCCGATGCTGGACCCTTAATCGAAGGCTCTGTCCGAGTCCTCATTCAATTCGACGTGGGCGAAGAAATACGCCTCGACGAACTCCGCAAGATTTTTGGCGCCCGTACGCTGGAGCATCCCAGTCTCAAACATCCCGCGCCGAGCTACATTCGTTATCAACGTCCGCCCGTGGTCGAGCCCATTGACACGCTGACTTTGGAAAGCGGAGAGCAGCTTCAGAGTCAAGTGAAGTACTACGACTATGGAGTCATCAGCGTGGTCTTCGAGCTGCCATTTTCCGGCGATTGGGACATGCTGGTCCAACTGGGCAGCCGCTGGATCTCTAACGTAGACTTCGAGCGTCATGCCACCACGATTGTGCGCGAGAAGCTGGCGCGCTCCGCCCCGGCGCTAATCAAGCCATACGGAGAGTGGCTGAACGAAGATTATTTTATCTTTCACGTTCGCGAAATTCAGGGATCGCCCTCGGCAGCGGAGCTGGTCGCCTCTCACGGACCACGCATCGCCCAGATTGTTCGCGGAGAGGAAGCCCAGCTTTCCGAGGGCGAGCGCAACGAAATTCTACAGTCTCGGATTTCTTACTATCCCAACGATCTGGCCGTCATCGGATGGAACGCTGCCTTCCTTTACGACAGCGCGAGCGGTGCGGAAACTGCAATTCAACTGCTCGAATATGCGAACTCTCAGTTGCTGGAGTTTCGCCACTACGACCAGCTACTCACACTTGAGCTCGACGGAGTCTACTCATTCCTCGATCAGGGAACCGGCATGCTGGCACGCTGGAGGCTGGCGAGGGCAGCCACCAAGCTGCACACCGTATTGCTCGACGTAAGCGAACTGACCGAGCACGCCGACAATGCCATCAAGTTTCTCAGCGACATGTTCTCCGCGCGTTTATATAAGCTGGCCGCTTCTAAGGTTGGGGTGCCCGATTACAAGAACTTAGTTACGCAAAAGATTCGCACCGCCGAAGAACTCTACCGCTTCATGGTGGACCAGTTTAATCAGAGCCGGGCTTTCGTCCTCGAGCTGATGGTAGTAGTCATTCTGATCATCGAACTCATCTACGTATTTCGCGGCAAACCCATATAAAAGGAAGGTTCATGCGAGGACTGGAAGGCAAACGTGTGCTCATCACGGGCGGCGCCAGCGGCATTGGGGCCGCCACTGCCGCGCGTTTTCTGGAAGAAGGCTCCGCGGTATGCATTCTCGATAACGATGCGCAAGCCCGGAAGCGCCTGCAACAGGAACTTCCCAATATCGCCGGAGCGGTAGAGGCTGACGTCTCAAATCTTGATCAAGTGCAATCTGCTTTTTCGGACGCGATCAAAATCATGGGCGGCGTCGATGTCGTGATCAACAATGCCGGCATCAGCATCCGGCATAGCTTTCTGGAAATCACTCCGGCCGAGTGGGACAAGGTAATCGCCGTCAATCTCACTGGAGTTTTCTACGTCGCACAGACAGCCGCACGCCACATGTGGGAGAACCACGGTGGCGTGATCCTTCAGACGGCATCCACGAATGGAATCATGGGCTATCCCTTTTACGCCGACTATAACGCTACCAAAGCCGGAGTGATTGAGCTGACCAAATCCATGGCATTGGAACTCGCCCCACAAATTCGCGTGTGCGCAATCGCTCCAGGATACGTGCTCACTCCCATGCAGCGCGCCGAATACACCGATGAAATGCTGGAAGCGGTCAATGGCAAAATCCCCCTGCGTCGCCACGCCCAGCCGGAAGAAGTCGCGTCTCTATTCGCATTTCTGGCCTCCGACGAAGCGTCCTACCTGACGGGTCATGTTTATACGATTGATGGCGGAGAAACCGCTGGAGGCCTGGCCAGCAGATAGCACCGCCTTCCAGCAGCTACATTCATGACATTGCTACTTCGAACAGGCGAATCCCGAAGAATTT
>JBDUDA010000137.1:0-8168 GCA_040003205.1 Acidobacteriaceae bacterium | reverse complement strand
GTTGTGTAGGGCGGACACTCTTGTCCGCCAGGTTTGGACTGAAGAAATTGTTAGGGCTAGGTCAGGAACAGTCAAAGGCCGCGGGCGAGGTCGCCCGCGTCACACGACAATTTAGGAGGGCGGCATGCCCCGAGAAATCATTACGTTGCAGTGCGGTGATTGCAAAGAACGCAATTATTCGAAGACCAAGAACCGGAAAACTACCACCGAGCGCATTGAGCTCAGTAAATTTTGCACCCGGTGCCGTAAGCATACGTCTCATAAGGAAGTAAAATAGAGTTAAGGATGTGAGCCAAGACGCGCGAGTCTGCACTCGGCTAGTCCTTATATAGAGGGGCGTAAGCTCAACGGTTAAACTGTCGGTCTCCAAAACCGAACTTGGGGGTTCGAATCCCTCCGCCCCTGCCAGATTTTGGAGTTTGGACCGAGCAATAAAGGTTGAAGCAAATGGGAGTCGAAGCAAAGAAAATGTCGAAGTCAATCACAGCCGATGAGGGCTCACTTACCGGCCGCATGAAGTTGTGGCCCGAGCGGACGAAGTCCTTCTATCACGACGTCCGGACCGAAATGAGGAAGGTGACTTCACCTTCCCTCAAGGAAGTGCAGGCGACCACGGCTGTAGTCATTATTGCCGTCGCCTTGTTCGCGATTTATTTTTGGCTGGTGGACGCGGCCATCAGTAACGGAGTCAATTACCTGTTTCATTGGTTTGCGCACCGCGGGTGAGGTTCAATGGCGAAGAAGGAAACTGAAATACTCGAGTCCCCTATGGCGGATGAAGAAAAAAGCCGGACACCGGCAAGCGAAGCAGCTGGTAGCGGAGACTCCGTACCTGCTACTGACGGTGCCGAAGGAACTCCCGCGCTTGATCCACCGCGCAATCCGAATATGCGCTGGTACATCATCCATTCTTATTCTGGATTCGAGCGCAAGGTAAAAGAATCGCTGGAATCGCGCGTGCAAGCTTTTGGACTGGAAGAACGAATCGGCAAGGTCCTCATTCCTACCGAAGCCGTGACTGAAGTCCGCGCAGGAAAGAAATATACCGTCGAGCGCATGTTTTATCCCGGCTATGTGCTGGTCGAAATGGACATGGACGATCACGTCTGGCACGTGGTCAAGTCCACCCCGCGCGTGACTGGATTTGTAGGCACCGGCCAACAGCCGACGCCGCTTTCGGAAGAGGAAGTCCAGCACATTGTCTACCGGGTGGGCGAGGCCAGAGACAAGCCGAAGCTCAAGGTCAAGTTCGAGAAGAACGAGTCCGTACGCATCACCGAAGGGCCGTTCGCCAGCTTTACCGGCATTGTGGATGAGGTCAACGAAGATCGCGAAACTTTGAAAGTGATGGTCACGATTTTCGGACGGTCTACTCCGGTGGAACTGGAATTTAACCAGGTGGAAAAAGTCGCAAGTTAGCGTTAACGCGCTCGCACTGCGGTCGCGAGATTCACAGGGCGCTTGCGAGTCTCATAAATAAGCTTGCGAGTTTCATAAGAAAGACTGGGGATACAGTAAATGGCAAAGAAACCTACAGGCTCAGTAAAACTCCAGATCGCGGCAGGGAAAGCCACGCCGGCGCCTCCGGTTGGTCCCGCGCTAGGTCAGGCGCAGATCAACATCATGGAGTTCTGCAAGCAGTTCAACGCCCGCACGGGCGCGAAGGAACTTGAAGGACTGATCATTCCGGTAGTAGTTACGGTCTACAGTGACCGGACTTTCACCTTCATCACCAAGACTCCGCCGGCCTCAATCCTGCTGAAGCGGGCGGCTGGCATTGCCAAGGGCGCGGGAACTCCGAACAAGGATAAGGTCGGCAAAGTCACAGCCAAGCAGGTCGAAGATATTGCGCGTCAAAAGATGCCGGATCTGAATGCGGCTTCAGTGGAATCTGCAATGAAGAGCATTCGCGGTACCGCCCGTTCCATGGGCATTGAAGTAGTTGGATAGAAGTCGAAATTACCACGGCCCCGCAAAACAACGCATGGCGGTGGGAGACGGAGAGATAATGCATAAAGCAGGCAAGAACATCACCAAGGCTCGTGCTGCGATCGAAGATCGCGCATATTCGCTACAAGACGCAGTCCCCCTTCTTCAGAAGGTCAAATACACCAAGTTCGACGAGACCGTGGAAGTGACGCTTCGTCTGGGAGTAGACCCCAAGCACGCCGACCAAATGGTGCGCGGCACAGTTGTGCTTCCGCACGGTCTTGGACGTTCCAAAAAAGTGCTGGTCATCGCCACCGGCGACAAGCAGCGCGAGGCCCAAGAGGCAGGCGCTGACTACGTTGGCGGCGAAGAGATGGTCGAAAAAATCAACAAAGAGAATTGGACAGACTTCGACGCTCTGATCGCTACTCCCGACGTGATGAAGTCGGTTGGACGCTTGGGCAAAGTGCTCGGACCGAAGGGTCTGATGCCGAATCCAAAGACCGGTACCGTGACCTTCGACGTTGCCAAGGCGGTGCAGGAAGTTAAGGCGGGAAAAGTAGAATTCCGCACCGACAAAACTGCGCTGGTGCACGTACCGGTGGGCAAGATTTCCTTTACGCCTGACAAGTTGATTGACAACGCCACAGCGTTAATCACCAGCGTGATCAAGGCGAAGCCTGCGGTTGCCAAGGGCAAATACGTGAAGGGCTGCTACCTGAGCTCGACTATGGGACCGGGAATTTCCATTGACACTTCTGCCGTGGAAACTGCGGCCAAAGCTTAAATCGGAGCGATTAGTCGCTCGTCTTCACATAACTTCGAGGGATTGAATCATGGCGGTTTCTAGAGCACGAAAAGTCGAACAGACAGAGAAATTGGGCGCGGAACTGAAAAAAGTTTCCAGCTTGATTGTGACCTCGTTCAGCAAGCTCACGGTTGCGCAGGATTTCGAACTGCGCAAGACTGTCCGCGGCTCAGGCGCGAAATATGCAGTCATAAAAAACACCCTGGCGGAACGCGCAGCTAAAGGCACCAGCGTCGAAGAGGCGCTAAAGGGTCTGGCGGGCGTGACCTCGATCGCTTACACAGAGGGCGATCCCGTCGCATTGGCGAAGGCGCTGGCGAAATACGCCAAAGATAATCCTGAGTTTACCTTCAAGTCCGGCGTCGTCGAAGGCCGCGTGGTCTCTATCAACGAGATTCAGGCGCTGGCGACCATGCCGTCGAAGGAAGAGCTTTATTCCAAGCTGCTATTCCTGATCAGCGCTCCGGCACAACGTTTGGTGACCGTGATGAACGCTACCGGACGCGATTTGGCAGTAGTGATAAATCAGGCAGTCGAGCAGCAGAAATTTACCAACGACGCGCCCGCGGGCGTGTAGGGCGGACATTTCGTCCGCCTGAAATTAAGAACGTGTAGGGCGGACACTCCTGTCCGCCAGTTATTGATGGTGCGAGAGAAATACGAAGAAAAAAAGAACGAAGAAAAAGATCGAGATCAAGGGCGGCGGACAAGAGGGTCCGCCCTACACTACAAGTTTCGGGAGGGTGCGAGCTTTCCCAAAAAGGATTTAGTTATCAGTCGGTGAGGGTTGCGCGGTCCCAGTCCTACAGCGTGTCTGGCGCAGTGGATAAAGGGCTTGTCAGCACTGGAACCTTGGCGGCCGGATAACAAAATCAGCAACTGATAACTCAAAAAAGTGGAGAAAAACAATGGCGGACATACAGCAGTTAGAAGAGCAAATCGTTGGACTGTCGCTGCTTGATGCGGCTCAGCTGGTAAAAAAGCTGGAAGAGCGACTCGGCGTTTCGGCGGCAGCAGCAGCTCCGGTGATGATGGCCGGTGGCGGTGCTGCAGCAGCGGCTCCGGCGGAAGAGAAGACTGAATTCGCGGTCGTTCTCAAGGAAGTCGGCGCCAACAAGATCAACGTGATCAAGGCCGTGCGCGAAGTCACCAGCCTGGGCTTGAAAGAAGCCAAGGACCTGGTAGATGGAGCTCCCAAGAGCATTAAAGAGGGCGTGACCAAGGAAGAAGCGGAGACCATCCGGAAGAAGTTCACTGACGCAGGGGCCACTGTCGAAGTTAAGTAAGCAGAAAAATCATCTGCTGGTGAAGCTTTTGAAGCGGTGGTATCATCTATATTGATATCCCGCTTCCTGCTTCTTCAAGGTGACTGCGACCATCCACTCCAACGAATCCAGGGAAGCGGAGCGAGGTCGCTGACACGGGTTGGCAAACTGTTTCGCTAACGGCGAGACGGGAACAGGCCTTTAATACTGGCGCGGAAAGACACAATTCAACAAGGTTCGAGCGCCGCATCTGGCGCCTGCGGGGATGCACGTCCCTGCGGGCGTAGTCGTGTCTTCTAGCAGTTCAGCATTTGCAAGTGCCTCTGGCGCAAGTTTTTGCGCCCTCATTCGTGGTTAGTCGCACCGCAATAAGTGCGCACAAAAGTTTGGGAGTCTCTGAATGTCTAAGAATAACGGTTTCCGCAAACGCTTCGATTTTTCTAAAATTCCAGCCACCATCCAGATACCGAATCTGATCGAAGTGCAAAAGCGTTCTTACGAGCGCTTTCTGCAAATGGATCGTCTGCCCAGCGAGCGCGATGACGCCGGCTTGCAGTCGGTTTTTCAATCGGTTTTCCCCATCAGCGACTTCCGCAACGTGTCGCAGTTGGAATTCGTGGACTTCGCCATCGGCAACTGGGAGTGCAAGTGCGGCCACTTGAAAGGCCTGCATCACTTGCGCACCACTTGCAAGAACTGCGGACACACGGTAATCACCGATCCATTTCATCCCGGCGAAGTGCTTTGCACCAAGTGCGGCACTTACAACGCGAATACGCCTGATTTTTGCAACAAGTGCGGCGACCCGGTTGGCCTGCAACTGAAGTATGACGTCAATGAGTGCGAGGAGCGCGGTATGACATATTCCGCTCCTCTTAAAGTCACCATGCGTCTTACGATTTTCGAGAAGGACGCAGAGACTGGCAATCGCTCCATCCGCGACATCAAGGAACAGGAAGTATTTTTCGGCGATGTTCCGTTGATGACCCAGAACGGAACTTTCATCATTAATGGAACTGAGCGCGTCATCGTCAGCCAGTTGCATCGTTCGCCCGGCGTGTTCTTCGAAAGCGCCAACAATCGCACCTATTTCCTGGGCAAGATCATTCCTTACCGCGGATCGTGGGTGGAATTCGAGTATGACCAGAAGAACGTACTCTACGTGCGAATTGATCGAAAGCGGAAATTCCTTGGCACGATCTTCCTGCGCGCTCTGGGTCTGCGTTCCGGCGAAGATATTCTGCGCACCTTCTATACCGTGGACCGTCTCGCTGTGCGGGATAAAAAGCTGTTTTGGACGCTCGATCCTGCCGCCGAAAAGCCAACCAACCTGTTGGGCATGAAGCTAGCTCACAGCGTTAAGAACAAATCCGGCGAAGAGATTGCGCACTCCGGACGCAAGATTAATACCCTAACTTTAAAAGAGATTCACAAAGCAAAGATCGGCGAAATCGAAGTAGACGTTTCCGACCTTGAAGGCGCATGGGTAGCCGGCGACGTCGTGGACACGACTACCGGCGAAGTCCTGCTGGAAGCGAACTCGGAACTTACGGCCGACAAAGTTTCGAAGATTCTCGAGTCCGGCGTGGTCGAACTCAGCCTGTTCTTCCCCGAGCGCGACGACGTGGGCACGGTGATCAGCCAGACCTTGAAGCGCGATGCGGTGAAGACTCCGCAGGAAGCGCTGATCGAGATCTATCGCAAGTTGCGACCCGGAGATCCGCCGACCCTCGACACTGCGACTGCTTTGTTCCACGGAATGTTTTTCGATCCGCGGAAGTATGACTTCTCGCGCGTGGGACGGCTGAAGTTCAACATCAAGCTGTTCGAGAATCCCGACGCCAGCAGCCTCGAAAATCGCACACTCGAGCCGATTGATTTTTACGGCACCATTCGTTACCTGCTGAAGCTGCGCAAAAACATCGGCTCAGTGGACGACATTGATCACCTTGGCAATCGCCGCGTACGCGCGGTTGGCGAGTTGATGGAAAACCAGTTCCGCATCGGTCTCGTGAGAATGGAACGCGCCATCAAGGAAAAGATGAGCGTCTACCAGGAAATGTCCACGGCCATGCCACATGATTTGGTGAATGCGAAGCCGGTCATGGCAGCCATTCGCGAGTTCTTCGGATCATCGCAGCTCTCGCAGTTTATGGACCAGACCAATCCTCTGTCGGAAATTACCCACAAGCGGCGTTTGTCTGCACTGGGGCCGGGCGGATTGTCACGTGAGCGCGCGGGCTTCGAAGTTCGCGACGTTCACCCAACTCACTACGGACGTATCTGCCCGATTGAGACGCCGGAAGGCCCGAACATCGGACTGATTTCGTCCCTGAGCTGCTATGCCCGCATTAACGATTACGGATTCATCGAATCTCCGTATCGCCGGGTGAAAAACGGTAAAGTTCTCGACTTCATCAGCGTAGTCAACGCGGGCGATAGCTCTCTGAAAGTCGGAGAGTACGTCGAGAAGCACGAGATCGAGAAGATCAACTCCGATTTAAAAGACCGCAAGAAGCGGCAGGTGGATTTCGAGCCCTTTTCGTTCTATCAGTCTGCGTGGGAAGAAGATCGCCACGTGATTGCCCAGGCCAACGTGGAACTCGACGACAAGGGCCGCATCGTGGGAGATCTGGTCAACGCCCGCAAGGCCGGCAACTTCGTCCTCGTGAATCGCGCTGACGTTGATTACATTGACGTCAGTCCGAAACAACTCGTATCGGTAGCGGCATCGCTGGTTCCCTTTCTCGAGCATGATGACGCTAACCGCGCTTTGATGGGCGCGAACATGCAACGCCAGTCTGTTCCCTTGCTGCGGGCTGAAGCTCCTATCGTCGGCACTGGAATGGAAGGTGTCACGGCGCGCGATTCGGGCGCGGTGGTTCTGGCGCGACGTAACGGAATCATTGACTCCGTTGACTCGGAACGCATCATCGTGCGCGTTGACGGTGAGCATCATCCGGGACAGCTCTCGCGTGAAGTGGGCAGCGACATTTACCAGCTCACGAAATTCAAGCGCTCCAACCAGAACACTTGCATCAACCAAAAGCCGGTAGTGGTCAAGAACCAGCGCGTGGTCAAAGGCGAAGTCATCGCTGACGGTCCTTGCACCGATCACGGCGAGTTGGCCTTAGGACGAAACGTTCTGGTCGCATTCATGCCGTGGCGTGGATACAACTTCGAAGACGCCATCCTGGTCTCCGAAAAATTGGTTAAAGAGGATTACTACACCTCCGTCCACATCGAAGAGTACGAAATCGAATCCAGAGACACCAAGCTGGGTCCGGAAGAAGTTACCCGCGACATCCCGAACGTCAGCGAATCCATGCTACGTAACCTGGATGAAGCAGGCGTTATCCGCATCGGCGCCAGCATCAAGCAGGGCGACATTTTGGTTGGCAAGGTCACGCCCAAGGGCGAAACCCAGCTCACTCCGGAAGAGAAGCTGCTGCGCGCGATCTTCGGCGAAAAGGCCGGAGACGTTCGCGATGCTTCGCTCTACTGCCCTCCCGGAATCGAAGGCGTAATCGTTGACGTAAAAATCTTCTCCCGCAAGGGTCAGGAAAAAGACGAACGCGCCAAGGCCATCGAAGCGACGCAGATTTCGAAGCTGGAGAAAAACCTCTCCGACGAAATCCGCATTCTGACCGACGAGCGGCTCAAGCGACTCGATAACATTCTGGGACGCAAGGAAGTTCTTGCCGACCTGCACGACGAGCGCACCAACAAGCGTCTCTTGACCAAGGACACCATTCTCGATCGCGACACCATCGAGCGCATTTCTACCCGCAACCTGAAACGCATCAAGTATGCGGATAAAGACCCGCGGGTGAATGAGCAGATTGACGAGATCGAAGAAATGACCTCGCGTCAGATTGACGTTCTGAAAAAGATCGTCAACGAGAAAAAGGACAAGCTCACCAAGGGTGACGAGTTGCCTCCGGGCGTGATCAAACTGGTTAAGGTCTACATCGCGATGAAGCGCAAGCTCAGCGTGGGAGACAAGATGGCCGGCCGTCACGGTAACAAGGGAGTGATCGCGCGCATCCTGCCGGAAGAGGACATGCCTTACCTCCAGGACGGCACTCCGGTGGAGATCGTTTTGAATCCACTGGGCGTTCCTTCCCGTATGAACGTGGGACAGATTCTCGAAACGCACCTGGGTT
>JBDUDA010000136.1:0-8189 GCA_040003205.1 Acidobacteriaceae bacterium | reverse complement strand
GAAGCTCGCCGGCGAACTGCTCGCCCCATTCGGTGGAGCCCGTAAGACCAACCTCTTCGCCGTCCCAACTGCAAACCACGATGGTGCGACGCGGACGCATTCCATGATGTGTCAACTGACCCAGAGCGCGCGTCATCTCCATCATGGAAGCGGTGCCGCTGCTGGGGTCAACTCCGCCGAATGCCCAGGCGTCGCGGTGGTTTCCCAGCACAATCCATTCATCCGGTTTTTCTGAACCGCGGATGCGCGCTTCGACCACGTAGTAGGGCTTGATGGAATTGTCCATGGCGATCTTCAGGTGGACGCGGGCCTGCTCGCCCCCTAGGTGGTATTCGATGGGCAGTCCGCCTTGCCACTCTTTTGGAGCGAGCGGCCCACCAAGGTTTTCGAGCAACGGCTTGGCATCGTGCCAGGAGAGCGGCATCGCCATTATTTTCGGCAGAGACTTTGCTTCGTTTACCGGAATTCGCTTCGCGCCGGGAACTGACGCCCATCCTGGAGTGAGCGGGTCGCCCGGCACAATGAAGTCGTATGTGATAGCTCCGCGCTGGATGTGACTCTCGGGCCCCCAGGGGCCGTCGGGGAAAACTTTTCCTTTCTGATATCCATCCTCGGCGGGATCGCTGTAGACGATCATCGCGGCCGCGCCCTCGCGCTCCGCGGTCAAAGCTTTGAATCCGCGATAGCTGTAGGGATTCGAATAGCGCACCAGAACGATCTTTCCGCGCACGTCAATCCCATTCTCTTTTAAGAGCTCGTAGTCTTCGGGATTTCCGCTGTGCGCATAGACCAACGGCGCGGTGACTTCTCCCGAAATTGACATTCCAAGCCAGGCTGAACTGACGCGCGGATTTTTCGTGTCCGGGTCAACGGAGTAGCCTTTTTCACGCAACCCCGCGCGATAATGCACTGGGCTGACCATTTCCAAAGAGGTACTTCTCGGCTCTGTGCTGTAAACGGCGTAGCGCCGAATCACGACATCCTCCAGCCCCTGCTTTCGCCACTCGGCTGCAACATAACGCGCGAGTTCGTTGTTACGTTTTGATCCCGCGATGTGGGGTTCGAGAGTGAAGATGCGGTGCTGGCGGCGCTCCTCTTTCGCATCAGGAATGGCTTTAAATTTCTGTTCAACCTCGGCCTCTCGTGCCGCAGACTTAATTCCGAAGCCTTGTATGGAGACCTGCGTCCATGCTTTGAATTGCACAGGGGAACAAAAACAAACAAAGATGAAGACTAAAAGTTTTATTTTCATGAATCTCAAAGTTGTTGCGAAGGCGATAGTCTATCGCGCTTCACGTAATTGAGCTGCAAACAATATAAAAATCCTGTCATCCCGACCGATCCAGCTGCTTCGCCAAGCGAAGCAACTGGTGAGTGGAGGGACCTGCTGTTTCTCTCATATAACTCGCACAGCAGGTCCCTCGACTGCGCAAAGCTTGCGCTTTGCTCCGCTCGGGATGACAGAGTTGTTGCATGCAAACGCCATGAACCAGCCGCGTCACTTACGACTTCATGCACTCACCGCTTATCTTCATAGCTTCGCGTTAGAGAAATATTTTTCAAGAGCGTTTGCTTCACGTTCGGAGGATCTGGTTACATGGCGGACCGGCTTAATGGACAGAACATTCATTTCGTAAAATTGCAGACTTCCGTGTTTTGCGTTGAATGTGAAGTGATCAGCGAGAACAACACTCCGTTTTGTTTTTCTTGCGGCAGTCAGGCTGTGCTCAGCCTCTCCAGACTCTTGGGGGGATCGCTGCGCGGACAGCAAACCGCACAATTAATTCACGACAGCGAGCTCGACCGTCTCGTGCGCGAGCTGCTTAAAACTGTGCCCGACTCTTTTGTTGAGGATCTCGCTCGGCCCTACTACGCTCCTCCGTCCCGCTGCCGCGAGCGGCTCTCTCGGGCCGCGGATACGGAACTGAGCACACCAAAATTTGAAATACATCCGGCGCAAATGGACCTCGAGCCCGGCATCAGCATTATCGCGGAGCGCGCACAGGCCCTCACGCGCGCGAGCGGCGCAGCCCTGGCCCTTCGCCAGGGAAATGAGATTATCTGCCGCGCGCGAGCCGGACGCACCGCTCCAGATTTGGGTGTTCGCCTTCAGACAGATTCGGGCATTTCCGCGGATTGCGTCCGAACGGGTGAAATTATGCTCTGCAACGATGCGGAGAACCATCCCCTCGTTGACCTTGAGAGTTGCCGCCGCCTTGGCGCTCGTTCGATCCTGGTGGCGCCGCTCCGCCACACCCAGAAGACCTGGGGAGTATTCGAAGTGTTATCGCGAACCCCCAATGCCTTTACCCAGCACGATATCGCCACCATGAGGCGCCTGTCGAGCGTGATGGTGGCTGCTATCTCCCGTCTATCAAGCCTGCGGTCCCTTCGTCCCGAAGAAACGGAGCAGCGGAATACAGCCTAAGTGTTGTGTGAGCGGTGCCCTTCCGGGTGTGCAATTCGCGATTGCTGCTTTGCCTGCATGGGGTAACATGTAACATACAGCCTGTATGGAGCCCTTCGGGACCAACCGAGCTCAATCCTCCTTCAATCCGCGGGGGTTTCCCCGTGAGCGCCGAAGTGCGAGGCAAAGAGTCCATCTGCCTGCCTATGCCAACTTGGATGGAAACTCCAATGGCATGGCTTTCGATTTAAGTGAGATTCTGGACATCAGCGAGCATGGAATCGGAATCCAGGCTCCTTTGCCACTCACCGTAAATTCCACCGTGAGTATCGGGTTAGACCTCCCGAAGACGAAGAGTTACATACAAACGTCGGGTCGTGTGGTGTGGTCCGACCGCTTGGGGAAGGCTGGGCTCTGCTTTCCGGAAATGTCGCGGGTCTCTTCTCAGCGCTTGAAGGAGTGGCTTCTGACAAATGCGGTTGCGGCGAACTCAGAGAATGAACTTATGACTCCGGCCGCCTGGCCGACCGACGAAGACGACTTGCTCTGCGAATTAGGTCCCGCGGATGGTGTGGCGAAGGACTTCGAAATCGTAGCGTCTCAGGCCCATGCCGAGACTCGAACGCCGCCGCACATGGCTGAAAACGATGCCAGCGGCAGCCAGAATAAAATTCCTAATACCAGCAGAATCGCGGACTATCCCAGCAAGCCGAGCCTACCGGTAATGCAGGATTACAGTTCCATCCTGGCGGGGCTGAGAGACGTTAAGCAGCACGCTCAAACGCCGGGAACGAATTTCGACAAATTCCTGCAAATGGCGATGGAGCGAGCGCGCAGCCTCACTCAGGCCAGCGGGGCCGCGATTGCATTACGACCTTCAGACGGGCAGCCTGCTCCCGACGACGTCTTGATCTGCTATGCAAGCTCCGGTGGAGACGCCCCCGATCTCGGGGCCCGTCTTAAGGTCGGTTCAGGATTTTCCGGGGAATGCGTTAGTACTGGCAGGCTGCTCCGCTGCGACGA
Organism: Acidobacteriaceae bacterium; assembly: GCA_040003205.1. GTDB lineage: Bacteria > Acidobacteriota > Terriglobia > Terriglobales > Acidobacteriaceae > JALYIM01. Next base: position 4,759 of record JBDUDA010000136.1, on the reverse strand, counting down.
TTCAGAAACTGACGAAAGAGTGGATCGGGAAAGCTGCCGCCGACTTGGAATCCGATCCATGGTCGCCGCACCCATCAAGTCTTCGGGGTCGGTGATCGGAATTCTAGAAGTATTCTCGCCTCGGCAGAGTGCTTTCGGAGAATCCGAAAATATCACGCTTCAGAGCCTGTCAGAGTTAGTCGCTAGCGCAGTCAACCGCCGGGAGAGCCCGGCCGCGCTAACAGAAAATTTGCCAGGTCAGGCAATGGTGGGCATCGGCTCGCACCAAACCGACGAGAGCGATATGCGAGTTGGTTACATCTCACGCGCGGCTTACACGCCGCCCAATATCCGGGACCAAATGGCTGGGCTGCATTCGAAATCCCGGCGTAACGTCTTCGTCGCAGGTGCCGTTGTACTCGGTATTATTTTTATTGCCCTCTTCATCTTTACGATGAGGGGCGGACGCCAGGCCGAAGCTCCTTCTGAAGCGCCCGGTTCGCAAACCGAATCTCAAACAGCCGCCTCTCGGGGTGCGTCGGCAAGTACTTTGGGGGGCCTTCGCAAGCTCGCACAGCAAGGCGATGCCACCGCACAGTTCGCTCTAGGAGCACGTTATGCCATTGGAGAGGGCGTGAAGCAGAATTATTCCGAAGCTTTGCGCTGGTTTGCCAAAGCTGCTGAACAAGGGCACGTAACTTCTCAGGCTACGTTAGGAGCTTATTACTGGGCCGGCAGGGGAGTTCCCCAGGATTTAAGCAAGGCGTATTTCTGGGCACTTCTGGCCGAGGCTGGTGGTGACCAGGGAAGCAGATATCGTCTGCCCGTTTTGGCTTCGAGAATGAGCCGTATTCAGATTGCCACGGCTAAGCTCCAGGCGGACGCATGGATGAAAAAACCCCACGACGCATCAGTCGCGAAGAGGGTGCCGTCCACTAAGAATGACGCCAGCGCCAGAACAGAACCAAATCGTCGCCGCAAAGAAGCAACTCCAACAGGCACGCCCCCGGAAACGCTCGATAGACAATCCGAGCCTGAGCCTTCTGCGGCTCCATCGCTAAGTGACTTGGGCGTGGAAACGAATCCCGAAAAGCTCGCCGGCATCGTCAGCCCTGATCCCGCATTCCTGCCTCCCTCGCCGAATGCGGAAGTCGTTAGAGTCTCGCAGGGCGGCGCTCAACCGCTGCTGATTAAGAGAGTCCAGCCGACCTATCCCCGGCAGGCTATACAGGCGCGTCGTGAAGGTTTGGTCCAATTACAGGCGACGATTAGCAGAGAGGGAAAAGTCAGCAGCGTGAAAACTTTGGTTGGAGATCCGCTTCTGGCCCGCGCTGCTGTGGACGCCGTGAGACAGTGGCAATACAAGCCTTACTTTCTGAACGGGCAGCCGACGGAAATGGAGACTCAAGTTACGGTGAATTTCAAACTTCCATAGTGCCGGCTCGGCCACGAAATTTCTGCAATTTCTCTTAGGATGAATGCAGTGTCCACCCTTCGCGATCTGATTTACGAAAACGTAAAAGAAGGCGAGCCCCAGTTATACGAAAAGCTCGATCGTAGTCGCGTGCGCTGTTTTGCCTGTGGTCATCGCTGTCCAATTTCCGCTGGACAGGCCGGCGTTTGCAAGGTGCGATTCAACCGCGACGGGACCCTCTATGCCCCCTGGGGCTACGTAGGTGCGGTGCAATGCGATCCTGTGGAGAAGAAACCATTCTTCCATGCTTACCCTGGTGCGCTGGCATACAGCTTTGGAATGCTTGGCTGCGACCTGCACTGTGGATACTGCCAAAATTGGGTGACCTCGCAGGCGCTGCGAGACCCAGAAGCACTGTCAAATCCGTTGCGCGCAACTCCCGAAACGCTGGTAAAAGATGCCGTTCGGCAGGGCGCGAAAATTCTCGTCAGCACCTACAACGAGCCGCTAATCACCAGTGAATGGGCAGTTGCCGTGTTTAAGGAAGCCAAGAACGCGGGGCTGATAACGGGATTCGTCTCCAACGGGAACGCGACCCCTGAGGTGCTGAAATATCTGCGCCCTTGGATTGACCTGTACAAAGTTGATCTCAAGAGTTTTTCCGACCGCCATTATCATGAGCTCGGCGGACGCATTCAGCCCATTCTTGAGACCATCCGCGAGCTGTATGCGAGCGGGATTTGGTTGGAAATTGTCACGCTGCTGATCCCCGGCTTCAACGATTCGGCGGAGGAGCTACAAGGATTGGCGGAATTTTTGGCTGGCATCTCGCCCGACATTCCCTGGCATGTCACCGCCTTCCACAAGGACTACAAGATGCCTGACCCGGAAAATACGACAGCGGGCGATCTATTACGCGCCGCTGCGATTGGAAAAAACGCAGGGTTACGCTACGTGTATGCGGGAAATTTGCCGGGCAGAGTCGCCAATCTCGAGAATACTTACTGCGCAAGCTGCGGAAGCCTACTAGTCCAGAGGTACGGATATTTCATTCAAAAATATCTTCTGACCACAAGCGGCCGATGTCCATCATGTGAATCGGCGATTCCGGGCCGATGGGGCGCGAAGTTCGAGACTCAGATCACTGACCGTCCTTTCTCTCCGCGATCTTCTTCCCTAGGTAATTTATCGTCCCGTTCTGAGTCTTCTTTAGTTAAAATCGTCACCCAGTGAGAATCAAAAGCACTGCTCAAGCTTCAATCGCAGGTTTGCTGTTGTTGATATGCGCGACGGCAGCCTGCTCTTCGCGCGATCGTCTGAGCCGCAAAGTAGCAGCCGACCTGATCACGAACTCGGAGGCGTTCAAAACCGTTCCCGAGTTCTGGCTTCGCACTGGCACTATCTCGAACCGGGACTATACCTCCCCGGAATATATGGTTCTACAGCATCATGGATGGATCACGGGCGCCAACGTACCGTGCGCGCCGGATGTCAGTCCGTCACCGTGCTGGGATGTTGCGCTCACTCCTGTCGGCGTAGACACTTTTCGTAATTTCATCTCCAAAAACACCGCCACCTCTAGTTACTTTAATGTGCCTACCGCGCGGCGGGAACTGTTGGCGGTTACAGGCGTCAGTCAGGACGGGAATGTTGCCGATGCGGATTTTCAGTGGAGATGGATGGCGGTGAACGATCTGGGATCGGCACTATATCCGCCCGGCACTAAGTACCAGGCGACCGTGGCTTTCAGGCGATACGACGATGGATGGCGTTTGCAGCAAGGCGCTACGAAATCACAACAGCGGTTGGAAGATGCTTTGAAGAATGCCGAGGTAGCACACTAGCGGCGAGACCTACCGGTCCTTCGGTTTGAGCGAAGTGCTCGCCATTTGCACGTGTCGCGTAGCGTCGGTATATTTCGCGATTCCTTTGTAGAGCGCCTCTGCAATCTGCTGCCGATAACGCGAACTTTGTAGATTATTTTCGTCCGTTGGACTGCTTACAAATGAAACTTCGGCGAGCACTGCGGGCATCGATGTGCCCGTAAGGACCACGTAGGCAGCTTCTTTCACGCCGCGATTGCGAATATCAGGATTAGTCGAAGCCAACGCCCCAAACAAGGAGTGTTGTATGGTGGCGGCGAACTTGTGCGACTGCTCAACCTTTGCCCGAATGTCAACATGTGTCCAATCGATATTTTGGAGCTTGATCGCAGAGTTTTCTGCCTCGGCGGTGCGAGCGCGTACCGACGAATAAGTGTTGGTGTAGTAAGTTTCTACTCCCCGCGCGGACGCGGAGTCGCTGTAGTTGGCATGAACGGAAATGAATAAATCTGCGCGGGAAATGTTGGCGATTTCGGCCCGTTTTTCGAGGGCCACATAACTGTCGTCAGCCCGCGTATAGATGACTTCAACGGGGAGCCGCTTTTGAATCAGGGTTCCTACTCGCTCGACGATATCCAATACCAGATCTTTCTCCAGCAAACCTTTTCTCCCCACGGTGCCAAGATCCCAGCCTCCGTGGCCAGCGTCCAGTACGATACGCAATTTCGGAACGGCTGCATGCGCCGGCGTCGTAGCGGCAGGTTCAAGGGGATCAGTGATTTTCGTCGTCAAGGGCGAACGGCTCAAGGGTGAGGGACGAAGATCTTTCGCGCCCGCGCTCACAGGTATGATTGCCGCAACGCGAGTCGGCGAGTTTACGGCTATCGAGTTCCCCGAAGTCGCTGCGACAGAACTTGGACTCAAAGCCCTCGAAGACGAAGAATTTGTGTTCGGTGATGCCTGATCTCTGGAAATCGGATTCGCCTTTTCTGGATCGGGCGATATTGCGCCCGGCTTGCGAACTTCGACTACCAGGCGATAAGGATTTTGCTCCAAACTAATTGAGTATTTTGATTCCGCCTTAGTCTCCAGAACTACCCGTGTGATCCCAGCAGCGGGTTGCGCTACGCGAACTCGCAGCAGCAACGCATCCTCGACATCGATTACCTTGCCATCCAGTTCGTGCGCCAGCCTGGTGTCGCGAAGGTCAAGATAAATTCGCTGCGGATTGGCGAGCCGGTGCGCTTCGTATTGCACCTGATCCTGAAGGTCAATCACGACGGTGCTCGAATCGGCTGAAGACCAATGCCGGATGCCGGTAACTCGCGGTTGTGAACTAGTTTTTTCTGAAGTTGCGGCCGAGGGAGCACTCGGGTTCTGGGCAGCATCTGGAACCGTCTGTGGTACAAGCTGCGGAGTAGATGCAGCTGCAGGTGTTAGTTTCTGAGGGGATGCTGGCTCCACGGCAACGCTCCGCGCGACTGAACTAGTCGAATGGTGCGGAAGTTTTTTCCAGACGAATGATCCCAGGGCGGCTGCAAGC
>JBDUDA010000135.1:0-8204 GCA_040003205.1 Acidobacteriaceae bacterium | reverse complement strand
TGGGCTACTTTGAATTCAAATGACACCACTGCCGAAACTTTCGCGCGGGGGGAAAATTAAAAAAATTAAAATGTCATTCTGAGTAAGGAAATGCGATTCGCCTTTGCGAATCGCATTTCCGCATCGAAGAATCCCTATAGCCGCCGCCACTTTGAGGGGCATGGGGATGCTTCGACTCCCTCGCCGTTCACTTTGTGAACGGCTCTCTCGCTCAGCATGACATTGCCTGAGTGAGATCAGCGTAGATTCATCACCAGCAACTTTGGCTCCGTCATTTCTTCGATTGCGTATCGCAATCCCTCCCGCCCCAGGCCGGAGTCTTTAACGCCGCCATACGGCATATGATCTATGCGGAAAGACGGCACGTCTCCGGCAAGCAGTCCGCCGACTTCCAATTCTTCGAAGGCCTGGAAAATTAACTTAGCGTCGCGCGTGAAGAGCCCTGCCTGCAATCCGAAAGAAGAATCATTGATCCGGCGAATTGCCTCGTCGAAATTATCGTAGGACTCCACGGTCACCACGGGCGCAAAAATTTCCTGACAGTTCACTTTCATGTCCGGACGCGTCGCCGTGAGCACGGTCGCATCCAGCACCGAACCGCGGCGATTGCCTCCACAGAGCAGTCTCGCGCCTCCGCGGACGGCTTCCTGCACCCAATCGCTTGCGCGCACGGCGTCACTTTCCCGAATCACCGGTCCGAGGTCTGTGGATTCATCCATCGGGTCTCCGGCTTTCAACTGTTTCGCGCCCGCCACCAGCAGATCTGTGAACTTCTGAAAAACGGACCGCTCCACGAGAATTCTTTGCACCGAGATGCAGGTCTGTCCGGCGTAAGTGAAACCTCCGGTTATGCAGCGCTCGGCCGCGTACGCAAGATCAGCGTCACTATGAACAATTACTCCCGCATTTCCGCCCAACTCGAGTAGAACTTTTTTCTTGCCTGCGCGGCGCTTAATGTCCCAACCCACGGGGACGCTGCCGGTAAAGCTGATCATCTTGAGACGATCGTCAGTCACGAGAATTCCAGCGTCTTCGTTTGACAGCGGGACCACGTTCAGCGCGCCGTCCGGCCAACCCGCTTGTTGCACCGCCTCCGCCAGCAGCAATGCCGTGAGCGGAGTTTGGGGTGCGGGCTTCAGCACCATAGTGCATCCGCTGGCAATCGCAGGGGCAACTTTGTGCGCGACTAGATTGAGCGGGAAATTAAATGGAGTAATGCCCGCAATCGGACCGAGCGGGAAACGCTTCACCATTCCCCAGCGCCCGGCGGTGTATTCCTGCAAATCGAGGGGGAGATACTCGCCATAGATGCGAGTGCTCTCTTCGGCGGCGACGGTGAAAGTAAAAATGGAGCGTTCGACTTCAGTGCGCGCGGCCTTGATCGGCTTGCCCGCTTCTTGTGCCATGGTGCGGGCAAACTCTTCTTTTCGCTTGCCGATGTTTTCAGCGATCCGGCGCAGCACGCGCTGACGCTCGAATGTTGGCAGACGCCTCGTCGTGCCGAAAGCCTTGACTGCGGCTGCGATGGCCGCCTCCGCGTGCCCGCGGCGACCTTGAAAGACGCTTCCGACTATCGCTCCATCGTACGGTGCGCGCACGTCGACGGCGTCCCCGTCTTCAACCCACTTACCATCGAGCAGAAAGCCCTGGGTAGCGACGGTAGTCGTTGTCATATCACTCATATGGTTTGCATTCGTTCTTAGCCTGCCGCCACAACATTACTAGAAGATTATAAACTTTCAACTAAAGCTGCCGCTGGCTTCGGCGATAATCGTGGCCACAATACGCAGTCTGGGAGTGATCGATTCTGCGAAAGCCCATTCTCGAGTTAGCAGACTTGCTTCGCAAAGGCGACCTTTCGTCCGCGGAGATCACGAAGGATTGCCTTTCGCGTATCGAGAGGTTGAATCCGAGGCTGAACGCGTTTATCACGGTCACCGCCGACTCAGCGCTCGCGCAGGCCCAACTTGCCGACGCAGAGATTCGACAGGGAAGATGGCGAGGGCCGCTGCATGGAATCCCACTCGCGCTGAAGGACCTCATCGATACCGCTGGCGTGAGAACGACTGCTGCCAGTGCATTGTTCAAAGATCGCATTCCCACCCACGATGCCGTAGTCGTTCAGCGCCTGAAAAATGCCGGAGCTGTCTTACTCGGCAAGCAAAACCTTCACGAGTTTGCCTACGGAGGCAGCTCGATGGTCAGTTATTGCGGAGCCGTGCGAAATGCGTGGAACCCTGAGCACATCGCCGGCGGATCGTCTGGGGGATCGGCGACCGCAGTGGCCGCCGCGCTCTGTTATGGAGCGATCGGGACGGACACTGCGGGCTCGGTGCGCGAGCCTGCGGCCTTATGTGGAGTGGTGGGACTTAAGCCAACATACGGAAGAGTCAGTTGCCGTGGCGTCATTCCTTTATCGCCCTCGCTTGACCACGTTGGTCCCATCACGCGCAGCGTTTCCGATGCGGTTGCAATGTTCGCAGCAATCTCGAGCGCAGACGGCACTACAATTCCGCACGCCAATTCGCTGTCGGCGCAAGATCAGGACGCGACTGCGAAGGAACTGAAGGCGCTTCGTCTTGCAATCCCGCGAGCATTTTTTTACGAGAATCTAGATGCGCAAATCGCCTTGGCCGTGGAGGAAGCAATTCGAGTGCTCACCACAATGGTGGCGGCGGTTGAAGAAATAGAAATTGCGGTTCCGACCGACCGCACACTCCAGGCAGCGGAAGCCTACGCCTATCACCGCGAGTCCGTGAAAGAAACTCCAGATCTCTATCAGCTGGAGACTCTGCGGCGCATTCTTACGGGCGAGGGCATCACTCCCGCTGAAATCGAACAGTGCCAAAGGAAACAAGAGCAGGTTCGCCGCGACATCAGCCAAATCTTTGAGAGTGTAGATTTGCTGGTTACGCCCACCACCCCCATTCCAGCGCCCGCCATCGTCGAACTCGAGAAGGATCCTGAATTACTTCGTCCGCGCGAGATACTTCTGCTTCGCAATACCCGACCTATAAATGTCTGGGGTCTACCAGCAATATCTATTCCCTGCGGATTTACTGCTGACGGACTCCCGATCGGCCTGCAAATTATCGGCCCACATTGGGGAGAGTATCGAGTGTTACAACTCGCGCACGCCTTCGAACAGGCTACCACCTGGCATCAACGCCATCTCGATCTGGCGGACTAGTCAACCGAGCGAACGTCCTCGGGCAGATAGATTACAAACATGCAATTACCGGTCAGTTTGGAGCAAGAAAGCAGTCCTCGTAGCAATATCTTTGTCGGCGTTTCGTCCGGAAAAGTAATGTTGTATTTTGCCGTTTTCAGAGCCTCACCGAAAGGCTTGATTTTTTCGTCTCCGTTGACGAATTTCACGCCTTCGACGCTGGCTCCGGATTTATTCGCAGTGAGCATTACAAAAAACTCCGCACTCGCGGTTTCTTTGGCTACTTTACCTAGCTGAATCGTGCGCTCGGCCGTCAGATCGTAGCGGTGCTTGCCGGCGGTTGCGCCCACTTTCTCATCTGACCCCAGCAGCCCGGCCAATCGACCGCGCGTTTCGGGGTCGGGACGTACCCCATCAAGCGCCTTGGCATAGGCACGAATCGCATCGTCTTTGCGTCCGAGCTTTTCGTATATCTGTCCCAGGTGATCGCCCACATCCCCCAGTTGACTCAAGGTCCAGGCGGCGCCCACATACTTTTCTGCTGTCGTGAAATCACCTTTGGCGAAACTCACCCATCCGAGCGTGTCCCAATACGCACATAGCGCATTCATATAGCCCAGGTCTCGCTGATTAAGTTGAGTTAGGTCGGCGTTGCGAAGCGCTCCCGCGGTGGCAGAGACCGCGGATTCCGCATACTGCTGCGCGCGATCAAGATGGGACCGTTTTAGTGAGAGCTGATACGCGACGCTATTCCAGATTTCGGGGGTCGCCGAAATTTGTACGGCCTGATCAAAGGAAGCGATTGCTTTATCATCCTGGCCAAGATTTAAATAAGCATCGCCCAGAGCAACCTGGAGCGCGGGATTGTCAGATTTAATGCTTACCGCCTTCTCCAATTCAGGGACCGCTTTCTCATATTGATGAGCCTCGGAATACATTGACCCAAGCGCCCCGTGCGCATACTCGCTAAGCGGATTAATTTCAATCGCCTTGTTGTAGGCGGTAGCGCCTTCGTCGTAGCGCCGCGCCACAGAGTATGCCCATGCCAGGCTGCTAAACGCATTTTCGTCGTACGCGCTGATCTCCGTCTGTTTGCGGAACGCGTCGATGGCATTGTCAGTCTGGCGCAGGGCCATGTAGGCGCGTCCCAACGTGCCCCACGAATTCTTGTCTTTCGGATCGGCTTCCACCACCCGTTTTAGAAGATTAATGGCCGCGGGGAAATTGCCGCGTTGCACTTCCGCATTAGCGGCTTCTTTTAAATCATCGCCCTTCAGATCGGTGGGCGTCGTAGGCGTTCCGGCCGCGGTGCTGTCAATTGAAAGATGCTGCCGGGTATCGGTGAACACGGCGCGCCGGAATGCAAGGTAATCGCTGGCGCGAGCTTGCGGCAGCTCTCTCACGCCGGTTACCAACTTGCGCTCGGCAACAAAAGTGTTTTTCTCGACCTTGTAGGTTGCGTCGTACTGTCCGTAATCGCGTTTGAGCGAGAACGCCAGGGGGGCGCGCAGATCGTACTTCGCGGGAAATTCCAGCTTGACGTGGTAATCGAAAGTTCCCGGACCATTCAGCTGAATCGGATCGCCGCTGGTGCTGTCTTCGTCCGCGTCGGGAAGGGTGATTTCGGAGAGCGGGAGATTGAGATCGGATTTCTTTTTCGCCCAATCCACAAAATTCTGCGCCGAGACGTCCCAATCAAAGTGAAACGGCTCCTTGGTGGCCGCCGGGTCGCTTACATGCAAATTCTTGATCTCGCCGTCTAACCCGCCGGATGCGCTAATTTGCCGCACGAACACTTGCCACTTCGAGTTGGGCAGACGGCGGAAAAGAATACGCAAAAAAAGTTCGAGATCTCCCCGTGCCTGATAGTTAACGTGGCCATCCACTTTTCCGAATTCATTGACTCTGCCGTCAAAGTCCTGGGATTGCATGCTGGGAAATGGCGGGTTCGCCGGCGTCTCCTCCAGGTGGGGAACACCTTCCGCAGGGATGACCAGGCCTTGCTTCTTCCGAATATTCAATGACAAAAGGCGGAAGGGAGCAACCTCGGTCGTGGTGTCCATCCAAACTTCTTCTTTACCCAGGGGAACGAGACTGATTACATGATCGAACTGCGATGGCGAGGGCATGTCCGGATCGAGCTTGCGTGCGGAATTAATCAACACCGAAGAAGCGTGATAGCCGGAAGCCTCGAGCAAACTGGCGAGCAGCGTGTGCTTGTCTTTGCAGTCTCCGTACTGGTTATGCAGCACGTCGGACGCGGCATGCGGCTGAAACCTGCCCACTCCAAACGACAAACTTATGTAGCGAAAATTCTTGGCGACAAAATCATAGAGAGCTTCGATCTTCCCGAGGTCGGTGCTTTTGCCTGACGTCAGCTCCGCGGCCTTGGCGCGGATTTCCGGAGAAGGGATTCGCCGGTCATGTTCCAATTCGCCGTACCATTTGCCCATCTGCGCCCAGTCGGCGAACGTCGTAATCTGCACGGCCGGCATTTCGGGCTCGATCTTCTTGCGCGGCTTCTTGCTGTCTTTTCTGTCTTTCTCGTCGTCATCGAGCTCGCGATGGGAGCTCATCCAGCGATAAATTTTGCGTCCGTTCTCTTCCGTAATCTTCGGATCATTCCCCGGGCGGGTCTTCAGCTTGACGCTGCGTTCTTTCGGAATGTTGACCTCAAGCTGTTCGTCCAGCACGATTCCAGCTTTAGCGAAATCATGCTCCATCCAGAACTGTCCCGGAGCGAGCGGCGTATGGACTATCGTGACGATGTCGTATTCCAGAACTTCTCCCGGGCGCAATCCCGGCACCGTGATGTGCTTCTGGCGAAAGTCGGTGTACACGGGAGCTTCTTTTTGTAGCGGCGCGCTTAAATCCTGGACGGAATCCGGGGGCGCGGTCACGGTCGTGCCATTGGTTTTCAAAACCCGCACATAGGGAATTTCAACTCGCTCGTTTGCTGAGTTGTATCCCACCATAACTTGTCCCAACTGCTCCACTCCGGCTTCGCTCTGTACGCGAATGCGAGCGTAGAGCTCACGTTTCCCCGAGCCGTCGTTTTCGAAGTGGTAAGTCGTGTACCACTTCTCAAGAACGTAAGCTTCCTGAGAGTAGTCAGGAGCTTTCTCAGCCGAAGTCTCCAATGACTTCGGAACCGGGGCCGGCGCAGGCACCGTCTTTTGAGCGGCCAGCAAAGCGGGAACAGTAAGGAGAAATAGGGTAACGAATAGACGTCTGGCAAAAGTGAGCGTCATAGCAAGAGGTTTGTGCTTGAACATCATACCGAAGCGGGGCTGGTTTTGATTCGTAGCCGAACTCTTGAAGTAACTCAGATAAGATTACTTTCGTGCCAACGAAATCTGTTCCAAAAACCCGCGTCAGCATTCTGCGAGCGGATTCGCTTGAGGAAATTGCGGGGCTGATTCACGGATTCAGCACGCGGACGGGCGGTCTTTCGAAGGCTTATGGGTCGAAAACACTTAATCTTGGCTTTACCAAACAGGATTCGCGCGCGACGGTCGAACGCAATCGTGGGCTCTTTCTAAAAGACCTCACTGGGTCGACGAATGCGCCGCAACTGATCACCCTTCGCCAGCTCCACTCGGACCTCATTCATTGCGTATCGGACACGGCGCAAGGAGAACTGGCGGGCGACGGTCTCATCACGCAGGCGAGAGGGATTTTGCTCGGCATCCAGACCGCCGATTGTTTGCCCATCATCCTTGTTGACAGCAAGCGCCCCGCGGTAGGGATATTCCACGCCGGTTGGCGCGGCACCTTGAAACGCATCGTGGAAAAAGGCGCGGGAGAAATGCGGCGGCACTTCGGGACCAGGCCGCAAGACATCAAAGCTGCCATTGGACCCGGCATCCGCAACTGCTGCTATGAAGTGGGTGCCGAAATGCGCGAATCGTTCGAATCTCAATTCGAGTATGCCGGGAAATTGTTCCGTGAAGTGGAAGAGTCCGATCCCGTCCGGGAAAAGTATCCCATGCTTTTTTTGACGGCGCGCGCGCCCGGCCACAGCGAACTGCCGAGGAAAATTTTCTTCGATCTGGCGGAAGCAAATTTGCGGCAACTGCGGGCGATCGGAGTTTCCCGCCGGAATATCACCGTCTCGCCATTTTGTACGGCTTGCCGCACGGACTTACTTTTTTCCCATCGCGCGGAAAAAGGTGTTACGGGAAGAATGATGGCAGTGGTTGGAATTAGAAACTAACTTCTGACACCGGACTTCTTCGCTTTTAACACGGGCTCGTTTACCAACGCATCAAGTTGCTGCAATGTCTGTTCCGTGGTCAGAGAATACATCTCCCGCCCGACGCCTTCGCCGGATTCGAGCGCGGTCTTGAGATAGTGTCCCGCAATTTCAACGGCAAGCGGATCGGTAATCACCTTACCGGTGCGGTTCTGGTATTCAGTCCAGGCTGGTAGGGGAAGCGCAATCCAGAGAGGATGTCCGTCCACCAGGAATTTGATGTCGACCGCGTCCGCATGGCGCGTCGCGATGGCGACAATCAGAGCCTGATAGACGCAGTGAACGTTCTTCTTACTCCAGCGGTCGACTGCGGTGAAGTTCTGATACATGGGTATAAAGACTATACCGAATGCCGATGGCGGGAGTAAAACCGGCTGAGGGTTTCGGCAGTGGCTCAGTTTCAAGTTAACCTGTCATCTCGACCGGAGCGGTGACTTCGCACTGCGAAGACACCGTGGAATGGAGAGACCTGTTTTTCCATGCGAACAGCAGGTCTCTCGACTCCGCAAAGCCTCCGGCTTTGCTTCGCTCGAGATGACAGTCCCCGGTTATAGCTTTAACTTGAGCACTACCGCGGGTTCCGCGCCATGCATTACCATGTGCGAGCAACGCTCAGTTAAACAATCATTATCATGACGAATCTCGGGATCCTTTTATCCGGACGCGGCTCGAACTTCGAAGCCATCGCGCGCAATGTAGAGGCTGGCAAGATTCCTGATGCCCATATTGCGATCGTGCTTTCGAATCGAGAAGATGCCGGCGGGCTCGAAGTCGCACAGC